>NZ_JBEUPD010000057.1:0-35727 GCF_040492135.1 Actinomadura sp. NPDC000600
AGGCACTGGCTTTTAACACGCTGTTGAGTTCTCAAGAAACGGACACCCACCGCGCCGAACCCCGCTCCCGCGGACCCCGGCTCCGGGGCAACCCTGCTAACTTACCAGACCCATCTCCACTGTCAAGCAGATCCGTGAAGATCTTTTCGACGAGTCGGAGGTGTGCCCGTCCCCACGCGACGACACATCCCCAGGCCGAAGAGACCTGGAAAGATCGTTCCGTAGGAGGCGCCCTGCGGGCCGGCCACCTCTCGGCGTCCTGCATCCCGTCCGGGCTTGTACTTCAAGAGTACCTCGGCCTGCAGCACGCTGCGAACCGTTTTCCTCTGTCCGTGTCCCCCGGGGCCGTCCGCCTCTCGGCGTCCCGCATCCCCTTGGGGCACCACAGAGATTAGGCAGCCCCGGAAGAGCCGTCAAATCGGGATCGGCCCCTTGTTCGTCCCTCCCGCGAAACCCGCAGGTCATGCGCGGTTCAATTCGACGGAATCAGTGCCCCGTCAGTGCCGCGTCAGCGTCCGCCCGCCGGTGTCCGCGCCACGTCAGCGCCTTCCCCCACGGTGGTGACCGTCACAGCGAAGGACTGATGAAAGGCACCCAGATGGACGAAGTGATCCGCGCGGAGGGGCTCCGGAAACGGTTCGGGGAGACGAAGGCCCTGGACGGTGTGGACATCACGGCCCGCCGAGGCACGGTCCTCGGGGTCCTCGGCCCGAACGGAGCGGGCAAGACCACCGCGGTGCGCGTGCTGGCGACACTGCTCAAGCCGGACGCCGGGCGCGCCGAGGTGGCCGGATACGACGTGGTGAAGGACGCGGTGCGCGTCCGGGCGAAGATCGGGCTGACGGGGCAGTACGCGTCGGTCGACGAGGAGCTGACGGGCTTCGAGAACCTCGTGATGATCGCCCGGCTGCTGGACTTCGGCCGCGCGGAGGCGAAGGCGCGGGCGCGGCGCCTGCTCAACCGGTTCCGGCTCACCGACGCGGGGTCCCGCGCGGTGAAGACGTACTCGGGCGGGATGCGCCGGCGGCTAGACCTGGCGGCGAGCCTGATCAACCACCCGGAGATCATCTACCTGGACGAGCCGACGACCGGGCTGGACCCGCGGGCGCGCAACGAGGTCTGGGACACCGTCCGGGAGGTCGTCGCCGACGGGGCGACGGTGCTGCTGACCACGCAGTACCTGGAGGAGGCCGACGCCCTCGCCGACCGCATCGCGGTGTTCGACCACGGGCGGGTCATCGCCGAGGGCACCTCCGACAGCCTGAAGTCGCAGGTCGGACGGCAGACGCTGGTGGTCCGGGCGGCCGAGCCGTTCCGCGCCGCGCAGCTCACCGCGATCGTCGCGGAGCTGACCGGTGAGCGTCCGGAGGTGCAGCAGGCCACGGGCCTCGTCACGGCGCCCGTGTACGATCCGCGGCTGCTGTCGGTTCTGGTGCGGCGGCTGGACGAGGCGTCCATCGTGGCGGCGGAGCTGGCGTTGCGGATGCCGAGCCTCGACGAGGTGTTCCTCACACTCACGGGCCATCTGGCCGAAGAGCCCAACTCCGAGCTCGTTTCCGAGGGGAGCGTCGCATGACCGCCATCACCGTCGACGGCCGTCCGCCCGCCGCGGAGCCGCCCGCGCGCATCAGCGCGCGGCGGACGCTGCGGCACGGTCTCACCCTGGCGTGGCGCAACGTCGCCCAGTTGAAGCACTCGCCCGAAAAGCTGCTGGACACGACGCTGATGCCGATCGTGTTCCTGCTGCTGTTCCTGTACGTGTTCGGCGGCGCGGTGGCCGGCGACACGCATTCCTACCTGCAGCAGCTGCTTCCGGGCCTCGTCGCGCAGATGGCGATGTTCGCCACGATGGGGCTCGGAACGGCGCTGAACGAGGACATCCACAAGGGCGTGTTCGACCGGTTCCGCAGCCTTCCGATCGCCCGTTCCGCGCCGCTGCTCGGGACGGTCCTCGGCGACACGGTCCGGTTCATCACCGTGATGACGGTGCTCGTGGGGTTCGGGTCCGCCCTCGGGTTCCGGTTCCACACCGATCCGCTGTCGGTGCTGGCGGCCTTCGCGCTGGCGTACGTGTTCTACCTGGCCGTCTGCTGGATCTCGGTGCTCGTGGGGCTGGTCGCGCCGACGCCTGACACGGTGCAGGGGTTCTCGTTCATCTGGGTGATGCCGCTGACGTTCGGCAGCAGCATCCTCGTGCCGGACACGTCCACGATGCCGGGCTGGCTGGAGGCGTGGTCGAAGGTCAACCCGGTCACGCATCTGGCGGAGTCGGTGCGCGCGCTGACCGTCGGCGGCCCGATCGGGAACCACGCCTGGTACACGCTCGCCTGGGCGGCGGGAATCGTCCTCGTCACGTTCCCGCTGGCCATGCGCATGTACTCGCGGAGGGCCTGACGGCCGGTCCGCGTCGGAAGGCGCGCCGCCCCGGAGAACCGTTCGGGGCGGCGTGCCTTGCCCGTCCCGGCGAACCGGGGCCGGGCACGGTGCCGCTCAGACGGAGGCGACCAGCTCCTCCGCCTGCTCGAACACCTCGTCCCGGGTCACCTGCCGGCCGCGCTCGTACGCGGCGGCGAACGCCTCCTCGCCGAGGACGCCGCTGACGAGCGGCAGCGTCCGGCGGACCTCGTAGCTCGCCGTGTCGCGGTAGCCGAGCAGCTTGTGCGCCGTGCCCAGTAGCTCGGCGGCCCGCACGTGCCGCCCGCGCGCGGCGGCGTAGGCGGCGACGCCCTCGACGAGCGCGGCCACGGTCGGGTTCCCCATGAACGTGTCGTTCCGGAGACCGCTCAGCGCTTGGACGTGCCGGCGCGCGGCGGCCTCCAGGTCGCCGACCTCCTCCGCGAGGCAGCCGAGGCGGCTGGACGTCCGGCGGGCGACCTGCACGATGTCGGGGCGGTGCCCGCGCGACTCGATCCACCCGCACGCGCGATCGGCGTGGGCGCGGGCGGCGGCGCGGTCGCCTTCCAGCAGCGCTATCTCGCACAGCATGAGGGAAGCGGTCGCGGCGTCGGCGAAGTCGCCGATGCGTTCGGACTGCGCCATGGCGCGCTCCAGGTCGGCGCGGGCGCGGGCGACCTCACCCAGTTGGGCCCGTGCCCACGCGAGCTGCGCGAGCAGTTGGGAGCCCTGCTCGGGGCTGACGTCGACCGTCGCGTACCCGTACGCCTCCTCGCCGAGCCGGACGGCCTCCGCCAGGTCGCCGCGCGCCACGGCGGTCTGCATCATCCCGCTCAGCGCGACGATCATCCCGAACCGGTCGCCGAGCTCGCGGAACCGCGCGTAGCCGTCGGCCGCCTGCTCGGCGGCGTCGTCGATCTCACCGTAGTTGATCCCCAGGTGCGCCAAGATGACGCGGACGACGGCGCGCACCCACGGATCGTCGTGGTCGCGAATGCGGCCCAGACCACGCCTGACCTCTTCCATGTCTCCGCTGAGCACGTTGGACGCCGTCTCGGCGAGCGCGAGCACGGGATGCGAGGGTGAGGGGGGCACCACGGCCGCCGCCTCGCTCATGGCCCGGCGCAGCGACTCCTGCGTCGGCCCCTCCTCCTTGGTCATCTCACTCACGAGGGCGGCGGAGACGACGCACATCGCGTAAGGCTCCTCCAGGCCGCGCGGCGCGGCGCCGCCCGCCATGTCGCGGACGGCGATCGTCCAGCCGCCCGCTTCGCGTTCCATGTCGCGCAGGATCCAGAACCACACCAGCCCGGCCACGAGCCGCAGGGCCGTCTCGACGTCGCCCACCTCGGTGACATGGCGGAAGGCGACGGTGAAGTTCTCGCGTTCGGCGGCCAGCCGGGCGGACCAGAGCAGCTGGTCGCGGCGGCGCAGTTCGGGCTCTGCGCGCTCGGCGAACTCGACGAGGTACGCGGCGTGCTCGTCGCGGACGCGCCGGGTCTCGCCAGCCTCCTCCAGCCGCTCCCCCGCGTAGACGCGGACGGTCTCCAGCAGCCGGTACCGGACGTCGGTGTCGCCGTCGGCCATCACCAGCGACTTGTCGATGAGCGCGGCGATCACGTCGATGACGTCGCGGGGGTCGGGCGCGTCCGGCGCGTCGAGGCCGCACACGCGGACGGCGGCGTCCGGCGTGGCGCCGCCGGCGAACACCGCGAGGCGGCGCAGGACGGCGCGCTCCCGCTCGTCCAGCAGGTCCCAGCTCCAGTCGACGACGGCGCGCAGGGTCCGGTGCCGGGGCAGGGCGGTGCGGCTGCCGCCGGTCAGCAGCCGGAACCGGTCGCCGAGGCGGGCCGCGACCTGGCCGGGGGTGAGGGAGCGCAGCCGCGCGGCGGCCAGTTCGATCGCGAGCGGGATGCCGTCGAGCGCGCGGCAGATCTCGACGACGTCGGCGACGGTGCCGGCGTCGACCGCGAAGCCGGGGCGGACGGCGGCGGCGCGGTCGGCGAACAGCCGCACCGAGGCGTAGCCGAGGGCGTCGGCCGGGTCAGCGGTGCCCTCCTCCGGCAGCGGGAGGGACGGCACCGGGCACAGCGACTCGCCGGTGATGCCGAGGGGTTCGCGGCTGGTCGCGAGGACGCGGACGCCGTCGGCGTGCGCGACGACGTGGTCGACGAGCCGCGCGACGGCGTCGATGAGGTGCTCGCAGTTGTCGAGGACGAGCACCATCCGCTTGGCGGCGAGGAAGTCGGTGAGCCGTTCGAGGGGCCGCACCACCGCGCGGGTCTCGGTGGGACGGACGCTCTCGGGAACGCCCAGCGCCGACAGCACCGCCTGCACCACGTCGCCCGGACCGCTGACGGGGGCGAGCGGAACGAACCACACGCCGTCCGGCATCTCGTCGACCAGCGCGCCGGCGCTCTCCCCGGCGAGCCGCGTCTTGCCGGCGCCGCCGGGACCGGTGAGGGTGACGAGCCGGGTCTCGCGGAGCAGCTTGCCGACCCGCTGCGACTCCTCCTCCCGCCCGACGAAGCTGGTGAGCCGCGCGGGCAGATTGGTGCGCGCGGACCGCGGGCCGGGCGGAGGCGGCGGCGCGGGCTCCGGCGCCCGGGCGGTCGTCTCGCGGCGCAGGATCGACAGGTGGACGGCGGCCAGTTCCGGGGACGGGTCGACGCCGAGCCGGTCGGCCAGGGCGCGCCGCGTCTCCTCGTACACCTCCAGCGCCTCGGCCTGCCGCCCCGCGGCGTACAGGGTGCGCATCAGCTGGCCGCGCAGCCGCTCGCGCAGCGGGTTCGCGGCGGCGAGGGGCTCCAGTTCGGCGACCGGCGGAACGGGGAGCCCGGCGGCGATCTCGGCGTCGACCCGGTCCTCGACCGCGGCGAGCCGCAGCTCCTCCAGGTGCGCGACGGCCGCGTGGGCGAAGTCGGCGTCGGCGACGTCGGCGAGGGCGGGCCCGCGCCACAGCGCGAGCGCCGCGCGCAGGCCGTCCGCCCGCGCGCGGGGATCGTCCTCGGCCCGAGCGGCGGCGACGCCGCGCTCGAACGCGACCGCGTCGATCTCGCCCGGGTCGATCCCGAGCCGGTAGCCCGCGGGGCCGTGCTCGACCATGTCCCGCCCGGCGACGCCGCGGAGCCGGGACACGAGCGCCTGCAGGGCGTTCCCGCCGGGGGGCGCGCCCTCCCACAGGTCGTCCAGGAGCCGCTCGGCCGACACGGGACGGCCCGCCTCGGCCGCCAGCCGCACGAGAAGGGCGCGCAGCCTGCGGCCCGCGACCTCGACGGGCCGCGCGGCCTCGTCCCGCACGTCGAGCGGCCCCAGGATGCCGATGCGCACGCGTGCCCCCTTCCCGCGTGTCATTGTCCCCGATGTGTGGATCTCGCGAGCCGGGTACGTGTTTCGACATGCCCAGAGCACAGATCAAGGACGAGAAGAAGTACCAGAAGCTCCGCGACAAGGGAGAGAGCAAGGAGAAGGCGGCACGGATCGCCAACGCGTCCGCGAACCAGGGAAGCAAGAAGGTCGGCCGCAAGGGCGGCAAGAGCCCCTCCTACGACGACTGGACGAAGGACGAGCTGCTCCAGCGCGCCCGCGAGATCGGCGTCGAGGGCCGTTCCTCGATGACCAAGTCGGAGCTGGTCAAGGCGCTGCGCGATCACTAGGCGAGCGCACCCCGAGGGCGACGAGTTCTGCCTGATCGTCCGGGAACGGAAGGAGAACCCATGAACGCGGTCGTCGACACCGCGCGCAGGCAGAAGGAGGAGTACGCCGCCGGGCAGGACCGTCCCCTCGGCTCCTACCTCGGCACCCTGGCCGTCTACGCGCTCACCACGGGGACGCTGGCGCTGCTCGGCCGCCGCCTCCGCGACCGGACCCCGGCGATCGGCCTCGCCGACCTGGCGCTGATGACGATCACCACGCACAAGGCGTCCCGTCTCATCACCAAGGACCCGGTGACGAGCCCCCTGCGCGCCCCGTTCACCCGCTACTCCGGGACGGCCGGCCCCGCCGAACTGTCGGAGGAGGTGCGCGGCAAGGGCGTCCGGCACGCCGTCGGCGAGCTGATCACCTGCCCGTTCTGCACCGCCCAGTGGGTCGCGACGGCCTACGCGGCGGGCCTGGTGTTCGCCCCGGACGCCACCCGCCTCGCCGGCGCCACGATGACCGCGGTCGCCGGCTCGGACTGGTTGCAGCTCGCCTACGCGCGGCTCCAGCAGTCCGCCGAGGACTGACGCCCCGCACATCACGTTTGCCACGAATACGGGGGGTACGGCCAACCCATGGATCTGGCATTCCTCAAAACGCTGTACCAACGTCCGGGCCCGTACGCGTCGGTGTACGCGGACCTCACCCGGACCACCGAGGACGCGTCCAAGGCCGCCGAGCTGCGGTGGCGGGCGCTGCGCGCGGAACTGGAGGCGCAGGACACCCCCGAGGCCACGCTCCGCGCGATCGAGCAGACCATCCGGGACGACCTGGAGATGCGCCGCTCCGAAGGCATCGTGATCTTCGCCGCCGACGGCGAGGTGGTGTACGGCGACCGCCTCCCGGGCCCGCCCCGCAGCACGCGCGCCACCCTCGCCCCGCTCCCCGACGTCCTGCCCTACCTCGCCGAGCGCGGCGAGCGGTTCCCGCACCTGCTCGCGGTCGTCGACCGGCGCGGCGGCGCGATCGACTGCGTCACGGCCGACGGGAAGCACGAGCGCATCGACGTGGACGGGGACGAGCAGTACCCCATCCGCAAGGTGAAGGCGGGCGACTGGAACCAGTCCCGCTTCCAGCGCTCCTCGGAGAACGTCTGGAAGATCAACGCCAAGAAGGTCGCGCACGAGATCGACAGGGCGGCGGAGCGCTGCGGCGCCGAGGCCGTCGTGATCGCCGGCGACACCCGCGCCCGGACGGCCGTGCTGGAGGAGGTCTCGGAGCACGTCCTGGAGCACACCGTCGAGGCCGACAAGAACACAACGGTCGACGACCCGGACCTCGACGCCGAGCTGCGCCGCCTCCTGCAGCTGAAGTCCACCGAGCGCGTCATGACCGTGGCCGAGCGCTTCGACCGGGAGCTGGCGAACGGCCAGCGCGCCGTCTCCGGCCTGGACGCGACGACGGAGGCCGTGCGCCAGGCCCGCGTGGAGACGCTCCTGCTGGTGGACGACCCGGACTCGCAGGCCCGGCTGTGGGTCGGGCCCGACCCGTCCGAGGTCGCCACGTCCGCGGATCAGCTGCGCGAGGAGTTCGGCGTATCCGACCCCCGCGAGGTCCGCGCGGACGCCGCCCTGGTGAGAGCGGCCGCCGCCACCGACGGCGAACTGGTCGTCCTGCCCGCGGACGGCCCGACCCCCGACCAACATGTGGGCGCCGTCCTACGCTTCACCGCGTCAACTACTCGGCCTTGAAGGGACCGAGTCTTCTGGTTCGGTCCTTGGGGCGTTGTTCGCGCTCCCGACTGCCCGTTACGGCGGGGCGGTCACGGGTCGCATCCACCTCGATGAAGGCCACACCGGCGCGGCGGGCCTTGTACTCGATGAAGGCGCCGAGCTGGCGGAACGGCCAGGACGACAGGCGTGCCCGCTGGTCGCGAGGAACCGTGACCCGTCCGCGGATCCCACACAGCTCTTCGAGTGCGATGCCGCGTCCGGTGCGTGCCGCGACGGCGACGACCTGCTTGGAAATCGTGTGGTTGACGTGGCGGGCGTGCCGGGCCTCCCGCCGGGCCCGCTTCTTCAGCAGCCGGGCCGCCGACCGGGTGCGTTTGGCCTGGAGTTCGGCGCGTTTGCGAGCCTGCCAGCGGCGGTAGCGGTCCAGGCGCCGCCCTTGATGTTTGTCGCCGTCGCTGGTGGTGGCCAGGTTGACGATGCCGCGGTCCACGCCCACCCAGTCGGCGGGTTCGTACACCTGCGGTTCGGGGATGTCGCAGGTGGCGATCAGCAACCACTTCCCGTCCCGGTGGACGAGGTCGGATTCACCGCGCCGGTGCGCGGCCAGTGTCTTGGCCTGCTCGGGTGAGCAGGCGAACCGCAGATGCTTGGCCCGGCCTCTCACGGTCCAGATGCTGACCGTGCCCGCGTCCAGCTGCCAGGACAGGCACCGGCCGTCGTAGGTGTGCGCGGCCTCGGGGCGGAAGGCGATCGGTTTGGCCTCGGCTTTGCGGCGCCGCTTGGAGCCCGGGCCGCCGAGGCCGCCGCCGCGCATGCCGGCCCGCAGGGCAGTGTAGGCGTCCACGACCCGTTTGATCACGTGCTGGGCGGCCTGGGCGCCCAGCCCGCCGGCCTTGAGGTCGCCGTAACACAGCCTCCGCAAGGGCAACTCCCGGGCACGGAGCCCGAACCGGGCGAAAGCGACAGCCGAGACGTGATCGGCGGCGGTGTTGACCTGGTGGAGGGTGTCGGTCAGGGCCGCCGCCTGCTCGGGCGTCGGCAGCAGCCTCACCTGCACCACCAGCTTCACAATCCGTGACCATATCATTACGCTCACCGGATTGCTCGGGGTCGGGCCCGGGCGGCGCTCACGCACCGCGCACGACACAAGCGATCCCTCCCGGCCCCGCAAGGACCGGGGTCCTCGCCAGAAAACCGCCCGAACATACGAAAAGGAGTGGCGCTCTGCGCCACTCCTGCCTCGTTTGTGGAGCTATGGGGATTCGAACCCCAGACCTCCTCCATGCCATGGAGGCGCGCTACCAACTGCGCCATAGCCCCTCGGTCGAGGAAAAGCTTAGTGCACGTTGGGAGCGCTCGGGACGCGCGGCCGCGGAGGTGCGCCTCCGCGGCCGCCGACCGCGGCAGGGCTACTTCGCGGTGAAGACGTACAGCAGGTCGTTGGCCGTCGGCACCTGGACGACGAGGCTCCTGAGCCACTCGTACGCGCCGAGGAGCGTGTCGCTCTCGACCGTCTTGCCGCTCGCGTCTGTGCGCTCGGTGTGGAGCTCGTTGGAGTACTGCTCCTTGCTCTGGTCGCGGACGTCGCACAGTATCCGGCCGGGTTCGGCCCCGCGCGGGAGCAGCTTGAGGTGCGACAGCACGTCGAGCGCACTGGTGCAGTCGTCGACCTTCTGGGTCTCCGGGGCGGGCGGCGGAGCGGCCTGCGCGGGGACGGTCGTCGCTGCGACGGACGCCCCGGCGACCGCCGCGGCCAGCAGCAGCCTCTTCCCGGTGAACCGGCTTGTCATGGGGTCAACCCTCATCTCGATCGTGCATCGCCACGGGAGGGCCTTCCCTCATGATCAACATCGCGAAGCACGGCCGGGGGAAAGGCAGCCGCCGCCATGGTGAAGGCTTTGCGGTCAGACCCACCCGAGCCGCTCGCCGACCTCGTCGGGCGCGTAGCCCCGCGCACCCCCGTCGCCGATCCACACCATCCCGTCCGCCTCCGCGACGGTCCCCACGGCGTGCTCCTGCGGCATCCGGGGCTGGATCGCCAGCCGCACCTGGGCGTCGGGATCGAACCGGCGCAGCTCGTCGATCAGGTCCGCCACGGTGACCTCGCGCTTCGCCCCCCTGCGGTGTCTTCCCATACCCCGCATGAAACCACCCCCGCGCCGATGCTCCACCCACCGAGCACCCCCCAAACGCCCAACGGCCCACCCCCCTCGCCAAGGGGCCCAACACCCCAGGTCAAGAGCGACCAAGGGGGGCAAGGGGGCGAAGCCCCCAAAGAAGGGGGCAAGGGGCGAAGCCCCAAAACGAAAGCGCGCTCACACCGACCACGCGGCGACCGGTGGACGACCGGGGACCTGAGCCGGGAGGGGGCGTGGGGGCGGAGCCCCCACATCGGGGGTCTGGGGGTCGCCCCCCAGGCAGAAATGAAGAAGGGAGTCCCGACCCACGCTTTCCGTGGGTCGGGACTCCCAACTCCATTCGTGGAGCTATGGGGATTCGAACCCCAGACCTCCTCCATGCCATGGAGGCGCGCTACCAACTGCGCCATAGCCCCGCCGCCGCATGGACGTTCATCCTGCGGCGCC
Source organism: Actinomadura sp. NPDC000600 (assembly GCF_040492135.1). NCBI lineage: Bacteria > Bacillati > Actinomycetota > Actinomycetes > Streptosporangiales > Thermomonosporaceae > Actinomadura > Actinomadura sp. NPDC000600. Next base: position 10,352 of record NZ_JBEUPD010000057.1, read on the forward strand.
CCGCCAGTGTATAGGACGGGCGGGACTGGTCTCGAATCGTTTCGGACGTCAGGTGCCGGTGTCGGGGCGGTCGTCGCTGAGGACGGGTTCGGGGAGGGTGCCGGCGTTGTGCTCGGCGAGGCGCCAGCCGCCGTTCCGCATCTCGGTGACGACCGACCAGCAGCAGTTGGACAGGCCGCCGAGGCGCTCCCAGGTCTCCTCGGGGAGGCCGAGGAGGTGGGACATGCCGAGGCGGAGCGCGGCGCCGTGGGAGGCGACGACGAGCTGCCCTGTGGGCTCCAGGTCGTCGAGGGCGCGTTCGAGGGCGGCGCCGACCCGCTTGGCGACCTGGGCGCTGGTCTCGCCGCCGGGCGGCTGCCAGGCGGCGTGCTCGGCGGGGTAGCGCTCGCTGATCTCGCGGGCGGTGAGGCCCTCCCATGCGCCGCCGTCGCGTTCGATGAGGTCCCGGTCGTACCGGACGGGCAGTCCGGTGAGGTCGGCGAGGGCCTGGGCGGTGTCGGCGGCGCGGCGCAGCGGCGAGGCCAGCAGCGCGGTGGGCCGGAGCCCGGCGAGGAGGCGGGCGGCGCGCTGGGCCTGCGCGACGCCGGTCTCGTCGAGAGGGATGTCGGTCTTGCCCTGGAAGCGGCGTTCGACGTTCCACGAGGTCTGGCCGTGCCGCCAGAGGACGAGCCGGCGTCTGCCCGGTTCGCGGGCCGGGCGGGCGTCACTCACTCGGGCTCCCGACGGCGCGGGCGCGCTGGGCCTGGTGCGCGGTGACGGCGGCCGGCAGGTCGATGAGGGGGCAGTCTTTCCAGAGCCGTTCGAGGGCGTAGAACATGCGGTCCTCCTCGTGCTGGATGTGCACGATGATGTCCGCGTAGTCCAGCAGGACCCAGCGGCCCTCACGCTCGCCCTCGCGGCGGACGGGCTTGGCCTCGGCCTCCTCGCGCAGGCGCTTTTCCACCTCGTCGACGATGGCGCGGACCTGCCGGTCGCTGGGGGCCGAGCAGAGCAGGAACGCGTCGGTGATGACGAGCTGCTCGCTCACGTCGTAGGCAAGAATGTCGTCGGCCAGCTTGTCGCCCGCCGCCTCGGCGGCGATCCGGACGAGCTGCGCCGCCCTCTCGGATGCGGTCACGATGCGCTCGCGATCCTCCCTGTAGGGGTCGTCTCCGCTCCCACCCTCTCACGTGCGGCGGTCGATCGACCTCTTTGTCGTTGTTCGACCGCAATGGCGGTTGCGGCCCCGTTCTCCATCCCAGAATAGGCGGCGGCGCCGTCCCGTCAGGCGGCGGTGCGGTAGAGGCCCCGCTTGTTGATGTACTGGACGATCCCGTCCGGGACGAGGTACCAGATGGGTTCGCCGGAGTTGACGCGTTCCCGGCACTCGGTGGAGGAGATCGACAGGGCGGGCACCTCCATGAGGGAGACGCGCCCGTCGGGCAGCCCGGGGTCGGCGAGCCGGTGGCCGGGGCGGGTGACGCCGATGAAGTGCGCGAGTTCGAACAGCTCGGCGGTGTCGTGCCAGGTGAGCATCTTCTCCAGCGCGTCCGCGCCCGTGATGAAGAACAGGTCGGCGTCCGGGCCCTGGATCTCGCGCATGTCGCGGAGCGTGTCGACGGTGTAGGTGGGGCCGGGCCGGTCGATGTCGATGCGGCTGACGGAGAAGCGCGGGTTGGACGCGGTGGCGATGACGGCCATGAGGTAGCGGTCCTCCGCGGCGGCGACCTTGCCCATCTCCTTGTGGGCCGAGAGGCCGGTCGGCACGAACACGACCTCGTCCAGGGAGAAGAAGTGCGCGACCTCGCTGGCGGCCACGAGGTGCCCGTGGTGGATCGGGTCGAACGTGCCGCCCATGATCCCCAGGCGCCGCTTTTGCGTCATAGCGACGACAATAGCCAGCCGGACCGGCGCCCGGAACGCCCGCCCCCGGCCCCTCAGGCCAGGCCTGGCAGCGGCGGCTCTCCGTCTTCCCAGGTCACGACGCGGACGGCCTTGCCCACCTCGACCCTCGGCACGGTGCCCTCGGGCAGCACCGCCACCTCGGCGGTGAGGCCGAGCGTCTCGTACAGGGCGTGGACGAGCTCGGCCTTCGGGTCGCCGGAGACGGCCTCGCAGGCGACGAGCAGCCGGGCGGAGGGGCTGCGCCGGTCCACGACGAGCTGGTAGTGCGGCCGGACAAGCCCGGAGCCGAGCAGGACGCGCTCGACCTCGCTCGGGTACACGTTCACGCCCCGGACGACGATCATGTCGTCGGCACGGCCGAGGACCTTGCTCATCCGGACCAGGGTCCGACCGCAGGCGCACTCGCCGCGGGTGAGGGACGCGATGTCGCCCGTCCGGTAGCGCAGCAGGGGCAGCGCCTGCTTGGTCGGGGTGGTGAAGACGAGCTCGCCGGGCGTTCCGTCCTCGACGGGGTCGCCGGTGGCGGGGTCGACGGTCTCGACGATGAAGTGGTCCTCGTTGACGTGCAGGCCGTCCTGCTCCAGGCACTCGGTGGCCACACCCGGCCCGATGATCTCCGAGAGCCCGTAGACGTCCATCGCCTTGATCGGCAGGACGTCCTCGATGGCCGTGCGCAGCTCCTGCGACCACGGCTCGGCGCCGAAGAGCCCGGCCTTGAGGAAGTCCGGCTCCACCCCGGCCTCGGCGACGGCCTCCCCCAGCCGCAGCGCGTACGCGGGAGTGCAGGTCAGGATGTCGGGGCGGAGGTCGGCGAGCATGCGCACCTGCCGGTCGGTCATGCCGCCCGACATCGGCACGACGGTCGCGCCGAGCGCCACGGCCCCCTGGTGGATGCCGATCCCGCCGGTGAACAGCCCGTACCCGTAGGCGTTGTGCACGATGCTGCCCGGCGACGCCCCGGCGCAGGACAGGGAGCGCGCGCACATCGCCGCCCACAGGTCGAGGTCGGCCTTGGTGTAGGCGACGAGCGTCGGGCGCCCCCGCGTCCCGCTGGACCCGTGCACGGCGGCGACCTGGTCGCGCGGCACGGCGAGCATCCCGAACGGGTAGTGGTCCCACAGGTCCTGCTTGGTGGTGAACGGGAGGTCGCGGAGCCCCGCGAGCTTCACGTCGGCGCCGCGCCCGACCCCGGCCTCCTTCAGGCGCCGCCCCTGCACGCCCCCTGCCGCGAGGAGCCGGTCGACCAGCCCCCACACCCGGTGCCGCTGGAGCGCGGCGCGCTCGTCGAGGGACATCGCCTCGGCCTTGGGGTCGAACATGGCTGCCTCCCGGGCGCGGCCAGAGCCGGACGGGCTTCCGCGGCGGGGAACCCTCAGGCACGGTTGATCGTCGGAACTACCATGCCAGACATGACGGAGAACACACCGGATCGAGCACGTACTCGGTTCCCGGGGATCAGTTCCCGGGCCTACGAACACCCGGCGGACCGGTCGGCGCTGGTGGCGCTGCGCTCGCTCTCCGGGTTCGACGTCGTCCTGCGCAAGCTGTCCGGACTGGTCAACGAGCGGGCACTGCGGCTGATGTTCCTCGGCGGGACGGTGCGCGTCGGCGAGGACCAGTTCCGCCACATCTACGACATGGTCCGCGACGCCTCGTACATCCTGGACATGCCGGAGGTCCCCGAGCTGTACGTCCGGCAGGACCCGACGCCGAACGCGATGGCGCTCGGCTCCGACCACCCGTTCATCGTGCTGAACACCGGCCTGATCGACCTGCTGGACGAGGAGGAGCTCCGGTTCGTCGTCGGGCACGAGGTCGGGCACATCCTGTCCGGGCACGCGGTGTACCAGACGATGATGCAGATCCTCCTGCAGCTCGGGGCGCGGCTGGCCTGGCTGCCGCTCGGCAACGTCGGCATCGCGGCGATCATCATCGGGCTGCGCGAGTGGTTCCGGAAGGCGGAGCTGTCGTCGGACCGGGCCGGGCTGCTCGCCGGGCAGGACCTCGACGCGGCCAAGCGGGTGAACATGAAGCTCGCCGGCGGGACGCGGCTCGGCGAGATGAGCAGCGAGGCGTTCCTGCAGCAGGCCCGCGAGTACGACGCGGCCGGCGACGTGCGGGACGGGCTGCTGAAGTTCATGAACCTGCTCGGGCAGACGCACCCGTTCGCGGTGATCCGGTTCGCCGAGATCGACCGGTGGGCGCGCAGCGGCGAGTACGAGCGCATCCTGGCCGGGGACTACCCGCGCCGCGACGACGACGACAGCGCGTCGGTCCGCGACGGGATCAAGGAAGCCGCCCAGTCCTACCGGGAGTCGTGGGAGCGGACGGCCGACCCGTTCGTCGGCAAGGTCCGCGACATGGCCGACGCGGCGGCCGGTGCGGCGGGCGGGCTGTTCGACCGGTTCACCCGGCGCGACAACGGGCCCACGTCCGGGAACTGACCGGGCACCGAGCCAGGGCCGCCGCGACACGGACGCGGCGGCCCTTCGCCGTTCCTGTCAGAAGGGCCTAGGGACCAGCAGCTCGACGTTGCGGTCGGCGGCCTCGCCGCGGCGGTTCTCCTCGCGGTCCTGCCAGTCGTTGGCCGACAGCTCGCGCGACAGCGACGCCAGCCGGACCGGGTCGGTGAGGCGGCCGCCGTAGGAGGCCGGACCGGCGGAGTCGAGGATCGTCGCGAAGACCGACAGGGTGCCGTCGCCGTTGTCGGCGAGCTCGACGATGCGGCTCTGCTGCGGGAAGTCGATGTGCGCGGCCGTGTTGACCTCCCAGAACCCCCCGCCGCCCTTGCGCGCGTGCGGGATGACCTGGTTGCGGTGCGTGTGGCCGTTCACCCACAGGACGACGTTCGGGTAGCGCAGCAGGAGCGCCTCAATCTCGTCCCCGAGGACGCGGTCGCCGCCCAGCGGGTTCTCCAGCGAGCCGATGGGGTGGTGGCTGAACAGGACGAACAGCCGGTCCTTCGCGGCGTGCTTCACGACCGTGCCGTCCGGGGCGATGTAGCGGCTGCTACCGGCCTTGAGCTGCGCCTCCAGCCACGCGAACTGCTTCCTGTCGAGCGAGCCCTCGGAGTAGCCGTTGGGGTTCACGGTGTCGAGGACGAGACCGCGCACGACGCCCTTGTCGAAGGCGTAGTAGGCGGTACCGTCGCGCAGGTTGGAGAGCGTGAAGCCGTGGCCGCGCAGGGACGCGGTGGTCTTGAAGTGCTCGGCGACGACCTCGGCGCGCGAGAGCATGCGGCGGTTCGGGTCGGGGGTCACCGGCCGGAACAGGCCGCCGGCGCCGCCCTGCTCGCGGCTGAGCCGGACGAGTTCGGCGGCGTCGCCCCCGCTGATCATCCGGGCGAGGCGTTCGGCCTGGCCGGAGTCCGCCGGAGCGCCGATCTTGATTCCGCCGGTGGCGAGGCCGGTGACCAGCGGGTTGGTCGGCAGGTTGCCCTGGACGAGCCCGTCGTGGTTGCCGAACACGGCCAGCCACGGCGCGTCGAGGCCGGTCGCCTGGAACGGTCGGCGTGCGGCGTCGATCAGGCCGTGCACGCGCGGGAAGCCGTACCTGGCGCTCGGGAGGTCGGCCTCCGCGCCGGGCGGCGGGCCCTCGGGATGCCAGAACGAACGGTCGTAGGACGCCCAGTCCATGACGCCCTCGTACCGGTTCGGGTCGCCGGAGTCGGGGCGGATGCGCCCGCCGTCCAGCAGGTCGATGATCCAGCGGATCTCGTTGTACTGCACGTTGTCGGCGGCGTCGCCGGTGTTGATGGTGAAGGCGAGGCCGAGCCCGGTCGCCGGACCGCGCCCGACCCTGTTCATCGCCTGGACCATGGCCTCGGCGACCTGCGTGGACAGGATCTCCTGCGGCCGGTAGGCGCCCTCGACCGGCAGCAGGTCGAGGCCGTCCTTGAGCCGGTCGATGAACTCGACGCGGGCCGGGGACTGCGCGTCGATGACGTGCACGTCGGTGAGGTGGCCGAACGCCAGGATGCCGCGGCGGGTGGCGGCCCGGCGCGCGGACGCGGCGCCGCCGAGGTCGCGGCGCAGCAGGTGCGGCTCCCCCGGCCCGGCGGTCACCTTGCGGTACCCGCCGGCGCCGGCGGCGCCGAGCAGGTACGTCCGGTCGAGGGTGGTGCCGGCTGCGGGGCCGCGCAACGCCGGCGCCGCCGCGGCGGCGGGGCGTGCGGGGAAGGCGGCCAGTCCGGTGGTGGCGATCCCCGCGCTGAGGGCGGCGCCCTGGATGACGCGGCGGCGGCTGTACTGACGAGTCACAATCGTGAATCAGACCACACCCGCACACGTGACATCAATGGCAAAAATGTCACAAATCCGGACCTCAGCCGCGCACGTGCCCTTCCCCCACCACCACGTACTTGGTCGACGTCAGCTCCGGCAGCCCCATCGGGCCGCGCGCGTGCAGCTTCTGCGTCGAGATGCCGATCTCCGCGCCGAACCCGAACTCCTCGCCGTCGGTGAAGCGCGTCGAGGCGTTCACCATCACGGCCGCCGAGTCGACCAGCGCCACGAACCGCTTCGCGGCCGGCTGGGACGTCGTGACGATCGCCTCCGTGTGCCCCGAGCCGTACCGGCGGATGTGCGCCACGGCCTCGTCCAGCGAGTCCACCACGCGGGCGGCGATGTCGAGCGACAGGTACTCGGCGTACCAGTCGTCCTCCGTCGCCTCCACGACGTCCCCGCTGTAGGAGCGGACGCGGTCGTCGCCGTGCACCGTGACACCGGCGCTCTTCAGCGCCTCAAGCGCGCGCGGGACGAACGTGTCGGCGATGTCGGCGTGCACCAGGAACGTCTCGGCGGCGTTGCACACCGAAGGACGCTGCGTCTTGGCATTCAGCAGGACGTCCACGGCCATGTCGACGTCGGCGGCGGCGTCCACGTACACCGCGCAGTTGCCGACGCCCGTCTCGATCACCGGGACGGTCGACTCCTCCACCACCGAGTTGATCAGCGAGGCGCCGCCGCGCGGGATCAGCACGTCCACCAGGCCGCGCGCCCGCATCAGGTGCCGCACCGACTCCCGGGACGTGCCCGGGACCAGCTGCACCGCGTCCGGCGGGACCTCGGTGCCGGTGAGTGCGCCCTGCATCACCTCGACGAGCACCGTGTTGGAGTCGTACGCCGACGACGAGCCGCGCAGCATCGCCACGTTCCCGCTCTTCAGGCACAGCGCGGCGGCGTCCACGGTCACGTTCGGGCGGCCCTCGTAGATGATCCCGACGACGCCGAGCGGCACCCGCACCTGCCGCAGCTCCAGCCCGTTCGGCAGCACGTTCCCGCGCACCGTCTCCCCCACCGGGTCCGGCAGCGCGGCGACCTTCCGGACCGCGTCGGCGATCGCGGCGATCCGCTCCTCCGACAGGCTCAGCCGGTCGATCATGTACTCGGAGGTGCCGTTCGCGCGGGCCCGCGCGACATCGGCCTCGTTCGCCTTGACGATCTCCGGGGCGGCGGCGACCAGCGCCTCGGCGATCCGGTGCAGCGCCGCGTCCTTCGCCGACCGCGGCAGCGGAGCCAGCCCGGCGGCGGCATCCCTGGCGCGCCGCGCCACCCGCAGGAACTCCTCGCGCTCGTCGCTCATCAGCAGGCACTCCCTGTCATCGCAGTATCACCAGATGGTCGCGGTGGATTATCTCGCGTTCGTACTCGGCGCCCAGCTCGCGGGCCAGCCAGCGTGTCGAGCGCCCCATCAGCTCCGGGATCTCGGACGCGTCGTAGTTCACCAGGCCGCGCGCGACGACCCCGCCGGCCGCGTCGCACAGGTCGACCGGGTCGCCCGCGGCGAAGTCGCCGTCCACGCCCGTCACCCCGGCCGGAAGCAGGGACTTGCGGCGCCGCACGACCGCCTCGACCGCGCCCGCGTCCAGCATGACGCGGCCCTGGCCCGTCGTCGCGTGCGCCAGCCACAGGTCGCGGGTCGACATGCGGCGGCCCGCCGCCGGGTGGAACAGCGTCCCCACCTGGTCGCCGGCGAGCGCGTGCGCCGCCGACGCGGCGTTCGTCAGCACCACCGGGATACCCGCGATCCGGGCCGCCTCCACCTTGGTGACCATGCCGCCGGTGCCGACCCGCCCGGACCCGCCGAGCTCGACCTCGCGCAGGTCGTCCGGGCCGTGCACCTCGTCGATGCGGCGGGTCCCGGGACGGCGCGGGTCCCCGGTGTAGAGGGCGTCCACGTCCGACAGCAGGACCAGCGCGTCCGCGCGGATCAGGTGCGCGACGAGCGCGGCCAGCCGGTCGTTGTCGCCGAACCGGATCTCGTCGGTGGCGACCGTGTCGTTCTCGTTCACGATCGGCAGGACGCCCATCGCGAGCAGCTGCGCGAGGGTGCGCTGCGCGTTGCGGTGGTGCGAGCGGCGCATCATGTCGTCGGCGGTGAGCAGCACCTGCCCCACCGTCAGCGCGTACCGGGCGAACGAGGAGGTGTAGCGGGCGAACAGCAGGCCCTGCCCGACGCTCGCCGCCGCCTGCTGGGTCGCGAGGTCGGGCGGGCGGCGGGTCAGCCCGAGCGGCCCGAGCCCCGCCGCGATCGCGCCGGACGACACGAACACGATCTCGGTGCCCTCGCCGCGGCGCGCGGCGAGGACGTCCACCAGCGCGTCGATGCGGTTCGCGTCGATCGTGCCCTGCGGCGTGGTCAGCGACGACGAGCCCGCCTTCACCACGATCCGCCGCGCCTTCGCGACCGCCTCACGCCCACTCATGACCAGACCCCGCTCCAACCTGCACGCTGTGAGGTGTTCCCTGTGGGGGGACGACCCCCCACGCCCCCCGGTTCGCTTCGCTCAGTTTTAGGACCAGCCGTCGAGACGGCGGTCGGTGCCGCGCGGACCCCTCGTGCCCTCGCCCGCCGCCACCTCCGGCTCCCAGTCGAAGACGATCGAGTCGTCGGGCGTCCCGATCAGGACGGTGGCGCCGGCGGCGGCGCCCGCCTCGGCGAGCGCGTCCTCCACGCCGAGCCGGGCGAGGCGGTCGGCCAGGTAGCCGACGGCCTCCTCGTTGGCGAAGTCGGTCTGGCGCAGCCAGCGGACCGGCTTCGTCCCGGTGATCAGGTAGGTGTTGTCGCCGAGGATCCTGACCTCGAAGTCGGTGTCCCCGCCGACCGGCTCGGGCCGGATGACGATGCGGGTGGGCTCCGCCGGCGGCAGCGAGGCGCGGTACTCCGCCACCATCGCCGCCATCGCGAACGACAGCTCCCGCAGCCCCTCGTGCGACGCCGCCGACACCTCGAACACCCGCAGGCCGCGGGCCTCGAACTCGGGCCGCACCATCTCGGCGAGTTCGCGGGCGTCCGGCACGTCCACCTTGTTCAGGACGACGATGCGCGGGCGGTCCGACAGCGGGCGGTCGCCCAGCACGCGGTCATAGGCCTGGAGCTCGCGCTCGATGACCTCGAAGTCGCTGACCGGGTCGCGGCCCGGCTCCATCGTCGCGCAGTCGAGCACGTGCGCGAGGGTGGAGGAGCGCTCGATGTGGCGCAGGAAGTCCAGACCGAGGCCGCGGCCCTCGCTGGCGCCCTCGATCAGGCCCGGCACGTCCGCGACCGTGAACGTCGTGTCGCCCGCGCTCACCACGCCGAGGTTCGGGATCAGCGTCGTGAAGGGGTAGGCGGCGATCTTCGGCTTGGCGGCCGACAGCGCGGCGATCAGCGACGACTTGCCCGCGCTGGGGAACCCGACGAGCGCCACGTCGGCGACGCTCTTCAGTTCGAGGACGACGTCGCGCTCCTCCCCCGGCTCGCCGAGCAGCGCGAACCCGGGCGCCTTGCGCTTGGCCGTCGCCAACGCCGCGTTCCCGAGGCCGCCGCTGCCGCCCTTGGCGATCACGAACCGGGTGCCCTCGCCGACCAGGTCCGCCAGGACGGTGTCGCCCGACTTCACGACGGTGCCGTCGGGGACGGGGAGGATCACGTCGTCGCCGTCCGCGCCCGTCCGGAGGCTGCCCTGGCCGGGCCTGCCGTTGCCCGCCTTGCGGTGCGGGCGCCGGTGGTACTCCAGGAGGCTCGCGGCGTTCGAGTCGACGACGAGGACGACGTCGCCGCCGCGGCCGCCGTTGGCACCGTCCGGGCCGCCGAGCGGCTTGAACTTCTCCCGGTGGATCGAGGCGCAGCCGTTGCCGCCGTTGCCCGCCGCGACGTGCAGCACCACCCGGTCGACGAACTGCGCGCCCGATCCCGCTCCAGCGGCCACGGTGACTCTCCTCAGGAAACCTCGGTGAAAAACGGCGAAGGAGCGGACCGGAAACGGTCCGCCCCTTCGAAAAGTCGCTCTGCCCGGCGGACTATTCCGCCGGCGGGACGACGCTCACCGCGTTGCGGCCGCGGTAGCGGCGGAACTGCACCGCGCCCGCGACCAGCGCGAACAGCGTGTCGTCGCCGCCGCGGCCGACGCCCGGGCCGGGGTGGAAGTGGGTGCCGCGCTGGCGGACGATGATCTCGCCGGCGTTGACGACCTGGCCGCCGAAGCGCTTCACACCGAGGCGCTGGGCGTTGGAGTCGCGACCGTTACGGCTGGACGATGCGCCCTTCTTGTGTGCCATGAGACCGCTCTCCCTTACTTCCCGGCCTTGATACCGGTGATCTTGACCTCGGTGTACGGCTGACGGTGACCCATCCGCCGCTTGTACCCGGTCTTGTTCCGGTAGTGCATGATGTTGATCTTCGGGCCCTTGACCGCGCCGAGGATCTCGGCGGTCACCTCGTAGCGGGCGAGGTCGGCCGTGGCGCTCACGACGTCGTCGCCGTCAACGACCAGCAGGGGCTGGAGCTTGATGGTCGACCCGACGTCGCCGGCCAGCTTGTCGACGGTCAGCACGTCGTCGACGGCGACCTTTTCCTGCCTGCCGCCTGCGCGGACAATCGCGTACACCGCGGAAACCCTTCGTCTGCGCGCGCTTCCGGAGTGAACCGGTCCCACGCGTGGCTTACCAGCCCCCGGACGGGGGCCTACCCCCGGCACCGGGCCGAGGGCGGCACACCAGGAGGACCCTGGCGCTCTCTGCTTGTCCTCACCGGATCGGCGAGGTGAGCACCGACCGATCCCCGGACGGGGCTCGCGGTGCGGGTTCGGGCGACGCGCCGAGAGCGCGCCGAAGGTCAAGGGTACCGGATGCCCTGACCGGAACGCGAACGCGTCCGGCCAGGGCGTCCGGCCCCGTCAGTCGGAGGACTCGCCGCCGTCGGCGGCCTGCGCCGCCGCCGCGCGGGGGCGGCGGGTGCGACGCCGGCGGGCGGGCTCGCCGGCGTCCTGGTCGCCGGCGGGCGCGGAGCCGTTGGACTCGGCGGCGGACGCGCCGGCGGTCACCTCGGCCCCGTTCAGCTCGGCTCCCGCGGTCTCGGCTCCCGCGGCCTCGGGCTCGGCCGGTTCGGCGCCGTTCGGGCCGACCGGCACCGGCTCGGCGGAGTCCAGCGCGCCCGGAGCGGTGTCGGCGGTCTCGACGGCGGCCTCGGCGGCCTCCACGGCGGCCTGCGCCGGGGGCTCGTCGATCTCGGGCGGCGGGCCGGCCGGACGCTTCGCGGGCCCGGACTTCTTCGGCCGCGAACGGACCGGCTCGGCCTTGGCCTCCACGACCGGCGCCGGCTCGGGGACGGCCTCGCTCACGGGCTCCTTCACGGGCTCCGGCGCGGGCTCCTCGGCGGGTTCCTTCGGCTTGGCCTCGTGCCGGGACAGCTTCTCCTCGACGGCCTTCTCGACCTCGCCCTTGCGCTTGCGGCGGCGTCCGGACTCCTTGCCGGCCGCCTTCTCCGCCTTCGGCTCGACCGGCGTCAGGTGGACGTGGATGCCGCGCCCGTTGCAGGACTCGCAGGTCTCCGAGAACGCCTCCAGCAGCCCCTGGCCGACCCGCTTGCGGGTCATCTGGACCAGCCCAAGCGAGGTGACCTCGGCGACCTGGTGCTTGGTACGGTCCCGCGACAGGCACTCGACGAGGCGGCGCAGCACCAGGTCCCGGTTGCTCTCCAGCACCATGTCGATGAAGTCGATCACGATGATGCCGCCGATGTCGCGGAGCCGGAGCTGGCGGACGATCTCCTCGGCCGCCTCCAGGTTGTTGCGGGTGACGGTCTCCTCCAGGTTGCCGCCCTGCCCGGTGAACTTGCCCGTGTTGACGTCGATGACCGTCATCGCCTCGGTGCGGTCGATCACCAGGGAGCCGCCGGACGGCAGCCAGACCTTGCGGTCCATGGCCTTGGCGATCTGCTCGTCGATGCGGAACGCCGACAGGGCGTCCTGGTCGACGGTCCAGCGCTCGACCCGGTCGGCCAGATGCGGGGCGACGTACTCGACGTACTCGGAGACGGTGTCCCAGGCCTCGTCCCCGGACACGACGAGCTTGGAGAAGTCCTCGTTGAAGATGTCGCGGATGACGCGGATCGTCAGGTCGGGCTCGCCGTAGAGCAGCGACGGAGCCGACGCCGTCTTGACCTTCTTCTGGATGCTGTCCCACTGGGCGGCGAGGCGCGAGACGTCGCGGGCGAGCTCCTCCTCGGTCGCCCCCTCGGCGGCGGTCCGGACGATCACGCCGGCGTTCTCCGGCATGACCCTCTTCAGGATCGACTTGAGGCGGCTGCGCTCCTTGTCGGGCAGCTTGCGGCTGATGCCGGTCATCGAGCCGTCCGGCACGTACACCAGGTACCGGCCGGGCAGCGAGACCTGGCTGGTCAGCCGGGCGCCCTTGTGGCCGAGGGGGTCCTTGGTGACCTGGACGAGCACCGACTGGCCCGACTTCAGCGCCGACTCGATGCGGCGCGGCTGGCCCTCCAGCCCGGAGGCGTCCCAGTTCACCTCGCCCGCGTACAGCACGGCGTTGCGGCCCTTGCCGATGTCGACGAACGCCGCCTCCATCGACGGCAGGACGTTCTGGACCTTGCCGAGGTAGACGTTGCCGACGTACGACTGGTGCGTCGCGCGGTTGACGTAGTGCTCGACGAGCACGTCGTCCTCGAGGATGGCGATCTGGGTGCGCTCGCCCTCCTGCCGGACCACCATGACCCGCTCGACGGCCTCGCGGCGCGCCAGGAACTCCGCCTCGGTGATCACCGGCGGACGGCGGCGGCCCTGCTCGCGCCCCTCGCGGCGGCGCTGCTTCTTGGCCTCCAGGCGGGTCGAGCCCCGCACGGACTGGACCTCGGCCTCGGCGTCGGCGCGCTCCTCGCGGGCCGTGCGGACGTGGACGACGGTGTTCGGCGGGTCGTCGGTGCCGGCGCCGGTCTCGCCGTCGGCCCCGGACCTGCGCCTGCGGCGCCGCCGGCGGCGGCTCGTCCCGCCCTCTCCCTCGTCCTCGCCCTCGCCCTCGGCGGCGCCCTGCTCGGGCTGCTCGGCCTTGGGCTCCTTCTCCTGCTCCTTGTCCTTGGCCTTGGACGCCTTGCCCTTCGCCGCCTTGCCCTTGGCGGGCTTGGCGGGCTTGGCGGGCTTGGCGGGCTCCTCGTCCTTGGGCTCCTCGGTCTCGGCCTCCTCCGCCTGGGCCTCGTCCTCGGCGCCCTCCTTGCCGCCCCGGCCGCGGCCGCGGCCGCCGCGGCGGCGGCGACGGCGGGACGGGCGGTCCTCGGAGTCGTCCTCGTCCGCGGGCCCGTGGTCGAGGTCCTCCTCGGCGGCGGGCTCGGCGGGCTCGGCCTCGGCGGTCTTCGGCCGGGCGGGGGCCTCGGCCTTGGGCTGCGGCGGCTGGAAGACGACCATCGGGGGCTGGAACGTCACGCCGGGGACGCCGACGCCGCTCGCGGGCTCGGTCTCCGACACCTGCTCGGGGGTCGGCTGCTCCCCGGCGACCGGGACGGCCGGGACCTGCGGCACGGCGGGGACCTCGGCGGCGGCCCTGGTGGTGCGGCGCCGGGTGCGGGTGCGGGGGGCCGGGGCCGCCTCCTCGGCGGGCTGCTCGGACTCCTCGGACTGCGCGGGCTGCTCGGCCGGGGCCTCGGGGGAGGTCTCGGCGCCGGTCATCGGCACGGGCTCGGGCGTCTCGGCGGCGGCCTTCGTGGTCCTGCGGGCGCGGGTACGGGTCCGCTTGGGCGGCTCGGCCGCCTCGACCGCCTCGGGCGTCTCGGCGGGCGCCGCAGGCTCCTCGGCAACTGCGGGCTCCTCGGCGGCGGGCTGCTCGGCCGCGGGCTCCTGCTGCGCGGCGGGGGCCGCGGCGGCGTCGTCCACGTCGGGCGGCGGACCGGCGGGCCGGCTCGCACGGCGCGGACGCGACGTCACGCCCGTGCTCGCGCTCTCAGCTCCCTCGGCCTGCGCGTTCTCCGTGCTCTCCGTGGTCTCCGTGGTCTCGTTGTCAACGGTCCCGTCGTCGGCGCCTTCGGCCGGGGCCGCGTCGGCTTCGTTCTCAAGCATCCGGGCAATCTCCCGTCAGGCTCCCGGGCGCGTCCACCCGTCCCGCCAGGGCGGGGCGATGCGGTGCGCCGCGCGGGAGCACCTCGTCAGTCGGTGCCGCCACGGCCGGACGGTGGTCCGGCCATGACGACGAAGTCGTCGGGGGTGCGCCGGCCGTACCCTGCGGACCGGTTCCGTGCCTCCACGGCTTCGGTCCCACGGTCAGGCGCTGACGGCATCCGCGCTCGCGGCGTCCCCGGACTGCGGCCGGTCATGGCCGCGGGCCGTCTCGGCGTCGTCGCCGGACGGCAGGCCGGTCTCCCGGTCGGGATCCAGGGGATCCGCGAGGCCACCGGTGTCCGCGTCGAGGGGCCCCTGCGCCAGCCTGGTCACCAGCGGCGGTGACGGCGGCGCGAGGTCGGCGACCTGGCGCAGTCCGGTGAGGATGTCGTCGGGTCGAACGGCGGGTGTGGAATGCCGAACAACCATTCGAAGTATCGCACAAGGGGCATCCGCCGCCTCGGCGGCGCGCCGGTCCAGCTCGCAGGCGGACACGGCGGCGCGCACGTCGAAACGGCGCCGTCCCTTCTTCGTGAGGCGTTCCACCTCGATGTTCTCGGCGGCCATGAAGGCGGCCACGGCGTCGGCGGCGTCGCTCTCGGCCACGCCGTCAAGCCGGATCCGCCATTCGGACGCCTCGAGCCGATCGCTGAACGCGCCCGGCTTCACCGGGGCGTCGCCGTGGCCCGCCCGTACCGGCACGACGTCGAGGACGTCGAGTCCGGAAGGCAGGGCCGCGTCGAGATCGGCTCGCACCCGCGCAGGGTCGCGGGACTCGGTGAGCCCGAGTTCGAGGTATTCGGCCTCACTGGCCACCCCTGTCGCCGCCGCACCCGCGTACGAGATCTTCGGGTGGGGGGTGAATCCGCCGCTGAACGCGACAGGGATCCCGGCACGCCGTACGGCGCGTTCCACGGCCCGGGAAATGTCGCGATGGCTCGTGAACCGCAGCCTGCCCCGCTTGGCGTAGCGGACGCGCAGTCGCTGGGTCACGGGGGCCGGCGCCGGACCCTCCGGCATGGGTGGCAGGGTTCTGGTCCTTCCTACTCGTGTCGAGTCGAAATAAAGGTCTCCCTATAGAGTACGGGGCGCCGGAGCCGGTTCCGCCAGGCACCGGCCCCGTAAGCCCGAAACCCTTACAGGTCAGGGGTTTCCACGGAGGAATCCGGTTACACCACGTCGAGCGGGAGCAGCTTCCTGCCGGTCGGGCCGATCTGGATCTCGGTGCCCATCGTGGGGCAGACGCCGCAGTCGTAGCAGGGCGTCCAGCGGCAGTCCTCGACCTCGGTCTCGTCGACGGCGTCCTGCCAGTCCTGCCAGAGCCACTCGCGGTCGAGCCCCGCGTCGAGGTGGTCCCAGGGCAGCACCTCGACCTCGTCGCGCTCGCGGACGGTGTACCAGGCGAGGTCGACGGGCTCGCCGGCCAGGGCCTTCTCGGCGCAGGCCGTCCAGCGCTCGTAGGAGAAGTGCTCGCTCCAGCCGTCGAAGCGGCCGCCGTCCTCCCAGACGGCGCGGATGACCTTGCCGACGCGCCGGTCGCCGCGCGACAGCATGCCCTCGACGATCGAGGGCTGGCCGTCGTGGTAGCGCAGGCCGATGGCGCGCCCGTACTCCTTGTCGCCGCGCAGGGCGTCCTTCAGGGCGCGCAGGCGGCGGTCGACGGTCTCGTGGTCGCACTGCGCGGCCCACTGGAACGGGGTGTGCGGCTTGGGCACGAAACCGCCGATGGACACGGTGCAGCGGATGTCCCTGCGGCCGGTCGCGTCCCGTCCGGCCTTGATGACCCGCTTGGCCATGTCGGCGATGGCGAGGACGTCCTCGTCCTCCTCGGTGGGCAGGCCGCACATGAAGTACAGCTTGACCTGCCGCCAGCCGTTCTCGTAGGCGGTGGTGACGGTGCGGATCAGGTCGTCCTCGGAGACCATCTTGTTGATCACCTTGCGCATCCGCTCGGAGCCGCCCTCCGGCGCGAACGTCAGGCCGGAGCGCCGGCCGCCGCGGGAGAACTCGTTGGCGAGCGTGATGTTGAAGGCGTCCACGCGCGTGGACGGCAGCGACAGCGAGGTGTTGGTGCCCTCGTAGCGGTCGGCGAGGCCCTTGGCGACGTCGCCGATCTCGCTGTGGTCGGCGCTGGACAGGCTGAGCAGCCCGACCTCCTGGAAGCCGGACTCCTTGAGCCCCTGCTCCACCATGTCGCCGATCGTGGTGATCGACCGCTCCCGCACCGGACGGGTGATCATGCCGGCCTGGCAGAACCGGCAGCCGCGGGTGCAGCCGCGGAAGATCTCCACGCTGAACCGCTCGTGCACGGTCTCGGCGAGCGGGACCAGCGGCTTCTTCGGGTACGGCCACTGGTCGAGGTCCATGACGGTGTGCTTCTCGATCCGCCACGGGACGCCGGGACGGTTCGGCGCGACCCGCTGGATGCGGCCGTCGGGCAGGTAGGTCACGTCGTAGAAGCGCGGGACGTACACGCCGCCGGACGCGGCGAGGCGCATGAGCAGCTCGTCCCGCCCGCCTGGCTCGCCCTCGGCCTTCCACTCGCGGACGACCTCGGTGATGGCGAGCGCGATCTCCTCGCCGTCGCCGAGCACGGCGGCGTCGACGAAGTCGGCGATCGGCTCGGGGTTGAAGGCGGCGTGCCCGCCGGCGATCACGATCGGGTGGCCGTCGGTGCGGTCGGCGGCCTCCAGCGGGATGCCCGCGAGGTCGAGCGCCGTCAGCAGGTTGGTGTAGCCGAGCTCGGTGGAGAACGACACGCCGAACACGTCGAAGGCGGCGACCGGGCGGTGCGCGTCGACGGTGAACTGCGGGATGCCGTGCTCCCGCATGACGGCCTCCATGTCGGGCCACACCGAGTACGTCCGCTCGGCGAGCACGCCGTCGCGCTCGTTGAGGATCTCGTAGAGGATCTGGACGCCCTGGTTCGGCAGCCCCACCTCGTAGGCGTCGGGATACATCAGCGCCCACCGGACCGTGGTCTCGTCCCAGTCCTTGAGCTGGGAGTTCAGCTCACCGCCAACGTACTGAATCGGCTTCTGCACGCTCGGGAGCAGCGGCTCCAGGCGCGGGAAGAGCGACTCGACCGGCATGACGGAACCCTCCGTGCAGGGGACGTGGGGAAGAACGTCCAGCCTACGCGGTCGCCGGTCGCTAATCGAACGGGCGGCGGCGCACGTGCACGGCCTGCAGCAGCCCGAACGCGATCATGTTGGCGAACGTCGCGGACCCGCCGTAGGACACGAACGGCAGCGGCAGCCCGGTGATCGGCATGATGCCGATCGTCATCCCGACGTTCTCGAACGTCTGGAACCCCAGCCAGCACACGACCCCGGTGGCGACGAGCGTGCCGAACAGGTCGGCGGCCTGGGTGGCGATGCGCAGGCCGCGCCACAGCACCACGCCGAGCAGCGCGATGATCACGGCGGCGCCGACGAAGCCGAGCTCCTCCCCCGCCACCGTGAAGATGAAGTCGGTCTGCTGCTCGGGGACGAAGTGGCCGCCGGTCTGCTCGCCGTTGAACAGGCCCTTGCCGAACGCCCCGCCCGACCCGATCGCGATGCGGGCCTGCTGGGCGTTGTAGCCGGCGCCGCGCGGATCGGCCTCGGGGTTCAGGAAGGCGGTGAACCGGGCGATCTGGTAGGCCTTCAGCAGCCCGAAGAAGTACACGGCGGCGCCCGCGGCGACGCCCCCGCCGACCAGCCCGACGAGCCAGCGCTTCTGGGCGCCGGAGATCGCCAGCATGCCGAGCACGACCGCGATGAACACCAGCGTGGTGCCGAGGTCGGGCTGCAGCATGATCAGGACGCCGGGCACCCCGGCGAGCACGAGCGCGAGCAGCACGTCCCGCCGGCCGGGGCCGATCTCCCCGTCCCGCGGCTCGCCGAGGATCATCGCCAGCAGCACCACGAGCCCGACCTTCGCGAACTCCGACGGCTGCACCTGGAACCCGCCGCCGAGCACGATCCACGAGTGCGAGCCGTTGATCGTCGAGCCGAGCGGGGTCAGCACGGCCAGCAGCCCCACGCACGCCAGCCCGTACAGGATGGGGACGTAGGCGCGCAGGAGCCGGTAGTCCAGCACGGTGACCAGGCCGCCGAGCAGGAACCCGATGATGAGGTTGAGGATGTGCCGCTTGAGGAAGCCCTCCGGGTCCTTGCCCTGCTCGGTCAGCAGGTGGAAGGTGGCCGAGCGGACCAGGAGCGCGCCCACCACCGACAGCGCCAGCACGGCCAGCAGCATCGGCAGGTCGAGGCGGCGCAGTTCGGCGACGCGGCTGGTCCACGACCGGTGCGCGGCGTAGGCGTCGACGCTGCCGACCCCGGAGCCTGTGATCATGGGGCCGTCCCCTCGGCGGGCATCCGCGGCAGCTCCGACGGGAGCTTGCCGTCCTGGAGGATGGGCTTGCGGTCCTTCGTCCCGTACATGGCCTCCCAGATCTCCCGGACCGCCGGCGCGGACGTCTGCGCGCCCTGCCCGCCCTGGGAGACCATCGCGACCACCGCGAAGCGCGGCTTGTCCACGGGCCCGAACGAGGCGAACCAGGACGTGTCCTGCTTGCCGTAGACCTCCGCGGTGCCGGTCTTGCCGCCGACGTCGACGCGCTTGAAGTCGAAACCGGAGAACGCCCCGGACGCGGTGCCGCTCTTGGTCACGTCCCCGAGGGCGGCCCGGATGTACTTGAGCACCTTCCCGTCGACCGGCAGCTTCCGCGGCGGCGGCGCGTCGATCCTGCGGACGACCGTGCCGTCGGGCCGCACGACCGCGACGCCGAGCCGCGGCGTCATCAGCTTGCCGCCGTTGGCGACGGCCGCGTAGGCGCGGACGAGCTGGAGCGGCGTCACCAGGACGTCGCCCTGCCCGACCGAGAAGTTCGCCGCGTCGCCGGGCCGCCACACGTAGCCCTCGGTGCAGTTCTCCGTCGCGACCGCCTTCAGGTAGGCGGCGCGGGCCGGGTCGGTCTTGGCGACCTCCGGGTAGCCCTCCTTGGCGCCCTTGCAGTTGGCGGCCTTGGTGATGTTCCAGAAGTTCTTCTTCCACCCCCGGTCGGGGATGCGGCCCTCGCTCTCGCTGGGCAGGTCGATGCCGGTGCGCGACCCGAACCCGAAGTTGCGGGCCATCTTCACCATCGGGTCGGAGGGGTTCTTCTTCGGCTTCATCCCGCCGTCGCGCTGCCACTCCTGGTAGGCGAACCGGTAGAAGATCGTGTCGCAGGACTTGACGAGCGCCGTGTGCAGCGACATCGCCCCGAGCTCCTCGCCCTCGAAGTTGCGGAAGGCGCGGTTGCCGACGTTCAGCGAGCCGGGGCAGTCGTAGGTGCCGGTCAGGCTGTTGCCGTCCTCCACCGCTGCGGACACCGAGGAGATCTTGAAGGTGGAGCCGGGCGCGAACTGCCCCTGGGTGACCCGGGAGATCAGCGGCTCGCCCTGCTTCTTGCCGAGCAGCGCGTCGTACTCGTCCTGGGAGATCCCGCCGGTCCAGATGCCCGGGTCGTAGGTCGGGTAGCTCGCCATCGCGACCATCCGGCCGGTGCGCACGTCCATCACGACCGCGGCGCCGGCGTCGGCGGGGCGGCCCTGCTTGCGGGCGCCGTCGATCGCGTGCTTGAGGGCGTCCTCCGCGGCGCCCTGCACACCGGCGTCGATGCTGGTGACGAGGTTGCTGCCGGCGATCGGAGGCTGCTCCTCGGCGGTGCCGGTGACGCGGCCCTGGCTGTCGACCAGCACCTTGCGGAACCCGGGCTCGCCGCTCAGCAGCGAGTCGTACTGCGCCTCCAGGCCGTCGCGCCCGACCAGGTCGACGCCGCTGTAGCCGGTGACCTTGAGGCCCTTGCGCTTGTCGAGCTCCTCTTGCGTGACCGGCTGGAGGTAGCCGAGCATCTGCGCGGGCCGCGCGCCCTCCGGCTGGGGGTAGTCGCGGACGGCCTGGACCTGCGCGGTGACCCCGGGGAAGTCCTCCTGCCGCTCCATGATCTGCAGGGCGCGCTTGGGGTCGACGTGGTCCTCGACGGGGATCGGCTGGTACGGGGAGCCGGGCCAGCACGGCCGCTTGATCCCGGGCCCGCACAGCCGGATCCGCTTGGTGATCTCGTCGTGGCTCACGCCGAGCACGTCGGCGAGCCGCTGCAGGACGGTCCTGCCGCCGTCCTTCTGCCGCGACAGGGTCGTCCGGTCGACCGACACGACGAGCGCGCTGCGGTTGCGCACGAGGGGCCGGCCGCGGTCGTCCAGGATCATGCCGCGGGTCGCCGGGACGACGATGTCACGGGTGCGGTTCTGGGCGGCGATCGCCTTGTAGTGCTCGCCCTCCAGGACCTGGAGCGCCCACATGCGTCCGATCAGGACGAGCAGCAGCGCGCCGACGAGCACGTACAGGACGACGAGGCGGAAGTGGGTCCTCGGGTTCACAGGTTCCCGCTCCGCCCCGACATCGCGCGGTAGCGGGCGGCGGGCACCGCGAGGCGGTCGCCCCGGACGCGTTCCCCGCGTTCGTACCGGCGGGTGGCGCGCAGCACCGCCCACACGACGAACGGGCTCGCGATGACGTCGTAGAGCACCTGCAGCGGCACCATGCTGGACACGGTGCCCCACTCGGCGCGCGGGTCGCCGAGGATCATGCCGGTGCCCGCGTACAGCACGGTCCCGGCGAGCGCGCCGGCGGCGACGGCGAGGAACGGCACGGCGGACTGGCGGTCCATCTCGGCGGACGCGGCGCCGCACAGGTACCCGATGAGGCAGTAGACGAGCGCGTACCGGCCGAGGGTGTGGTCGGCGGGCGGGATGATGTCGGCGGCGAGGCCCGCGAGGAAGCCGGCCACCATCCCGGTGGTGGAGCCGGCGACGAGCGCGAGCGCCACCACGGCCAGCAGCACCAGGTCGGGCTGGACGCCGCCGGGCAGCGGGAGCCGGTTCGCCACCGACACCTGCAGGATCAGCGTCACGACGATCACCACGGCGGTCACCGCGGCGCGGCCGGCCGGCGACGCCTCGGGCGGGTTCAGCACGTCAGTCCCCCCGGGTCGGATTCGTGGACGGGCTCTTCGAGTGGCGCGGCTTGGTCTTTGGGCTCTTGCTCGCCGAGGGGGTCGCGGTCGGGGTGCGGGACGGCGGCGGCGGGGGCTTGGGCGGCAGGACGGCGTCCCGCGGGTCGGTCTTCGGCGGGGCGACCACGACGGCGACGACGTCGAGGCTGGTGAACCGGACGAACGGGCGGACGTAGGCGGTGCGGGTCAGCCCGCTGGTGGACTTCTCGATCCGCTCGACGACGCCGATCGGGACGCCGGGGACGTACGGCTTCTGGCCCTGCGATCCGAGCGTGACGATCCGCTGGCCGACCCGGATCGGCGCGGCGGCGTCCAGCAGCTGGAACCGCAGCGGCGTGGCGCCGCCCCGGCCGAGGCCGCGGCGGCCGCGGCCCTGGGTGATCCCGATCTCCTTGGAGTCCTCCAGGCGGGAGCCGATGGAGGAGGTCTGGTCGGTGGCGAGGAGCACCGTGGAGGTCGCGGGCCCGACGCGGGTGATGCGGCCGACGAGGCCTTCGGCGCTCATCACGGTCATGTCGGGCTTGATGCCGCTGCGGCTGCCGACGTCGATGGTGACGGTGTCCTCGAAGCCCTGCCCGGCGGAGATCACCTGCGCGGCGTGGATCCGGTAGCCGCCCATCCCGGCGGTGCCGAGGAGCCTGCGGAGCTGCTCGGAGCGGTCCTGGTCGAGGCGGCTGGAGCGCAGCTGCTCGCGGAGCCGCTGGTTCTGCCGCGCCAGCCGGTCGGCGCGGCGCCGCTCGCCCGGCGCGTCGGTGATCGCGTCGAAGGTGTTGCCCACCGGCCGCACGACCGACGCCGACGCCCGCTCCACCGGGCCGAACACCGTCGCGCCGAGGCCGCGCAGGCCGTGCAGCGGCGAGTCCTGCCCACCGCGGTAGTCGATGGTGATCATCGCGAGCGCCACGACCAGCAGCGCGCCGAGGACCACGCGGGTGCGACGGGTGTCCTTCACGCACCGACCTCCCGTTCCCTGGTCCGCCGGGAGCCCGGTGCCTCGCGAGGCAGGACGCCCCCGCGTCCCCCTCGGCGGACCATGTCCGAATCAGCCCGCCGGAGGGACGACCCCTCACGCCCCCTGGCGGGCCACGTCCGAATCAGTGCCGCGGCTCCGGCACGAGGACCTGCCGGAGCGACTCGAAGTCCTCGACGCACTTGCCCGTGCCGAGCACCACCGAGTCGAGCGGGTTGTCCACCAGGTGGATGGGCATCCCGGTCTCCTCACGGAGCCGCTCGTCGAGGTTCTTCAGCAGCGCGCCGCCGCCGGTGAGCGCGATCCCGCGGTCCATGATGTCGCCGGACAGTTCGGGCGGGCACTTGTCGAGGGTCGTCTTCACCGCGTCCACCACGGCGTTGACCGGCTCCTCGATCGCCCGCCTGACCTCCTCGGCGGAGATCACGACGGTCTTCGGCAGCCCGCTGACGAGGTCGCGGCCCCGGATCTCGGCGTGCGGCTCCTCGTCGCCGCCGGGATAGGCCGACCCGATCGCCATCTTGATCTCCTCCGCGGTGCGTTCCCCGAGCATCAGGGAGTACTCCTTCTTGGAGAAAGAGATCACGGCCTGGTCGAGCTCGTCGCCGCCGACGCGCACCGACTGGCTGGTGACGATCCCGCCGAGCGAGATGATCGCCACCTCGGTGGTGCCGCCGCCGATGTCGACGACCATGTTGCCGGTGGGCTCGTAGACGGGCAGCCCGGCGCCGATCGCGGCGGCCATGGGCTCCTCGATGATGTAGACGCGGCGGGCTCCGGCCTGGTAGCCGGCCTCCTTCACCGCGCGCTGCTCCACCCCGGTGATCCCGCTCGGCACGGCCACGACGATCCGCGGCTTGGCGAAGTGCCGGCGCTTGTGCACCTTCTGGATGAAGTAGCGCAGCATCCGTTCGGTGACGTCGAAGTCGGCGATGACGCCGTCCTTCAGCGGACGGACCGCGACGATGTTGCCCGGTGTGCGGCCGATCATCCGCTTCGCCTCGATGCCCACCGCGACGATCTTCCCGGTATTGGTATTGATCGCGACCACGGAGGGTTCGTTCAGGACGATGCCACGCCCGCGCACGTACACCAGGGTGTTGGCGGTACCAAGATCGACCGCCATGTCACGGCCAAGAAACGACAGCTTGTTACCCATGAAGAAAGGGAGCCCTTCATGATTGACGGGCGTGTATAGCGGCGCGTCCATCGTAACGTGCGCGCACCTCCGCGGGCAGTCACCCCCGCGCCGCGCGTCGCGAAAAAAACGCGTCCTGACCAGCCCGGTTTTCCATAAAGAGAACCCGGCGGACTGATCTCCGGCAGCCCCGCGGCACGGTCGACCGGAGTGCGCACGGCACCCGCGGACACCCGACGCCATCGGGTAAACGAGGATCTTAGGGGTCGCCGCCGCCCGAACACAGCCCCCGCGCCCGACACGAACGAATCGGCGCCACGCCCCCGCCCGCACCCCCGCGAAAAAGCCCAACCCTCGAACGAGGATCTACCGCCTCATGATGAGCACCCCGACCCGCCAGACTCCCCGTTACCGCCCCCCGAACCGCCCCTGGAATGTAAAGCCTGTGTTTTCCCAGGGGGGCGACCCCCTGGAACCCCCGTCACGACGCAGGCGAGCATGCGCGTTGCGCTCGCCGCGCTCGCTCCACGCACCTGCCCGCACTGTGTCTTCCCAGGGGGGCGACCCCCTGGAACCCCCGTCACGACGCAGGCGATCCTCACGCCGCTGTTGCGGTCGCTGTGCCTGTGACGGGCTGCGTGGCGTCGCTGCGGTCGCCTGCGTCGGCGGGCATGCGCGTTGCGCTCGCTGCGCTCGCTCCACGCGCCTGCCCGCGCCCCGGCTGAGCACCCAGTCCAAGAGGGTGTGAACCGTGCACGTCCAACGCTTTTGGATGTGCCACCCCCTTCACGCTCTTGGAGTGGGCCTGAGCGGGGCGCGGGTTGGGCGGCTGGAAGGCGCTCTAGGCGCCTGGAGGCCGCACGACCCGCCGAGCCGGGCGACCGCAGCGCCACGCAACAAACCCGCACGGGCACGAAGACCTCAGCCGTGGCGTGAGGATCGCCCGGCTCGCAACGGGGGTTCCAGGGGGTCGCCCCCCTGGGCAAACACAGTTACAGCTCGGGGAAGAAGAGCTTGATCTCGCGCTCGGCGGAGTAGGTGGAGTCGGAGCCGTGGACGATGTTCTCGCCGATCTCCAGGGCGAAGTCGCCGCGGATGGTGCCGGGGGTGGCGCTGACCGGGTCGGTGGCGCCGGCGAGGGCGCGGAACGCCTCGATGGCGCGCGGGCCCTCCACGACCATGGCGACGAGCGGGCCGCCGGTGATGAACTCGACCAGCTCGCCGAAGAACGGCTTGCCGGCGTGCTCCTCGTAGTGCGCCTCGGCGGTCTCGCGGGCGAGGGTCCGCAGTTCCAGCGCGACGAGCGTCAGGCCCTTGCGCTCGATCCGGGAGATGACCTCGCCGACGACGCCGCGGCGAACGCCGTCGGGCTTGACCAGGACAAGAGTGCGCTCGGACACGGGTTTTTCTCCTCGAGGATTTCGGATTCGTTGAGCGCGCGAATACTACCCGGCTCTCGGGTCCGCGGCGGCATTCCCGGGGTGCCGCGCGGCGCGGGCGCACGGCCGCCCGGCGCGTCCGGCGCACAGGCGGGCGGTGGCGCCGGCGAGCAGCACGGCGGCCGCCAGGGCGATGACCAGCCAGACGCGGTAGCCCTCCAGCAGCGCGTGCATCTGCTGGGCCTCCGTGACGGGGCGCGTCCGCTGCAACCGCGCCGCCTGCGCCGACAGGGCGAGCAGCTGCCCGGCCAGCACCGCGGGGAAGCACAGCGACAGCCCGAACAGCGCGGCGCCCGCCTTCGCGTCCCGCAGCGAGGCGGCGAGGGCGAGCCCCGCGCCGGCGCCGAGGGGGACGAGGGGGGCGAGCAGGGCCCAGCGGCCTGGGGTGCCGCCCGCGAGGCCGAGCGGCACGGCGACGATCATGAGGAGGTAGCCGGCGCGGACGGCCCCGCGCGCCCCGGTGCGGGTGGCCGCGAGCGCCCCGGCGAGCGCTGCGGCGGCCGCGACGGCGAACGGGAGCAGCGGCGGGCCGCCGGTCCCCG
>NZ_JBEUPD010000058.1:0-35035 GCF_040492135.1 Actinomadura sp. NPDC000600
CGGGGCTCGGCCGCGCGCCGGGCGGGGCCGGGGCGCGGCGGCGGGGCGGGCGCGCCCGCCGGCTCGTCGGGTGGCATGGCCTACGCATACCCGGACCGGCGGTTCCAATCGCCGGAGCCCGGGGTCCGCGCCCCCCGGCGGCGGGCGCCCGCCGGGTGACCGGCAATGTTTGCGGTGCCCCGGTGGGGTACGCCGCGTACAGGCCGAATGCCCGTTTCCGCGCCGGTGAGGTGCGGCGGGCGCCGCGCGCCGGTCGCACTCCGGCGCGCAAAGGAGATTCCCCCTGATGGAAGGACGGAAGATGGACACCCCCTCGGTTTCGGGCGACGGGTCCGGACCAGTGAGCAAGAACGTCGGCAGGGCGGCGGGCACGGCCGAGGCCGCCGCCACGGGAGCCAAGGGCACCGCCCAGGGCGCGAAGGACAGCGCGAAGAACGGCGCCAAGGGCACCGCACAGGGAGCCAAGGGCACTGCACAGGGCGCGAAGAGCGGCGCCAAGGGCGCCGCGCAGGGTGCGAAGGGCACCGCGCAGGGCGCGGCGAAGACCGCCGGGACGGGTGTCGCGCGGGCCGGCGGCCAGGTGGGGGCGCTGCCCGGCCGCGTGGCGGGGCTGGCCAAGCTCGTCACGCTCGGCCGGTTCCTGCGCGCGGTGCCGGTGGCCGGGGCCGCCGTCGCCGGAATCGTCGTGGGGCGCATCACCGCCCGCAAACGCTGACCGGCCGCCGGCCGGTAGGCCGCCCGAAGACGCGAAAGCCCTCGCGGAAGACCCTTCCGCGAGGGCTTTCGCGCGCCCCGGAGGGGACCCGGCCGTCGTTTCGGCGCCCGCCGTGGCCTTGACCAACCGATGACCGGAACCAAATTGTCCGTTTAGCGAGGCCGAGGCGGGTACATCGGGGTGCATGCTCAACCCCCTAACGGGTGACACCCGAGAAGGAGCGATCACATGACTGGGCCGGTCGCCCAGCAGACTTCGGGCAGCAATGTCGTGCAGCGCGGCGGCTCCGGCAGCGGCCTTGCCGACGTCGTCGACCTGATCCTGGAGAAGGGTCTGGTCATCGACTTGTATGCGCGGGTCTCGCTGGTCGGAATCGAGATCCTCACGATCGACGTCCGGATCGTCGTCGCCAGCGTCGACACCTATCTGCGGTTCGCCGAGGCGGTGAACCGCCTGGACATCGCCCACGACGGCACCTCGCAGGGCCTGCCGGAGTTCGTCGGCGGCATGCAGGAGTCGGGCGCCAAGAAGAAGACCCGCGGCGCGCTGGAAGGGGCGCAGGAGCGGCTGAAGGAGACCTTTGGCGGCGACTCCGACGACTCCGAGGACAAGGAGCCCGCGCGGCGCCGTTCATCGCGCAAGAAGGAGGACGAGGAAGAATGAGCACGCCGCAAGCCCCTGGCGGCTCCGAGGCCGGGGACCGCATCCCGCAGTACGTGTACGGGGTGACCCGGTCGGGCGCGGCGCTGCCGCCCGACCTGGCCGGGCTGGACGACCGGCCGGTGTCGCTGGTCGAGGACGGCGGCGTGTGCGCCGCGCTCGTCAGCGACCTGCCGGCCGACCGGCCGCTGGGCGAGCGCGCCGACCTGGTGGCGCACCAGCGGGTGCTGAACGCCCTGGTCGACGCCGGGACCGTGGTGCTGCCGTTCCGGTTCGGGGCGGCGCTGGCCGACCGCGGCGCGGTCGAGAAGGAGCTGCTGGCCGACAACTCCGAGCGCCTCGGGCAGGTCCTGGACCAGCTGGAGGGCCGCGTCGAGCTGCGCCTGAAGGCCACCTACGTCGAGGACGCCGTGCTCCGGGAGATCATGCAGAACGACCCGGAGGTCGCCGAGCTGTCGCAGCGCCTGCGGGAGGTGCCGGCCGACGCCGCCGACGCGGTCTACTACGACCGGGTCCGGCTCGGCGAGCTGATCGCGCAGTCGATGCAGCGGCTCCGCGAGAACGACGAGCAGGTCCTGCTGGACGGCGCCACCTCGGCGGCGGAGGCGTTCTCGCGCAAGACCCCGGCGCGGGAGGAGGACGTCCTGGACGCCTCGTTCCTGGTCCGCGCCGACCGCCGCGCCGCGTTCGAGGAGGCCGTGGAGAAGCTGGGGCAGACCCACGGCGACCGCATCCGGCTGCGGCTGATCGGGCCGCTGCCGCCCTACGACTTCGTTCCGGAGGCGTAAAGGACGATGGGATTCTTCACCGGTCTGGTCACGCTGCCGCTGGCGCCCGTGAAGGGCGTGATGTGGCTGGCCGAGACCCTGACCGAGCAGGCCGAGGCGCAGCTGTACGACCCGGGGCGGATCGCCGCGGAGATGCAGCAGGTCGCCGACGAGTCCGCGGCCGGCGAGATCACCGAGGAGGAGGCCGCCGCGCGCGAGGAAGAGCTGATCCACCGGTTGAACGAGGGCCGCGCCCGCGGCTACCAGCCGGGCGGTTAGGGAGGCCGGTGATGTTGTCCGCGTCCAAGGCGGCCCGGATGGCGGTGGAGCACGTCACCGCGATGACCGGCCGCAGCGCCGAGAGCGTCGTGGGGATGGAGCGCACCGAGGAGGGCTGGCGCGTCACGGTGGAGGTCGTGGAGACGCACCGCATCCCCGACTCCGCCGACATCCTCGCGGTCTACGACACCGAGGTCGACGCGGAGGGCGAGCTGGTGGGCTACCGGCGCACCCGACGCTATCCCCGCGGGCGCACGGAGAGGAACTGAGCGGCGGCCGGCCCGCGGCGGGGAGGGCCGCGCGAGGCGCGGCGGCCGCGGGCGGGGGCGGCCAGGACCCCGGTGGGGGGCTCGTGCCGAGGACCGAGCCCCCCACCGGCCCCGCGGGCGGTCCGCCCGGCGGGGCCGGGACGGTCACTGCGGGTTGACGGCGGTGGCCTTGAAGAACGTGTAGTGGAACGTGCCGCCGGGGCCCGCGGCGCGGTGCAGGTCGGCGACCCCGCGGTCGAAGTCGGCCGGGGTGGCCAGCCCCGCCGCGACGGCCTCGTCGCGGACGGACTCGACCATCGCGGTGAAGGTGTCGCGGGTGAAGGCGCGCGCCAGGTCGGGCCGGGCCCCGTCGGCGTAGACGGTGCGCGGCACGACGCCGACCCGCGCGTACCCGGCCTCGGCCAGCAGCGGCCCCAGCCGGCGGCCGAGCAGGGCGTCGCCGCCCGCCGCGGCCTGCAGGACGACCTGGTGGGCGATCGCGGCGCGGGCATGGGCGCTGTCGGGGTGGAAGAACGCCGACCCGTGGTCGCCCTCGATCGCGGTGAGGGTCCCGCCGGGCCGCAGCACCCGCCGCAGCCCGGCCAGCGCCGCGCGCGGGTCGGGCAGGTGCTCCAGCACGAAGCACACGAACACGTGGTCGAACGCCGCGTCGGGGAACGGCAGGTCCCGCAGGTCGGCGCGCCGCCACTCCACCGCCGCCTCGGGGCAGGACGCGGCGACGCGGGCGCGGGCCTGGTCCAGGGAGGCGCCCGACAGGTCCACGGCGGTCAGGCGGACGCCGGGGGAGCGCGACACCAGGTGCACCGTCTGCGCGCCGACACCGCAGCCGGCCTCCAGCACCCGGCTGCCCGCCGGGTAGGCGGTCCCGTCGTGCAGCAGCGCCGCCAGGGCGTCGGCCTGGTCGCCGAGCCGCCGCGCCTCCCGGCCGGAGTACCCGTGCACATACCGGCCTGACCCGGTCGTCGTGGTGGTTTCCATGCGTCCACCGTGGCCGCACAATGGCCTGATGCACAGGTCCAAAGGCGGCGAACACGACCGGTCCATAACGCGGGGACCGGGGTCGGGGGGAGACGCGCGGGGATCGGACTCGGGGGGATCGGACTTCCTGCAACTCGACACCGCCGACGCCCCGCCCGGCGGACTGGCGGACTGGCTCGCCGGGCGGCTGCGCGACGCCGTCGCCGACGGCCGCCTGCCCGTGGGGGCCCGCCTGCCCGCCACCCGCGTCCTGGCCGCCGAGCTGCGCGTCTCCCGCGGCGTGGTCACCGAGGCCTACCAGCGCCTCGCCGACGAGGGCCATGTCGCCGGACGCGGCCGCGCCGGCACCGTCGTCGTCGCGGCCCCCCTCGCCGCCCGCCCCCCGACCGGACCGGCGGTCACCCCCTCCGCCTCCGCGGCCTCCGCGCCGCGGACGCCCGCGGGCACGCCCTTCCCGAGACGGCCGGGCCCCGACCTGTTCGACGTCCTGCGCGCCCTGCCCGCCCGCACCGACCTGTCACCCGGCCTGCCGGACCTCGCCGCGTTCCCCCGCGCGGCCTGGCACCGCGCCGAACGCACCGTCCTGCGCGACCTGCCCGCCACCGCCCTCGGCTACGGCGACCCCCGCGGCGCCCCCGCGCTGCGCACCGCCGTCGCCGCCTGGCTCGCCCGCAACCGCGGCATCCGCGCCGACCCCGACGGCATCGTCATCGTGGCCGGCACCACCCAGGCCCTCGGCCTCGCCGCCCGCGTCCTGACCCGCGAGGGCATCGACCGGATCGCCGTCGAGGACCCCGGCTCCCTCGGCGTCCGCCAGCACCTGGCGCACTGGGGGACCGGCACCCCGCCCGTCCCCGTCGACGCCGCCGGGATCCGCGTCGACCGCCTGCGCGCCACCGGCGCCCCCGCCGCCCTGCTCACCCCGGCCCACCAGTTCCCCACCGGCGCCGTGCTCGGCGCGGACCGCCGCCGCGACCTCATGCGCTGGGCCGCCGACGGCGGCCTGGTCATCGAGGACGACTACGACGCCGAGCACCGCTACGACCGGCCGCCCGTCCCCGCCCTGCGCTCCATGCTCACCGACCGCGTCTTCTACGTCGGCAGCGTCTCCAAACTCCTCGCGCCCGCGCTGCGGATCGGATGGCTCCTCCCGCCGCCCTCCCACCTGGACGCCGTCATCGCCGAGAAGCGCTTCGCCGACCTCGGCAACGCCGCGCTGCCGCAGCTCGTCCTCGCCGAACTCATGGACTCGGGGGAGATGGAGCGGACCCTGCGGCTGCTGCGGCGCCGCCACCGCCGCCGCCGCGACACCATGATCGAGGCCATCGCCGCGCACCTGCCCACCGCGGCCGTGCACGGCGCCGCCGCCGGACTGCACCTGACCATCACCTTCCCCGGCGAGCCCCCCGGCGCCCTGCACGACGCCGACCTCGCCGCGGCGGCACTGGAACTCGGCGTCAAGGCCCACCCGCTGTCATGGCACGCGCAGCGGCCCCACCCGCCCGGCCTCGTCCTCGGATACGCGGCCGTCCCCGCCTCGGCCATCCCCGACGCCGTCGCCGCGCTCGCACGCGCCCTCCGCCGCGCCAGAACCGACCCGGCCGAACACCCGCCCCCGGCGCCCTGACCCTGCCGCCCTGACCCCGGCCGCCCGCGGGTCAGCACGCCACCGCGCGGTCGGCGAGCAGCTCGGCCTCCCACAGATCGCGGTAGGCGCCCGGCGCCGCCGCCAACTCCTCATGCCGGCCCCGCTGCACCACCCGGCCCCGGTCCATCACCACCACCTCGTCGGCCGCGCCCAGCGCCGCCAGCCGATGCGTCACCAGCAGCAGCGTCCCGCCGCCGGGCGCCTCGAGCAGGTCCCGCACCACCGCGTCCGCCATCGCCGGGTCCAGCCCCTCGGCCGGCTCGTCCAGCACCAGCACCGGCGGGTCGGCCAGCAGCGCCCGCGCCAGCAGCAGCCGCTGCCGCTGCCCGCCCGACAGGCCCCGCCCGCCCGCCCCCACCACGGTGTCCCACCCGTCCGGCAGCGCCCGCACCACCTCGGCGAACCGCGCGCGCTCCGCCGCCGCCCACAACTCCGCCTCACCGGCGTCCGGCCGCGCCAGCAGCACGTTCGCCCGCACCGTCGCGCCGAACACGTGCGCGTCCTGCGCCAGCCCCCGCACCGCGCCCCGCACCTCGTCCGGCGCGTACCGGCCGAGCTCCCGCCCGCCCAGCACCACCGCACCCGACACCAGCGGCACCTCGCCGGCCACCGCCGCCAGCAAAGTGCTCTTGCCCGCGCCGCTCGCCCCCACCACCGCGACCCGCCGCCCCCGCTCCACCCGCAGATCCACCCCGTCCAGCGCCACACCCTCCCCGTAGGCGACCCGCACGCCCAAAAGCTTCACCTCCAACGGCCCCCGCGGCACCACCGCCGCACGCGCCGCGCGCGGCGCCGGGGGAGCGGCCAGCACCGCCCCCACCCGCCGCACCGCCGGCAGCACCTCCCGCAACCGCTGCGCCGCACCCGCCAGCGGCAGCACCGACTCCACCGCCACCAGCGCCGTGAGCGCCAGCACCGCCGCGCCCACCTCGTCCACGCCCGCCCGCAGCCCCGCCCACGCCACCGCCGCGACCGCCACGCCCTGCACCGCGAAACCGGCCGCCGCCACCGCCGCCGACACCCGCACCGCCGACCGCTCCGCCCGCTCCAGCCGCCGCGCCGCATCCTCCGCCCGCTCCGCGAACCGGCCGGACGCACCGAACACCGCCAGATCCCGCGCACCCTCCAGCACGTCCAGCGCCCGCACCGCCAGCACCTCGCGCCCGGCCGCCATCCGCGCCGCCGCACGACCCCCCGCCACCGCCGCCGCCACCGGCACCACCACGCCCGCCACCAGCAAACCCACGGCCAGCACCACCGCCGCCGGCACATCCACCAGCGCGCACACCGCCACCCCCGCGGCCCCGCACACCACCGACGCCGCCGC
The DNA here is from genome assembly GCF_040492135.1 of Actinomadura sp. NPDC000600. Lineage (NCBI taxonomy): Bacteria > Bacillati > Actinomycetota > Actinomycetes > Streptosporangiales > Thermomonosporaceae > Actinomadura > Actinomadura sp. NPDC000600. The sequence continues at coordinate 6,644 of NZ_JBEUPD010000058.1, forward strand.
CGGCAGCACGCACCGCAGCAGCAGGTCCTGGACGGCGTCCACATCCGACACCATCCGCGTCAGCGCCTCACCGTCCCGCACCCGCCGCGCCCCCGGACGCGCCGCCGCCAACGCGTCGAACACCCGCCCCCGCAACTCCGCCAGCGCCCGCAGCGCCGCGTCATGCCCCGCGAGCCGCTCGACATACCGCAGCGACCCCTTCGCCAGCGCGAACCCCCGCACCGCCGCGATCGCCAACGACAGCGCCGCCAGCTCCGGCCGCTGCGACGCCCGCGCGATCAGCCACGCCGCCGCCGCGATCAACCCCAGCCCGCACAGCTCCGCCGCCGCGCCCGCCGCACCCGCGGCCACCAGCCGCACCGCGTGCGGACGCACCGCGCCCCACACCCCCCTCACGCCGCCGCCTCCCCGGCACCCGCGCCTGATGCCCCGCACACCCGGCCGCGCTCCAACCGCACCACCCGGTCCACCGCCCCCAGCAACGCCGGACGATGCGCCACCACCACCGCCGTCCGCCCCGCCAGCAACCGCACCGCCGCGTCCACCAGCACCCGCTCACTGTGCAGATCCAGCCGCGCCGTCGGCTCGTCCAGCAGCATCACCGGACCCCCCGACAAGTACGCCCGCGCGATCGCCAGCCGCTGCCGCTGCCCGGCCGACAACCCCGCACCGCCCTCACCCAGCACCGTCGCGAACCCCTCCGGCAGACCCCCGACGAAATCCACCGCCGCCGCCCGCGCCGCCTCCTCTACCCGCCCCATCCCGGCCCCCGGATCACCCAACCGGATGTTGTCGGCCACCGACGCCGCGAACAGATGCGGACGCTGCGGCACCCACCCCACACACGCCCGCCACGCCTCCACGTCCAACTCCGCCAGATCCACCCCGTCCACCAGCACCCGACCCGAGTCGGGGGACACCAGCCCGGCCAGCACCAGCAGCAGCGTCGACTTGCCCGCCCCCGACGGCCCCGTCACCGCCACCCGCTCACCCGCCCCCACCCGCAGCGACACCCGATCCAGCGCCGCCCCGCCCGCCCCCGGATACCGGACGGTCACCTCCTCCAGCACGATCTCCGGCGCCCGCCCGCCCGGCACCGCCCCGCCACCGCGCCGCACACCCCCCGCCGCGTCCAGCACCGCGAACGCCTCCCGCGCCGCCGCGACCCCCTCCGCACTCGCGTGGAAACGCTGCCCCAGCGCCCGCAACGGCAGATACACCTCCGGCGTCAGCACCAGCACCAGCAGACCCGTCGCCAGCGCCATCTCCCCGCCCAGCAGCCGCAACCCCACCGGAACCGCCACCAGCGCCACCGACAACGCGCACACCAGCTCCAGCACCAGCGACGACAGGAACGCCACCCGCAGCGCCCGCACGCTCGCCCGCCGATGCTCGCCCGCCAGCTCCCGCACCACCACCGACTGATGACCGGTCCGACCGAACGCCCGCAACGTCCCCAGCCCCGCCACCACGTCCCGGAAATGCCCGCCCAGCCGGTGCAGCAGCCCCCACTGCCGCCCCGTCAGCGCCGCCGTCCGCATCCCCACCAGCGCACCGAACACCGGCACCAGCGGAACCGTCACCGCCACCACCAGCGCCGACGCCCAGTCCGCCGCCGCCAACCGCACCAGCACCACCACCGGCACCGCGCACGCCGCCACCAGCTGCGGCACATAACCGGTGAAGAACGGATCGACCGCGTCCAAGCCCCGGGTCAGCAGCGTCACCCGCGCCCCCGCACCGTCCGCCGCCCGCCCCAGCAGCGCCCCCCGCAGACCGCGCTTCACCCGCGCCGCCGCCCGGCCCGCCACCAGCGCCGACGCCCACGCCAGCACCGCCCGCCCGGCCACCGCCCCCGCCAACCACGGCAGCGGCCCCGCGTCCAGCCCCGCCACCGCCCGCACCAGCAGCTCCGCCTGCACCACCAGCAGGACGCCCTGCCCCGCCGCCAGCACCCCCAGCAGCACCACCGCCCGCCGAGGAACCGACCGCAGCAGACGCCGCTCCACACCCTTCACCACGGCCGCCTACAGGTACGAGGGCGACTGAACCCGCCCCCGGAACGTCCACCACACCAGCGCCTGCGACGCCACCAGCAGCGGCAGCACCACCACCGTCACCACCGCCGTCATCGTCAGCCCCGCACCCTCGGCCACGACCTCCGACCACTCCACCTGCACCCCGGCCACCACCGGCGCCCCCGCCATCACCAGCGCCGACAACCCGTACCGCGCCGGGACCCGCCCCGCCCGCTCCGCCAGCCCCGCCGGCAGCCGCCACCGCGCGAACCCCGCACCGTGCCAGGCGAACAGCGCCGCCAACGGCAACCCCTGCACGCTCCCCACACCCAGCCCGCCACCGGCCAGCACCGACCCCAGCACCGACCCCCACGCCAGCGCCAGCGCCCAACTCCCCGCCACGACCGCACCGTCCCACAGGCCGCGCCACGCCGCCGCGTCCACCCGGCCCCGCAGCCACAACCCCATGTCCCGCACGACCCAGCCGACCAGCAGCACCGAGAACAGCGGATACAACTCCGCCACCAACCCGTGCTCCAGCCCCGGAAACGCGCCCGCCACCAGACCCGCCGCCGCCACCAGCCACACCTCGTTGCCCAGGAAGAACGGCGCGAACGACGCGATCACCAACCGCCGCTCCCGCTCGTCCCGCCCCAGCCACGGCAGCAGCATCCCCACCCCGACATCGGCACCCGCCAGCACCAGGTACCCGGCCGAGAACACCGCCAGCAACACCACCGCGAGAGAATCCATCACCAGGCTCCTGTCAGAACGTCGGGCTCATCGCCGGCGCGACCGGCTCGACCGGGGGAGAGGCACCCAGCCCCGCCCCCTCCGGCCCCCGCCGCGCGAACCGCGCCAGCAGCCACGCGTTCACCCCGAACAAACCCGCGAACAGCACCGAGAACACCGCGAACGACACCGCGACCGACGCCGACCCCACACCCGGCGACACCGCGTCCCGCGTCTTCAGCACCCCGTACACCATCCACGGCTGCCGCCCCACCTCGCGGAACACCCACCCCGCGATCATCGCCACGTACGGCAGCGGCACCGCCGCGATCATCAGCACGTGGAACACCCGCCCCCGCACCAGCCACCGCCCGAACGGGAACTTCACCAACGCCACCACCGCGATCAGCAGCATCAGCATCCACATCGCCATCATCAGCGCCTCGCCGACCCCCGACAGCACCGGCGGCCGGTAGTCGTCCGGACCGAACCGCGCCGTGAAGTCCGCCACCGCGGCCGCCGCCTTGCGACCGCCCAGCTTCGTCGGCTGCGCGTAACTGAACTGCGTCCCCCCGAACACCACCACCGGCATCACCGACACCATCACCGTCAGCAGCCCGATCCGCATCGACCGGCGGAAGAACTCCACCTCCGCCGTCCGCCGCAGCAGATGGAACCCGCTCACCCCCGCCATGAAGAACCCCGCCGTCAGCAGCCCGCCGAACAGCACGTGGAAGAACGCCAGCACCGCCGTCGGATTCGCCAGCAGCGCCCCCGCGTCGTCCAGGCGCGCCACACCATCCACCATCACGTAGCCCACCGGACGCTGCAGCCACCCGTTCGCCACCAGCACGAAGTACGCCGACAGGTACGCCGTCAACGTCACCACCCAGATCAGCGACAGGTGCACCCACCGGTTCAGCCGATCCCACCCGAAGATCCACAACCCCAGGAACGTCGACTCCACGAAGAACGCCACGATCGTCTCCAGCGCCAGCGGCGCCCCGAACACGCTCCCCGTCACCCGCGACAGCCCCGACCAGTTCAACCCGAACTGGAACTCCATCACCAACCCGGTGACGATCCCCACCGCATAGTTGATGACGTACAGCTGCCCCCAGAAACGCACCATCCGCGCATGCACCGCACTGCCCGACACCGTCGCCCGCGTCTGCGTCAACGCCACCAGCGTCGCCAACCCCAGCGTCAGCGCCACGAACAGGAAATGCGTACCGGCCGTCAACGCGAACTGCAGCCGCGCCAGATCCAACGACCCCGCACCCATCAGCACCCCAAGAATCGATCCGCAACGACCCCACGATCCTCGGCCCGCACCTGCCCCCCGCGAATCCGGCGAGAGCGTTCAACCGCAATGCGCCTTTCGCGTACCGACCACCCGCCGCCTACGCCTCCGGATGTACACGGCCCCGCCGCGCCGCCAACCCCAGCACTACCGCCACCACCGCATACGGCACCGCGGCCGCACCCATCAGCACCCCGGCCCCGGCCCACCGCGACCCCAGCGCGTACCCCGCGTACACCAGAACCGCCACCACCTCCGCCCCGAAACCCGCCACCGACGTCACCGTCGCCCGCGCCCCGTCACCCACCCGCTCCTGCAACCGCGCGTCCGCCGCCGCCATCGCCCACCGGAACACCCCGAACGCCGCCGCCACCAGCACCAGCCCACCCGGCCGGCCACCCCAGCACCCCACCGCCAGGCACACCGCACCCGCCCCCAGCACCGGCGCCAGCCACCGCACCCCCCGCCCCGCCGACCAGCCGCCCACCGCGTCACCGACCGTCACCACCAGCACCAGCAACGGCACCGCCGAAACCGCCACCCCCGTCGACGCCACCAGCAGCGGCACGTACTCATCCAGCGCCGTCACACCCTCCAGCACCACCACCAGCACCAGCGCCCGCCGCACCGCCGGCTCACCCCGCACCTGCGCCCACCCCTGACGCACCACCGACCCCAGCGACGGCTCCGCCCCCTCACCACCGCCCCTGGACTCCGGCAGGAACCACCCCGCCACCGCACACCCCACGCAAGCCGCCACACTCGCCGCACCCAGCGCCCGGAACCCCCACGCCGCCAGCACCGGCGCCGCCACCGCCGACGCCGCGACCACGGCCAGCAGCGACACCGCCTCAGAACGCCCCATCAACCGCGCGTACGCGCCCGGCGCCCCCACCCGCTCCAGCTCCTCGTACACCAGCGCCTGCATCGTCCCCGAACGCAGAGCCGAACCCGCGCCCCACAACACGAACCCCGCCGCGAACACCGGATACGAAGGAAAGAACGCCCACAGCCCGAAACCCGCACCCGCCAGCAGGGGAGAGGCCACCAGCAGCAACCGCCGCGAGAACACGTCCGCCCACAGCCCGGACGGCAACTCCAGCGCGAACGTCGTGACCGACCAGATCACGAACAACGACGAAACGGCGGCGGGGGAGAGCCCGGCATCGGCGAACAGCACCGCGTACACCGGGTACAGAAGAACGAAGTCCTCGAGGAACGCGTAGGCGTACAGCCTCCGCGCGAGCCCCGCCTCAGGTGAAGATCAATGTCGTCGGCGCATACCCGCACCCTAACCGCTCTCCTCATTCAGGAGGAGACCCCTGATGACCACAATCTGAAGGCCCCCGCCGTCCCGAGGCTCGCACCCAACGCAGGGCGTCACGCCTGGGCCTTCTCCGCGGTGGAGCGGGTCGGCCGGGGCGCTGCGGACGCGCGAAGGCGTACGACCGCCAAGTGGTAGAGCAGCGCCAGGGTCGTGACACCGGCTGCCGGCAACCCCAGCGCGGCGGGCGCCATGGCGAACCACTCCTGAACCAGCCCGCCCAAACCACCGCCGAGAGCGATCCCGACATAGATGGCCGAGGAATTGAGGCCGAGCAGAACCGGTGCCGCTTCCGGACTGAGGGCGATGAGCCGGTGCTGCTGCGGCACCACGACGACGCCCAGCGCCGCGCCCCAGATCGCGGCCCATGCCAGAGTGGACACGAGCGTGGCGGTCGCCACCGAAGTGAGGCCAAGGGCGATGGCGGCGATCACGAGAGGCCCGGTCAGCACCCGCGCGGGATCGTGCCGGTCGACCAGCCGTCCGGCGACGATGTTCCCGGCCAGGACGCCGACTCCCCAGGCCAGCAGGACGACGGAGAGCAGCGATTCGGAGCCGCCGGTCGCGTCCTCCAGCGCCGGGCCGATGTAGGTGTAGAGGGTGTAGGCGCCGAGGAACACCAGCGTGGTGACCGCCAGCAGCGCGAGAACCCTGCCCTGCCTGAGCGGACGCAGCCGGTCGCCCAGCGTGGCGGCCGGGAGCCTCACCTCGGGCAGGCCGACGGCGATTCCCAGAAGCGCGGCAAGGCCGATCCCGGCGACGGCCCACAGGGTGATGCGCCAGTCGGTACGGCCGATCAGCGTGCCGAGGGGGAGGCCCAACGCCGTCGCCAACGTGAGGCCGCCCAACACGAAGGCAAGGGCCCTGCCTCGGCGTTCCGGTGGCGCGATGGCCCCCGCGGTGCTGGAGGCGACGGAATTGATCATCCCGGCCCCGACCGCCGTGACGACGCGAGCGGCCATCACCGCCCCGAAGCCGGTCCCGAGGGCGGTGGCGGCGTTGCCGACCACGAACACCCCCAACGCGATCAGCAGCGCGGACCGCCTGGCCAGTCCACTGGTGAGCGCGCCCATGACGGGCGCCGACACGGCCATCACCAGGGCGAACACCGTCACCAGCTGCCCGGCGGCGGGAGTGGAGACCCGCAGGTCCGCGGCGATGGCCGGCAGCAGGCCGGCGATGACGTAACTGTCGGTGCCGACGGCGAAGGTCGCCAGAGCCAGCGGGAGGAGTCGTTTCAACACCGGGCGACGCCGCCTTTCCAGAGGGATCCCAGGAGTACGGAGCGAAACCCTAGGCAATACATGGATGGTTGTCCATATATCAATGAGTTGGTAGCGTGCCGAGTACGCGGAACACAGGGGGCGGCGATGCGCGAGGTGTCACAGCCGGCGACCGAGGCCATCCGGCTGGTGGACGTTCTGCGAGCGCTCGCCGATCCGGTGCGGCTGGACCTCGTCCTGCGCCTCGACCGGATGGGCGAGGCCTTCTGCAACGCGATCGGCGCCGAGATCGACGTGCATCAGACGACGCTGTCGCACCACTACCGGGTGCTGCGCGAGGCCGGCGTCACATGGACGAAGGCGCAGGGCCGGTCCCGGCTGGTAAGGCTGCGCCGAGAGGACCTCGACGCACTGTTCCCCGGCCTGCTCGACTCCGTACTGAACGCACACCGCCGAACACGCGAAAACGCACCCGCCGGCACTACCAAGGCGCCGTAGGCGCGGGCGCCCCAGCACACCTCGACCACCAGATCGACGCCCTCGTGCGCGCCGGTGTCGACACCGCGGCACGAACTCATCGTCGGCGACGCCTACGACGGCCTGGCCGCCACCCGCGCATCAGAAGAACAACCGGGGGAGAGGCCCACCCGGCCGTCACTCTCCGTAACAACGCTCGCCCGGATCACACGCCCGCGGGGGAGCGGCCGAAGAGCGCCAGCAGACGCGCCTGGACGTCGGCGCCCTCCGGAACGGCGACCTCCGGCCCCAACATGCCCGCCTCACGGCCACCCGGCGCCATCTGCTCAGCCGTCGCCAGCGCGGGACCGACCAGATCGGCATCGAAGACGACCGACTGCCCGGTGGCCTGGGCCAGATCCCAGGAGTGCACGAGCAGTTCCAGGGGATACCCCTCAAGCCAATCGCGCAGCGTCATCTCCAGCCCGAGAGCCAGCTGCACCGGCCGCGCCAAAGCCTCGGGGGAGAGCTCGGCCATCATCCGGGACCGCACCCGCCGCCAGGAGGCCAGCGGGTCCGCGCCGGCGACCTCGCGCCAGTCCGGATCGTCCTCGGGCAGCTCACGCCCGGCGGCCCGCATCTCGACCACCAGCAACCCGGCCGTGACATGCCCGGCCACATCGACCGCGGCCCAGCCCTCGCACGGCGAGGGAGAAAGCCACCGATCCGCGGGCACTCCGGCCAGCACGCCCTCGAAGACGTCCAGCGCACGAACGAACCGGTCCGGCACCATGCACACCACTCCCGCCGATGACCCGGACAACCGACCGAACCAAGCCTCCACGGCCCTCGCCCACAGATCAAACCAGATCGATCACCCGCGACGCCCGAACACCGAGAAGGGCCCTCACCGCGCTCTACTTAACATAATGTTCATTATCGACCATCGACGGCAGGCCCGAGAGAGGGCGTGTAGGACGGAATCCGCCGCCTTCAGCCGCGGTCGACAACGCGCCGCGCCTTGCGCAGACCATCGGCGCGCGGCAGCGAGCCTGGATCCAGCACCTGCACCGGGACGCGCTCGCGGATCGCGCCCCGCAGCGCCTCGGCGGCCGCGTCGCCCAGCGCGGCGCGCGCCGGACCGTCGAGCCGTGCACGCGACTCGACCTGCACCGTCAGCGTGTCCGCATCGCGCGACCGGACGAGACGGTACTCGTCACCGAGGTCGTGCATGCCGCGCACCACCGCCTCCACGGCCGAGGGAAAGATGTTGGCGCCGCGATACCAGATCATGTCGTCGGCCCGGCCCTGGATCGAGCCCACGATGCGAGTCCCCACCGATCCGCACGCGCACGCCGAACCGTCGGACAGCACCCCCAGATCACCGCTGCGGTACCGAAGGAGCGGCTGGGTGTCGCCGACCATGTTGGTGTACGTCAACTCGCCCAGATGACCGGGCGGGACCGGTTCGTCGCGATCCGGACGCAGGCATTCGACGAACACGAAGTCATCCGACAAGTGCAGGTCAGCCGAGTACGGGCAGTTACCGCCCAACGGCATCAACTCGGTCATCCCGAGGGCATCGACGAGGTTTCCCGCGCCGAACCGCTCCAGCAACCGGCGGCTGGTCGCCTCGACCGCGCACCCCGGCTCCCCCCACGCGAAGACGGTCCGGACCCCGCACCGGCTCAGGTCGATCCCCGCGCCCTCGGCGACGTCGGCCAGATGCAGCAGGTAGGACGGGGAGCCCGCGACGACCGCGGGCCGCAGTTCGGCGATCGCCTCCACCTTCTGCGGGTCCGGCCGCGTACCGGCCTGGAACACCAGGCCGCCGCGGCGCTGCACCGCGTCGGTGAGGACGGTCGCGCCCATCATGGCGTCCACCGGGGTCGTCAGCACGACGATCTCGCCCGGCCCGGTGAGCGGCGGCTGCCGGGCGACCCAGTCCAGGATCAGCCGCCAGTCCCTGCGGGAGAAGACCCGGCGCAGCGGCTTGCCGGCGGTACCCGAGGTGGTGAACACCTTCAGCCACTGGGCGGGCGGCGTGCAGGTGTATCCGCCGAACGGCGGGTCGCGCTCCTGGTCGGCGAGCAGGTCTGCCTTTGTGCAGGTGGGCAGCCGCGCGACGTCCCGCACGCCGTTGATGCCGGCCGGGCCGATGCCCGCCGCGTCCAGTCTGCGCCGCCAGAATGGCGCGTTCCGGTGGACGTGATGGACCATGGCCCTCAGCCGCTCGCTCTGCAGATCCCGCAGTTCCGCGGGCGACAGCTTGAGCAGCGCGGGGTCGTTGACCGGATACTCGGGCAGTCCGGTCGCCTGGTCGGCGGTCATGGGCGTCTCACCCCCGGCGTCGTCCTCGCGTGGTCCAGGTCATATGGCCCCCTTGCCCGCCCCCGCCGGGGCGAACCGGTCGGGGCGGAGCGCGGTCGTCCGTCAGAGGTCGATCCAGTAGCGGTCCTCGCCGCGGGCGAGGCCGTCGTGGACGCCGCCGTTGGCGAGGATGACCCGCCGGGACGGTTCGTTGTCGGCGGCGCAGGTCAGCAGGACGCGTTCCAGGCCGAGCCGGCGGCTTTCGGCGAGGCCCGCCGCGAGCATCCGCGTGGCGTGGCCTCGGCGCCGCCACGGGAGGACGACGTGGTAGCCGATGTGTCCTCCGACCTCGGCCAGCTCCGGCGTCAGGCGGTGCCGCAGGATGAGCGTGCCGATGTAGTGCTCGCCCGAGACGTACCAGAACGTCGTCGACGGGACGCCCCAGCGTTCCTGGACGCCGCGCCGGCGCGCCACGAAGGCCTCGAAGTCCTGGTGGGCCTCGTCGAGCCAGTCCGTCGGGTCGCCGGTGGCGAGGTGGTCGGCCCTCTCCCCGGCCAGGAACGAGTCGCGCACCGCCGTGGTCGGCGGGGCGAGCCGCGGTGTCATGGTGAGGTCGTTCACCGGACCAGTGTGGTCGGCCGGCGCCTCCGGCGGTACCGCCACTCCTCCGCGCGTGCTCTGCCCCCTTTTCTAGTCAAACCAGACAGAAGCTGGATTCTGTCTGGTTTGCGAACTTTGTGGGGAAGTGGGGCTTTTGTACGGTCGGCCGGGGGTGCAGGGGTCCGTTCCCCGGGCGTCACGGCTTGCCGGTGAGCTCGGCGAAGCGCAGAGCGTTGCGGACGGCGGCGCCCCCCGGGTCGTTGTTGAAGTAGACGTAGGCGTCCCCTTCCCCACCGAGCTCGTCCGCCCAGCGCTGGAGGGTCTCGTCGTCGTACTCCGGCCAGGGTTCGGCGGGGCCCTCGTGGAAGCGCATGTAGCGCCAGTCGGCCGTGCGCCACAGCGGCGTCTGCGCCTCCCCGAGGCTGTCGGCCCAGCACAGCGCCGCACCGCGGTCTTCCAGGACGCGGCGGGTCTCGTCGGTCCACCACGAGGGGTGGCGGGGTTCGACGGCGACGCGGACGCCGTCCGGGAACCGGCGCAGGCACTCGTCGAGGCGGTCGGTGCCGGCCTGCAACGTGGGCGGGAGCTGGAGCAGGACGGGACCGAGCCTGTCCCCCAGGCCCTGGGCGGCGTTCATGAGGCGCGCGACCGGCTCCGCCGGGTCCTTGAGGCGCTTCATGTGGGTCAGGTAGCGGCTGGCCTTGACCGCCATGACGAAGCCGGGCGGCGTGTGGTCGCGCCACAGCTCGAACGTCTCGCGGGTGGGCAGGCGGTAGAAGGCGTTGTTGTTCTCGACGGTGGCGAAGGTGTCGGCGTAGTGCCGCAGCCAGTGCCGCTGCGCTAGGCCGGGCGGGTACAGGACGTCGCGCCAGTCGGTGTACTGCCATCCCGAAGTGCCGATGAGCACGGCCCCTCCCCCGTGTCCGGTGAACGCGTGTCCGATGAACGCGTGTGCGGGGTCATACCCGCCGGCGGTGCGGTTCCAGGGCCCGGATGTAGTCGACGAGGCGGACGCCGATCTCGAAGGGGATGTCGGGGCCGGTGAGGTCGGCGTCGGGCCAGGTCTCGGAGATGCGGCGCCAGGTGTCGCGGCCGAGGAAGGCGCCGGTGCGGGGTTCGTCGCCGAGTTCGGCGCGCCATGCGGGTTCGGTGGTGAGGAGGCGGGTGAGGGCGTCCTGGTTGTCGGGTTCGTCGCGGTGTTCGGCGTGGAAGCCGATCTCGACGGCGTGGTCGCGGGCGCCGGGGGCGAGGGCGGCGGGGATGATCTGGGCCTCGTAGTGCTCGCGATGGGGTTCGGGGTCGCCGAACCAGGCCTTGACGCCGTTGTGGCGGACCTGGACGTGGGGGTGGCCGAGGGCGGGCGGTGTGGAGCCTCGGACGATCTCGCCGACCTGGTCGAACAGTGCCCTCTCCCCCATGTTGTCGATCTTACGGGGTTGTGTCGGTGGCGGGCGGTAGCGTCCGGCGGGTGCGTCCTGCCGATGTTCAGCGTCTGTCCGTGGCCGAGTGTGTGGACCGCTATGCGGAGATGGTGCGTGCGAAGGCGTCGACGGGTGCGCTGGCGCCGTCGTCGGCCGAGGTGTACGTGCGGGACGTGGTGACGTTCGCGGCGCTGGCGGGTGAGGGCCGGGTGCTGGACGATCTGACGGGCGAGGACGTCGATGAGGTTCTGCTCAGGTTCGCGCGCAAGCCTGATGAGCGGCGGCGCCGGGGGGCGCGGCCCGCTGGGGCCGCGGGTGCGCCGTCGCAGAGTGCGGCGTCGCAGGCGCGGTTCCGGCGTTCGGTGTCGGCGTTCTTCCGGCATGCGGTGGTGGCGGGGTGGGTGCAGCTGAATCCGATGCAGGCGGTGACGGTGCGGCCGAAGGAGCGGGGCGGGCTGCGGGCGGAGCGGCGTGCGTTGACGGTGGAGCAGGCTGAGGGGCTGCTGGGTGCGGCGCGGGGTTTGGCCGAGGCGCCGAGTGCGGGGTCGGGTGCGGTGCGGCGGCGTGCGGATCAGCGGACGGAGTTGCGCGACGGTCTGATCGTGCTGCTGCTGGCTGCGGTGGGGCCGCGGGTGTCGGAGTTGACGGCGGCGAATGTTGAGGACTTCTTCGTCAACGGGGGGACGCGGTATTGGCGGATCTTCGGGAAGGGCGGGCGGACGCGGGATGTGCCGCTCCCCCGTCCGGTGGCGGAGGTGCTGGACGCGTATCTGGCGGAGGGGCGGGTGGTGCTGGATCGGGGGCGGGAGCCGAAGGCGCTGCTGTTGTCGTGGCGGGGGCGGCGGTTGGCGCGGGGTGATGTGCAGGGGGTGATCGACCGGGTGCTGGAGCGGGTGGAGCCGGGGCGGCGGCGGAGTGTGACGCCGCATGGGCTGCGGCATACGACGGCGACGCATCTGCTGGCGGCGGCGACGGACATGGACGCGGTGCGGCGGGTGCTGGGGCATGCGGATCTGTCGACGCTGGGCCGGTACCGCGATGAGCTTCCGGGTGAGCTGGAGGCGGCGATGCGGGTGCATCCGCTGCTGGGTCCGGTGGAGGGCCGGCGGCGTGGTTGACGCTGTGAGCGCCGGGCCGCGGTGAGGGCGGCCGCGCAGGGGTCTGTGTTCCTGCGCGGCCGTCGGGAGGCCCGGCGGGCGCCCGGCCTGCCGCCGGAGGGCGTGCACGGCGGCAGGCCGCCGGAGGGCGGCCGGGCGGGGCGACCGAGGCCCGGCGCACTGTTCCGTGGGCCCGGTCAGGTGGCGAGGTAGGCGGCGAGGTGTTCGCCGGTGAGGGTGGAGCGTTCGGCGGCGAGTTGCGCGGGGGTTCCTTCGAAGACGACGCGTCCGCCGTCGTGGCCGGCGCCGGGGCCGAGGTCGATGATCCAGTCGGCGTGGGCCATGACGGCCTGGTGGTGCTCGATGACGATGACGGACTTGCCGGCGTCGACGAGGCGGTCGAGGAGGGCGAGCAGGTGCTCGACGTCGGCGAGGTGGAGGCCGGCGGTGGGTTCGTCGAGGACGTAGACGCCGCCGTCCTCGGCCATGTGGGTGGCGAGTTTGAGGCGCTGGCGTTCGCCGCCGGACAGGGTGGTGAGGGGTTGGCCGAGGGTGAGGTAGCCGAGGCCGACGTCGGCGAGGCGGTGGAGGATGCGGTGGGCGGCGGGGGTGCGGGCGTCGCCTTCGGCGAAGAACTGCTCGGCGTGGTCGACGGGCATGGCGAGGACGTCGCTGATGTTCTTGCCGCCGAGGGTGTAGGTGAGGACGTCGGCCTGGAAGCGCTTGCCTTCGCATTCCTCGCAGGTCGTGGCGACGCCGGCCATCATGGCGAGGTCGGTGTAGATGACGCCCGCGCCGTTGCAGTTGGGGCATGCGCCTTCGGAGTTGGCGCTGAACAGTGCGGGCTTGACGCCGTTGGCCTTGGCGAAGGCCTTGCGGATGGGGTCGAGGAGTCCGGTGTAGGTGGCGGGGTTGCTGCGTCGTGAGCCGCGGATGGGGGTCTGGTCGATGGAGACGACGCCGGCGCCCTTGGGGATGGATCCGTGGATGAGGGAGCTCTTGCCGGAGCCGGCGACGCCGGTGACGGCGACGAGGATTCCGAGGGGGATGTCGACGTCGACGTCGCGGAGGTTGTGGGTGTCGGCGCCGCGGATCTCGAGTGTGCCGGTGGGGGTGCGGAGGGTGTCCTTGAGGGGGGTCTTGTCGTCGAAGTGGCGGCCGGTGATGGTGCCGCTGGTGCGCAGGCCGTCGACGGTGCCCTCGTAGCAGATGGTGCCGCCGGCGGTGCCGGCGCGGGGGCCGAGGTCGACGATGTGGTCGGCGATGGCGATGGTCTCGGGCTCGTGTTCGACGACGAGGACGGTGTTGCCCTTGTCGCGGAGGCGGAGCAGGAGGTCGTTCATGCGTTGGACGTCGTGGGGGTGCAGGCCCATGGTGGGCTCGTCGAAGACGTAGGTGACGTCGGTGAGCGAGGATCCGAGGTGGCGGATCATCTTGGTGCGCTGGGCCTCGCCGCCGGACAGGGTGCCGGAGGGGCGGTCGAGGGAGAGGTAGCCGAGGCCGATCTCGACGAAGGAGTCGAGGGTGTCGCCGAGTGCTTTGAGGAGGGGGGCGACGGAGGGGGCGTCGAGGTCGCGGACCCATGCGGCGAGGTCGCTGATCTGCATGGCGCAGGCGTCGGCGATGCTGATGCCGTCGATCTTCGATGAGCGGGCGGTGTCGCTGAGGCGGGTGCCGTCGCAGTGGGGGCAGGGGGTGGTGGTGACGGCGCGGTCCACGAAGGCGCGGATGTGCGGCTGCATGGAGGCGCGGTCCTTGCTGAGGAAGGACTTCTGGATCTTTGGGATGAGTCCTTCGTAGGTGACGTTGACGCCTTCGACCTTGATCCTGGTGGGTTCCTTGTAGAGGAGGGCGTGGAGTTCGGCGTCGGTGTACTTGCGGATGGGCTTGTCGGGGTCGAAGTAGCCGCAGCCGCGGAAGATGCGGCCGTACCAGCCGTCCATGGTGTAGCCGGGGATGGTGAGGGCGCCCTCGTTGAGGGAGAGGGTGTCGTCGTAGAGGGCGGTGAGGTCGAAGTCGTTGGCGGTGCCGGTGCCTTCGCAGTGGGGGCACATGCCGCCGGTGACGCTGAAGCTGCGTTGTTCCTTGACGGTCTTGCCTGCGCGTTCGGTGGTGACGGCGCCTGCTCCGCTGATGGAGGCGACGTTGAAGGAGAACGCCTGGGGTGAGCCGATGTGGGGCCGGCCGAGGCGGCTGAACAGGATGCGGAGCATGGCGTTGGCGTCGGTGGCGGTGCCGACGGTGGAGCGGGCGTCGCCGCCCATGCGCTGCTGGTCGACGATGATCGCGGTGGTGAGGCCTTCGAGGACGTCGACGTCGGGGCGGGCGAGGGTGGGCATGAAGCCCTGGACGAAGGCGCTGTAGGTCTCGTTGATCATGCGTTGGGACTCGGCGGCGATGGTGCCGAAGACCAGTGAGCTCTTGCCGGAGCCGGAGACGCCGGTGAACACGGTGAGGCGGCGTTTGGGGATCGCGACGTCGACGTCCTTGAGGTTGTTCACGCGTGCTCCGTGGACGCGGATCAGGTCGTGGACGTCGGCGGCGTGCGGCGCGGGCGGGGTGGTGTCCGTGCTCGTGGCCTTGCTCATCGTGTCTCCATGTGTCGGGCGCGGCAGTGGGCTCTGTCTACCCGATCGGCGGTGCGGGAGGGGGGTGGACGGTGGTCACGCTAGGGGCGGCGGGGCGGTGGGCGCTTCTCGATTCCTGATCGGTCTGGTGACCTGTTTTTCCAGGCAGGAGGGGACGCCGGCGGCGGTGCCGGAGGAGGTGGGCGGGGGCGGGGTGTCGGCTGCTCGGCGGCGGTAGGCGCTGGGCGGCATGCCGACGAGTTCGGTGAAGCGGGTGCTGAAGGTGCCGAGTGAGGAGCAGCCGACGGCGAAGCAGACTTCGGTGACGGTGAGGTCGCCGCGGCGCAGGAGGGCCATGGCCCGTTCGATGCGGCGGGTCATGAGGTAGGAGTAGGGCGATTCGCCGTAGGCCTGGCGGAACTGGCGGCTGAGGTGGCCGGCGGACATGTTCACGCCGCGTGCGAGGGCCTCGACGTCGAGGGGGCGGGCGTACTCGCGGTCGATGCGGTCGCGGACGCGGCGCAGGCGTGCGAGGTCGCGCAGGTGGTGCGGTGCGGCGGGCGTGCTGGTCACGTGTGTGATCGTGCCATGTCGGGGCGGGGTCGGCGAGTGGCGGCGTGTCGGCCAGGTTCGATGAGTCGCGCCAGGTCAGTGGTGGTGTGGGTCAGGTGGGGCGGAGGGTGCGGGCGAGGGTGTAGGCGGCGTTGAGGTCGGTGCCGCGGTAGTCGAGGGCGGCGATGTCGGCGAGGTGGTGGTCGGCGTTGACGGCGACGGTGTTGTCGAGGTGGCGGAACAGGGGCGCGTCGGACATGGAGTCGCCGTAGGCGGTGCACTGGTCGGTGGTGAGCCGGTGGCGGGCGAGGAGGTCGTCGGTGATGCGGACCTTGTCGTCGGGGGTGAGGATGCCGGCGGGGTCGAGGGTGCCGGTGAAGGGCATCGGGGGGAAGCGGGAGGCGACGACGTGGTCGAAGCCGTGGTCGAGGAGGTGGTGGGCGAAGAAGTCGGGCGACATGGTGATGACGGCGGAGTGCTCGCCGCGGGCGCGGATGTCGGCGCAGACGTCGGTGATGCCGGTGAGCCAGGTGGCGGCCTGGTAGGCGGTGGCGACGACGGCGGGGGTGAGGTGGCGCCACAGGCGGTGGATCTCGGTGGAGAAGCCGCGGGTGTCGAGGGTGCCGGCGGCGAAGCGGGCCTCGAGGTCGCGGAGCTCGGGGAGGGTGCCGAGGTGGCGGGCGATCTCGAGGTTGGCGGTGGTGCCGGTCAGCAGGGTGCCGTCCATGTCGAAGATGTGCAGGTGTCCCACAGGGTGTGAAGTGTGGTGGAGGCGGGGGCGGGAACGCGACCCGTTTTCCGCCGGGCCGTGCGGGCCGGGTGGTGCGGAGTGGTCCTTCGGGGGGAGGCGGGGGTCGTGCCCGGATCTGAGGGCGCGGGCCGGGCCCCTGCCGAAAGTGGGGGGTGAACAGGGCCTTTCGCGGGATCCGCCGGGTGGTGGCGCTTCCTTAGCGTCGTGCCCATGGACGGATTGACGGGTGTGATCGACACCGCGGTGACGTCGCCGTGGTTCTATCTGGCGCTGTTCGCGGTGGCGGCGCTCGACGGGTTCTTCCCCGTGGTGCCGAGCGAGAGCATGCTCATCACCGGAGGGGTGTACGCGGCGTCGGGGCGGCCGGAGCTGGCGCCGGTGGTGGCGGTGGCCGCGCTGGGCGCGTTTGCCGGCGACCACGTGTCGTATCTGGTGGGGCGCCGGGCGGGCGGGCGGCTGGTGCGCGGGGCGCGGCCGGGGACGCGGCGGCACGGGGCGTTCGGGTGGGCGCGGCGGACGATGGCCGAGCGGGGCGGGCTGATCCTGGTGGTGGCGCGGTACGTGCCGGGCGGGCGGACCGCGGTGACGGTGACGATGGGCGCGGTCGGGTTCAGGCTGCGGTCGTTCTCGGTGTTCGCGGCGGTGGCGGCGGTGTCGTGGGGCCTGTACGGGGCATTGCTGGGGTATGCGGGCGGGGTGGCGTTCGAGGACGACCCGCTGAAGGGCGTGGCGGTCGGGCTCGGGCTGGCGCTGGGGGTGACTGCGGTCGTGGAGGGCGCGCGGTTCGCGCGGCGGCGCCGTCGCGGCGCCGCCCGACCCGCCGAAGGGGTCGAGGCCGCGGAGGCCGCCGAAGTCGCGACGGCCGAGGGGCCGGAGCGCGAACCGGCGCTACGAGTGGGGCCATTGCCCGGCGAGTGATCCCCCTAAGGTGAAAAGCTTGACCCTCCATGGCCGTGGAGTGAACATCAGCGGTCTTTTCGGTGTCTGACAGATGACGGGTCTGGCAGATGACGGGCACGGGCCGCTGCGAGCGTGAGGGAGAGCATGGGAGCGCCGGATTTCAGCGCGGATCTGTACCGGGAGATCACCGAGTTCGCGCAGGGCACGCCCTCGTGGGTGCATTCGGCGGCGGACGTGGGCACCGACGCGGGGCTGCTGCTGTTCGCGGTGCTGTTCGTCGCGGGCTGGGTGCGGGCCCGGGGCATGGACGCGCGGGCGATGGGGCTGGCGCTCGCGGCGCCGTTCGCGATGGTGTCGGCGTATCTGGTGAGCGAGGTGTCCAAGAGCTTCATCCAGGAGGAGCGGCCGTGCCGCGCGGTGGCGGGGGCGGTGCACATCGCGGCGTGCCCGGCGCAGGGCGACTGGTCGTTCCCGAGCAACCACGCGACGATCGCGGCGGGGTCGGCGGCGGCGATCGTGGTGGCGTGGCGGGCGATGGCGCCGCTGGTGCTGCCGCTGGCGGCGCTGATGGCGTTCTCGCGGGTGTTCGTGGGCGTGCACTACCCGCATGACGTCGCGGCGGGGTTCCTGGTGGGCGTCGTGGTGGCGCCGACGGCGGCGATGGTGCTGGTGCTGGCGCTGCGTCCGCTGGTGGAGGCGCTGAGGGGCGTGGCGGTGGGCGCGGTGCTGCTGGGGGCCGGCCCGTCGGCGCCGCGGGGTCCGGGCCTCGGGGTGCCGCTCGGGACGCCGCGGCCCGCGGCCGCGGCGGCGCCGATGGTGGGCGCGGCCGCGCCGATGGACGACGCGTCGGTGACGATGCCGGACGTGATGGGCGGCGTGCCGCCCCGCCGGGGTCCCCTCCGCTAGCCGTTCGATCGGCGGGCCGGGTTTCACGGGCCGTCCCAGGTGGTGCTTCGGCGCCGCTCGGGGCGGCCCGTTCGCGTGCGCCGTCCGGGGTGCCGGGTTCCTGACGAAAGTCGGGGGCGGGCGGTGGCGTCCGCCCGGTGCGGGGCTCCTCCCCCGCTGCCTAGCGTCGCTCGGGACGGCTGGACGGGAGGACCTTGATGATCGTGTTGCGGGGCCTGACGAAGCGGTTCGGGGACAGGACGGCGGTGGACGGGCTGTCGCTGGAGGTGGCGGCGGGCAAGGTGACGGGGTTCCTGGGCCCCAACGGCGCCGGGAAGTCCACCACGATGCGGTTGGTGGTGGGCCTGGACCGTCCGAGCGCGGGCGAGGCGCTGGTCGGGGGCCGCCGGTACGCGGAGATGCGGCATCCGTTGCGGGAGGTGGGCGCGCTGCTGGACGCGGGCGCGGTGCATCCGGGGCGGTCGGCGCGGGCGCATCTGCTGGCGATGGCGCGCAGCAACGGGATCGCGCGGGGCCGGGTGGAGGAGGTCCTGGCGATGGTGGGGCTGGAGGCGGTCGCGGGGCGGCGGGCGGGGGCGTTCTCGCTGGGGATGCGGCAGCGGCTGGGGATCGCGGGCGCGCTGCTGGGCGATCCGGGGGTGCTGATGTTCGACGAGCCGGTCAACGGGCTCGATCCGGACGGGGTGCTGTGGGTGCGGCGGCTGATGCGGTCGCTGGCGGAGCAGGGCCGGACGGTGTTCGTGTCCTCGCATCTGATGAGCGAGATGCAGCTGACCGCGGACCGGCTGGCGGTGATCGGGAAGGGCAGGCTGCTGGCGGACGCGCCGATGGCCGAGGTGATCGCGGCGGGGTCGGGGAACGCGGTGCGGGTCCGCAGCCCCCGCGCGCGGGCGCTGGCGGAGCGGCTGGAGGCCGCGGGCGGGCGGGTGCGGCGCGTCGGCGAGCAGGAGCTGCGGGTGGCGGGGCTGGCCGTGGAGCGCGTCGGGCTGGTCGCGTTCGAGGTGGGGGCGCCGGTGCTGGAGCTGGGCGCGGTGCAGGCGTCCCTGGAGGAGGCGTACATGGAGTTGACGGGCGCGAGCGTGGAGTACGGCGCGGTGCCGGGGACGGGGGTCTGAGCGATGGCGATCATGGGAGTACGGGCGGGCGGCGGCGTCCGAGCGGCCGAGGGCGGCGGGTGGCGCGGCGCGGTCGCCGCGGAGTGGACGAAGCTGTGGTCGGTGCGGTCCACCTGGTGGGGGCTGGCGTCGGCGGTGGCGCTGATGGCGGTGATGGCGTTCACGCTGGCGACCTCGACGGTGTCCAACAACACCAACGCGCTGCCCGGCGACGACATGGGCGTGGTGTCGGTGAGCGGCGTGGCGGTCGGCGCGCTGGACATGGTCCAGTTCGTGGTGCTGGCCCTGGCGATCCTGGTGGTCACCGGTGAGTACGCGACGGGCAGCATCCGGGCGACGCTGCAGTGGGTGCCGCCGCGGGGCCGGATGCTGGGCGCCAAGGCGGCGGTGGTCGCGGCGGTGGCGTTCCCGCTCGGGGTCGTGCTGAACGCTGCCGGGACCGCGGTCGCCGATCCGGCCCTCGGGCGGTGGGGGCGGCTGCGGGCCGGGGAGTTCGCGGCCGACGCGCTGCAGTCCGGGGTGTACCTGGCGCTGGTGGCCGTGCTGGTGCTGGCGGTCGGGGCGATGCTGCGCAGCACGGCGGCGTCGCTGACGGCGGCGTTCCTGTTCCTGATGGTGGCGCCGATGCTGCTGGGCGCCGGGGACGGGGCGGGGCTCGCGCGGCGGGTGTCGGACTCGATGCCCAGCACCGCCGGCCGGTACTTCATGTCCGGGGACGGCCCGTATCCGCAGGCGGTGGGGTTGGCGATCCTGGCGGTGTGGACGGCGGCGGCGCTGTGCGGCGGGGTGGTGGTGCTGCGCCGCCGCGACGCCTGACCCCGCGCGGGGGCGGGCGGGGTCAGGTGGGGTCGTCGGTGCCGTCGACGAGGCCGGCCTGGTGGGCGAGTACGGCGGCCTGCACGCGGTTGCGCAGGTCCAGGCGGGTGAGGATCGCGCTGACGTAGGCCTTGACGGTGCCTTCGACGACGTGGAGGCGCCCGGCGATCTCGGCGTTGGACAGGCCGGCGCCGAGCAGGGCCAGCACGTCGTGCTCGCGGGGGGTGAGCGCGGCGACGCGGCGGCGGGCGCGGGCGCGGGCGTCCAGGCGGCCGCCGCCGATCTGGGTGATGACGCGGTGGGCGACCTTCGGGGACAGGTAGGCGGCGCCGTCGGCGACGGCGCGGACCCCGGCGATCAGTTCGCGGGGGTCGCCGGACTTGAGCAGGAAGCCGCTGGCGCCGCCGGCCAGGGCGCGGGCGATGTACTCGTCCTCGCCGAAGGTGGTGAGGATGATGACGCCGGTGGCGGGGGCGAGGCGGCGCAGTTCGGCGGCGGCGGCCAGGCCGTCCATGCGCGGCATGCGGATGTCCAGGAGGGTGACGGCGGGGCGGTGCCGCAGTGTGAGGTCGACGGCCTCGCGGCCGTCGGCGGCCTCGGCGACCACCTCGATGCCGGGGTCGGCGGTCAGGATCGCGCGCACGCCCGCGCGGATCATCGCCTCGTCGTCGGCGAGCAGGGCGCGGATCACTGGTCCTCCTGGCGGTCTCCGCGGTGGGCGCCGAGTTGCCGTGTGTCGTAGGTGTTCTTGGCGATGAGGCGGCCGCCGGCGAAGCAGAGCCGGTAGATGCGGCCGATGCCGAGCACGTTGGCGTCGGGCCGGTAGTAGCGGCAGCGGGCGCGGGCGGGTTCGGGGACCGCGGAGCGGACGGTGCCGGCGTCGGGGGTCTGCATGGGCGGCAGGGCCTGTTCGACGCGGCGCTGGGGGTCGCCGACGGCCAGTGCGCCGTAGTCGGCGGGCCGCAGGACGGAGTTGAGGGTGGCGAAGACGTGGTAGCCGGCCATGATCGCGCCGAGCAGCGCCATGAGGGCGGTCGGGGCGGCGATCGCGGTGATCAGGCCGCGGCGGACCCGGCGGCGTTCGCGGGCAAGGTGCCGGGCCGATTCCGAGGGCCACTCCCCCGTGGCCGCCTTGGGGGCGGGGCCTGGGGCGGGGGTGAGGCCGAGGGCGGTGCGCAGCGCGTCCCGCGGGGTCGGCGCCTTCCCGGCCGGGGCCGTCCGGGCGGCCGGTGCGGGGGCGGGCGGGGCGGCGGGCAGGTCGGCGGTGACGCGGAAGCCGCCGTCGGGGGTGGGCGCGGCGTGCAGGGTCCCGCCCAGCAGTCGGACGCGCTCGGTGAGGCCGGTCAGGCCGCGCCCGCCGGACGGCAGCAGCGGCGGCCCGCCGGGCGGGGGGTCGTTGGCGACCGTGACGGTGACCCCGCCGGGCTCGCCGCCGGGGTCGGCGAGGGCGACGGTGACGGCGGCGCGCGGGGCGTGCTTGGCGGCGTTGGTGATGGCCTCCTGCACGACGCGGTGTGCGGTGAGCGCGGCCATCGGCGCGAGCCCGGCGGGGGCGTCGCCGGTGAGGCGGACGGGGACGCCGGAGGCGCGGGCGCGGTCGACCAGGTCGGGGATGCTCTCGCGCGCGGGCCGCACCGGCGCGGGGTCCGGGACCGCTCCCCCGGTGCCGGGCGCGGCGGGGGGTTCGGCGGTGTCGTCGCGGAGGAGGCCGATGATCTCGCGGAGGTGGTCGGTGGCCTCGGCGGCGCCGGTGCGCAGTTCGGCTGCCGCGGCGCGGTGCCGGTCCCCCAGTCCGGGCGCGACCTCCAGCGCGCCGGCGCGCACGGCGATCAGGGCCAGTTCGTGGCCGAGGGAGTCGTGCATGTCCTGGGCGATGCGGGCGCGCTCGCGCAGGCGTTCGCGTTCGGCGACGATGCGCTGCTGGTGCTCCAGGCGCTCGGCGCGCTCCCATCCGGCGTGCAGCAGTTCCTGGTACTGGCGCCAGTAGCGGCCCACCAGCCAGGGCAGGACGCCGAGCAGGACGAGCCAGACGGTGAGGGGGAACCAGGCGGTGACGTCCATGCCGCGGAGCACCGACAGCAGCGCCCCGCCGACCAGGACGCCGGTGAAGGTCCACAGCAGCGGCTGCGCGCGGGCGCTGCGCAGGCCCGCCAGGTAGGACAGGACGGGCATGGCGAACACGAAGTTGCCGTGGACGAGGGTCAGCGCGATCACGGTGAGCACCGCCGGGGCGGGCCGGGCCCGGGCGGCGGCGATCGCGGCGGCGAGCACGGCGAGCCCGGCCGCCTGCAGCCACCACGACGGCCGCGCGGGCTGCGGCGGGGAGGCCATGCCGGCCGCGACCGGCAGCACCAGGACCGCGTACAGCAGGACGTCCCTGACCAGCGCCGCGCGGGACGGCCGCCGGACCAGCGCGCGCAGCCGGACCCGCGCGGACGGCGCGGGTGGGGCGGGCGCGGGGAGACCGGGGGCCGCGGAGTCGTTCACGGGACTCACGCTACTGGCCGGTGATCTGGGCCGTTACTGACGAAAGTCAGGGTCCGGGCCGCTCCCGCCCGGGCAGGGACGATCTTCGTTGGGGCGCGGGACGGGCCCGGGCTGAACTACGGTTGGCGCGTGACAGCGACCCCCCGGCGCCGCCGGCGCCCGGCCGGCCCGGACGGGCGGGCCCGGGGCGCGGCCGAGACCGCGCCACGGGCCGCGGCGGCGCGCGGGATCGCCGGGCGGATCGCGGGCGGCGCGCGGTGGCCGCGCGGGCGGGCGGCCGACGCCCTGCTGGCGGCGGCGGTCCTGGTGGTGTCGGTGGCGATGAGCGAGGCGGCGGTCAAGCCCGGGGACCGGCCGCTGTGGCCGGGCGGGCTGGCGCTGATCACGGTGGCGGCGGCCGCGCTGGCGTGGCGGCGGAGCCGTCCGGTCGCGGTCCTGGTGGTCGCGGTGGTGGTGCCTCCCCTGTACTACCCGCTGGGGTACCCGGACGGGCCGGTCGCGGTGGTGCTGTGGCTGGCGCTGTTCAACGCGGCCGTGGAGTGCCGGCTGGCGGTGTCGCTGGGCGCGGTCATCGTCGTCAACGCCGGGTTCCTGGCGGCGGCGTCGCTGCGCGGCGGGGGCGGCGATCCCGACGCGGTCACCGACGCGCGCAGCGTGGCGTCGCTGTCGCTGGGGCTGCTGGTCACGGTGGCGGTCGGGCAGTACGTGCGCGGCCGCCGCGCCCTCGCCGAGGCCGCCGAGCGGCGCGCCGCCGCGGCCGAACGCGACCGCGAGGACGAGGCGCGGCGCCGCGCGGTGGCCGAGCGGCTGCGCATCGCGCGCGAGCTGCACGACGTGCTGGCGCACCAGATCTCGCTGATCAACGTGCAGGCCGGGGCGGCGCTGCACCGCCGCGACGACGCCGCCCGCGCCTACGCGGCGCTGGAGGCGATCAAGGCGGCCAGCAAGGAGACGCTGCGGGAGCTGCGCGGCGTCCTCGGCGTGCTGCGGCAGGTCGACGCGGCGGAACCGGACGGGGCCGGGGCGGCGGAGCGGCCGCCGGCGCCGCCGCCGTCGCTGGCGCGGGTGGGTGAGCTGCTGGACCAGACCGCCGCGGCCGGGCTGGCGGTGCGGCGGTCCGGCGACCTGCCCGAGCCGGGGTCGCCGGGGACGGCGGCGCTGGAGGAGCTGCCTGCGCCGGTCGGGCTGGCGGGGTACCGGATCGTGCAGGAGGCGCTGACCAACACCGTCCGGCACTCGGGGGCCGCGGCGGTGACGGTCGAGGTGCGGCTGTTCCCCGGCGAGGTGGTCGTGCGGGTGGACGACGACGGCTCCGGCCCGGCCGAGCGGGCCGCGGACGGCAACGGGGTGCGGGGCATGCGGGAGCGGGCGGCCTCGGTCGGCGGGGAGCTGACCGCGGGGCCGGGCCCGGCGGGCGGGTTCCGGGTGTGGGCGCGGCTGCCGCTGGACGGCGCCGGCGACCCGCCGGAACCGCACCGGCCGGGCGGGAAGGGCGTAATGGGCGAGACAGAGGAGAGCGCGTGATCCGGGTGATGCTGGCCGACGACCAGACGCTGGTCCGGGCGGGGTTCCGGTCGATCCTGGAGGGCGAGGACGACATCGAGATCGTCGCCGAGGCCGGGGACGGGGAGCAGGCCGTCGCACGGGCCCGCGAGCTGCGGCCCGACGTGGTGCTGATGGACATCCGCATGCCCGTCCTGGACGGGCTGGAGGCCACCCGGCGGATCATCGCCGACCCGCGGCTGGCCGACGTCCGGGTGGTGATCTTGACGACGTTCGACCTGGACGACTACGTCTACGGCGCGATCAAGGCCGGGGCCAGCGGGTTCCTGGTCAAGGACACCGAGCCGCCCGAGCTGATCCACGGGGTGCGGGTGGTGGCGCGCGGCGACGCGCTGCTGGCGCCCACGGTGACCCGGCGGCTGATCGCCGAGTTCGCGTCCCGGATCTCCGCGCCGCCGCCCGCCGCCGAGCTCAGCTCGCTGACCGACCGGGAGCGGGAGGTGCTGGAGCTGGTCGCGGCGGGCCTGTCCAACGAGGAGATCGCGCGGCGGCTGGTGCTGTCGCCCGCCACCGCCAAGACCCATGTCAGCCGTATCCTGGCCAAACTCGGGGCCCGCGACCGCGCGCAGCTGGTGGTGCTGGCCTACGAGACGGGGATGATCCGCCCCGGCTGGCTGAGCTGACCGCACCGCACGGCCTCGGCGAACGGCCCGACCCGGCCCGCCGCCGCACGGCCGTGCGGCTGCAACCGGGCCGGTCGCGGCGGTGTTGAACGGATGTGACGGTCACGGACGAAGCTCTCAACCGCGCCGCGGACACCGCGACGGGCGGCACCGGCGGCGACACCGCGGGCGCGCACGTCGCCGCCGCCCTCGCACGCGACCTCGACGACGGGTTCGCCGCCCTGTACGAGGCGTACCGGGGCGCGGTGTTCTCCACGGCGCTGCGGCTGTGCGGGCGGTGGGCCGAGGCCGAGGACCTGTCCGCCGAGGCGTTCCTGCGCGCCTACCGCGCGCTGGCCGGCTACGACGCGGGACGGATCGCCGGGCTGAAGCCGCGGGCCTGGCTGCTGACGATCCTGACCAACGTGTGGCGCAACAGCCTGCGCTCGGCCGCGCGGCGCCCGGCGGCGGCCCCCATCGAGGACGCCCCCGACCCGCCCGACCCCGGCGAGGGCGTGGAGGACGCCGCGACCCGCCGCGAGACCGGCCGGGAGCTGGCCGGGCTGCTGGCCCGCCTGCCCCACCAGCAGCGCGCCGCGGTCGTGCTGCGGCACGTCACCGACCTGCCCGTCGCCGAGATCGCCGCCGTCCTGGGCCTGCCCGAGGGCACCGTCAAGTCCCACATCTCCCGCGGCCTGGCCCGCCTGCGCGACCTGCGCGCCGCGCCCGACCGCACCCCGCCCGACCAGGCGGACCAGGCCGGCGCCGGCCGCGCCGCACCCGGCCGGACCGCAGCCCACCCCGAGCAGAAAGGGGGCCACCGATGAACCGCACCGACCCCGCCGGCGGCACGCCCGACCCGCTGGCCGGCGACCTCGCCGGGGACCGCGACCCGGCCGGCGAATGGGCGGGCGGCCTGGCGGGCGAACTGGCGGGGCTCGCCGCCGACGCGCCCCCCGCCCTGCTGGACCGCATCGCCGCCCGCCGCGTCCACGTCCCCGGCCCCCTGGAGGGCCTGCAGGTCGCCTTCACCGACCACGGCGTCGCCTACCTGCGCGCCGGGATGGACGAGCGGGAGTTCGCCGCGGCGTTCCGCGCCCGCTTCGCCCGGCCCCTGCTGCCCGCCGAGCGCCCCCCGGCCGGGCTCGTGCCCGCCCTGCGCACCGGCCGGCTCGGCCCGCTGCGCCTGGACCTGCGCGGCCTCAGCGACTTCGAGGCCGCCGTGCTGCGCGCCGCCGCGCGGATCCCGCGCGGGCAGACCCGCCCGTACGCGTGGGTCGCGCGGCAGGCCGGGCGGCCCAAGGCCGTGCGCGCCGTCGGGTCGGCGCTGGGCCGCAACCCCGTCCCGCTGCTGATCCCCTGCCACCGCGTCACCCGCTCGGACGGCTCGCTCGGCGACTACGTCTTCGGTGCCGGCGCCAAGGAGCGGCTGCTGCGCGCCGAGGACGTCGACGTGGAGGAGGCGGCCGAGCTGGCGCGGCGCGGCGTGCGGCTGGTGGGCTCCGACACCACCGGGATCGTGTGCTACCCGACGTGCGGGGACGCGCGCCGGATCACCCCCGGCCACCGGCGCGGGTTCCGCGACCTGGCCGCCGCGCGGGCCGCCGGGTACCGGCCGTGCCTGCGCTGCCGCCCCGGCGAACCCCAGCCCGCCTGACCCGGCGCGCTCCCCCCGTCGGCGGCACCGCCCGGCGGCAATGCCCGGCAGCACCGCGCGTTGGGCGGCGGGCATACATCGGCGCGGGACGGGAATGGGGCCGTCCACCTGCGGGGACGATCCCCGGAGGTGGACCGCCGACGAGGGGGGATCGCCATGCGCGTCGTCGTCACCGGCGCCACGGGCAACATCGGGACCAGCACCGTCCGCGCGCTCGCCGGGGACCCGGCCGTCACCGAGATCGTCGGGCTGGCCCGCCGCGACCCCGGCCCCGGCGCCGCCCGCGAGGCCGACCCCGAGGGGACCGGCAAGCTGCGCTGGGCCGAGGCCGACGTCACCGACACCGACCTGGTCCCGCTCCTGCGCGGCGCCGACGCGGTCGTCCACCTGGCGTGGCTGTTCCAGCCCACCCACCGGCCCGCGGTCACCTGGGACTCCAACGTCGTCGGCAGCGCCCGGGTGTTCGACGCCGCCGCCAGCGCGGGCGTGCCCGCGCTGGTGTACTCCTCCTCCGTCGGCGCCTACTCCCCCGGCCCCAAGGACCGCCCGGTCGACGAGTCCTGGCCCACCCACGGATGGCCCGAGGCCGCCTACAGCCGCGAGAAGGCCTACGTCGAACGGCTCCTGGACGCCTTCGAGACCGCCAACCCGCAATGCCGGGTCGTGCGGCTGCGGCCCGGGTTCGTCTTCGAACGGCAGAGCGCCAGCGAGCAGCGCCGCCTGTTCGCCGGGCCGCTGCTGCCCGGCCGCCTCGCCCGCCCCGACCTCATCCCGGTCGTGCCGGACCTGCCCGGCCTGCGGCTGCAGGTCCTGCACTCCGCCGACGCCGGGCAGGCGTTCCGGCTCGCCGCCACCGGCGAGGCCCGCGGCGCCTTCAACCTCGCCGCCGAGCCCGTCCTGGACGCCGCCGAACTCGCCGACCTGCTCGGCGCCCGGACCGTGCGGCTGCCCGCGCGGGGCGTGCGCGCCGCGATCGCCGCCGCCTGGAGCCTGCACCTGGTGCCCGCCTCCCCCGCCCTGTTCGACCTGGCCCTGCAGATCCCGCTCATGGACACCACGCGGGCCCGCGACGAGCTCGGCTGGACGCCCCGGCACACCTCCCGCGAAGCGATCAGCGAGTTCCTGGAGGGGCTGCGCACCGGCGCCGGCCGCGGCACCCCGCCGCTGGCCCCGGGCACCGGCGGCCGGATGCGCGGCCGCGAGATCGCCACCGGCGTCGGCCAGAAGCCCTGACCGCCCCGCCACGTCCGACAGCTCCCGACCAGATCCGGAGGTCACCCGATGCCGACGATCACACCCGAGCACCTGCACACCCTGCTGGCCTCCAGCGACCGCGACGCCGCCCTCGTCGTCGTCGGGGGCCGCGCCGTCGTCGTCCCCACCGACCCCGGGCGCGGCGAGGGCCCCGAGGAGGCCATGGTGATCACCACGAGGGAGGCCGTGATCGCCGAGCTCGACACCGGCGCCAACGAGGAGCAGATCGAGGCCCTCGCCCAGCGCCTGGACACCGCGCTGGAGAGCCTCGGCGGCTGACCGCCGCCGCTCACGCACCCGCCCCGGACCCGACAGCCTCCACGACGACGCCTGGAAGACGCCCCCGCACGGCGCACCCTGCACGGTGCACCGCCGTGCGGCGAGGAGCCTCGCGACCGCGCTCCGGCGCCGTCCCGCTCAGTCCGCCTCGCGCTCAGTCCGCCTCGCGCTCGGCCGCCGCGCCCGGCCGGTCGCGGCGGCGCCGGCGGTGGCTGGTGTCGCAGAACGGGTAGGAGCGGCTGCGGCGGCACGCGCACAGCGCGACCAGCCACCGGTCCGACACGACCGTCGACCCGTCCTCCAGCACGACCTCCACCGGGCCCTCCACCAGCACCGGCCCGCCCGGCACCATCCGCACCCGGCGCGGCTCCCGGCCTCCGGTCCCGCCAGCAGCCGGGCCCGCCGCACCGCCCCCGCCCCCCGGGGGCGCGGGCGGGGGGGCGGGCGCCGCAGGCGGCC
>NZ_JBEUPD010000059.1:0-34198 GCF_040492135.1 Actinomadura sp. NPDC000600
CGCTCGGCGAGGCCGTCGCCCTGGCGGCCGCCGCGGTCGCGGCGCCCGCCGCCGGCGAGTTCGACCCCGACGTTCTCCGGCGGCAGCGCCGGGCCCCGAAGGTTAGGGAGACACCATGCCCCTGGTGAGGACGGCCGAGCTCGTGCGGCCCGGCCGCGGCGTCGCCGCGTTCAACGTGATCACGCTGGAGCACGCCGAGGCGATCGTCGCGGCGGCCGAGCGGACCGGACGGCCGGTCATCTGCCAGATCAGCCAGAACGCGGTGCGGTTCCACGGCGGCCGACTCGGCCCGATCGCGGCCGGCACGGCAGCCGTGGCCGAGGGCTCCACCGCCAGGGTGGCGCTGCACCTCGACCACGTGACCGATGACGACCTGCTCCGGCAGGCCGCCGACCACGGCTTCGGATCGGTGATGTACGACGGGTCCGAGCGCGACTACGGCGAGAACGTCGCGCGGACCGTCGCCGCCGTCGCCTGGGCCCACGAGCGGGGCCTGTGGGTGGAGGCCGAGCTCGGCGAGGTCGGCGGCAAGGACGGCGCGCACGCGCCGGGCGTCCGGACCGATCCCGGCGAGGCCGCCGCGTTCGCCGCCGCCACCGGTGTGGACGCCCTCGCGGTCGCGGTCGGCAGCTCGCACGCCATGACGGAGCGCACCGCCGTCCTCGACCACGACCTGATCGCCCGGCTGCGCGACGCCGTGCCGGTGCCGCTGGTGCTGCACGGCTCGTCGGGGGTCGGGGACGACGAGCTGCGCCGCGCGGTGCGGCACGGCATGTTGAAGATCAACATAGGTACGGCGCTCAACATCGCGTTCACCGGGGCGGTGCGCGCGTCCCTGGACGGGCAGGTCGACCCGCGCCGGTACCTCGCGCCCGCCCGCGACGCCATGCGGGACCAGGCGGCGCACCTGCTGGAGGTCGTCTCGTCCCGTCCTTCCGAGAGCATTGGACACCCTGCATGCTGAACATCGCCTTCGTCGGCGCGGGCTCGGTGGAGTTCACCCGGCAGCTGCTGCGCGACATCCTGTCCTTCCCGGAGCTCGGCGGCGTCCGGCTCGCCCTGCACGACATCGACCCCGAGCGGCTGGCGGTGGCGGAGGGGCTGGCGAGGCTGACCGCCGAGGAGCACGGCGCCGCGCCCGCCATCACCGCGTCCCTGGACCGCCGCCGCGCGCTGGACGGCGCCGACGTCGTCGTCAACATGGTCGCGGTCGGCGGGCACGCCGCGACGGTGAAGGACTTCGAGGTCGCGGCCGGATTCGGCGTCCGGCAGACCATCGGCGACACTCTCGGCGTCGGTGGGATCTTCCGGGCGCTGCGCACCTTCCCGCTGCTGGACGGGCTGGCCGCCGACATCCTCGCGGTCTGCCCGGACGCCTGGCTGCTCAACTACACCAACCCGATGGCGATGAACCTGCAGTACCTCGCAGCCGTCGCGCCGAAGGTCAGGGCGGCCGGCCTGTGCCACTCCGTGTACTGGACGGTCCGCGACCTGTCCGAGCTTGTCGGGGTGCCGTTCGAGGAGGTCGACTTCCGCTCGGCGGGCGTCAACCACCAGGCGTGGGTGCTGGAATGGCGGCACCGGGGCCGGGACCTGTACCCGGCGCTGGACGCCGCGATCGCCGCCGACCCCGGACTCGCCAGGCGGGTGCGCGTCGACATGTACCGGCGGCTCGGCCGCTACCCGACCGAGACGAGCGAGCACTCGTCCGAGTACGTCCCGTGGTACCTGCGCGACGACGCCGAGATCGAGCGGCTGCGCATCCCGGTCGGCGAGTACGTCCGGATCAGCGCGGGGAACCTGGCCGAGTACGCCCGGGTCCGCGACTGCCTGGCCCGCGGTGAGCGCCCGGCGCCGCGCGAGGACGAGGACGCCGTCGAGTACGCGCCGCAGGTGATCCACAGCCTCGCCACCGGCGAGCGCCGGACGATCCAGGTCACCACCGCCAACACCGGCCTGATCACCAACCTGCCCGCGGGCGCGGCCGTCGAGGTCCCCGCTACGGTGGACCGGATGGGCGTCCACCCCCACCACGTCGGCGCGCTGCCCCCGCAGCTGGCGGCGTTGAACCGCAGCTTCCTCAACGTGGTGGAACTGACCGTCGCCGCCGCCGTCGAGGGCGACCCGGCGCACGTCCGGCACGCCGCCATGTGCGACCCGGCGACCGCCGCGGCGCTGCCCGTCGAGCGCATCGGGGAGCTGTGCGACGCGCTCACCGACGCGCACGGCGACGCGCTGCCCGCCCCGCTGCGGAGGACGTGATGCTCGACCTGCTGGTCATCGGCGACGCCAACCCGGACGTCCTCGTGCACGGCGCGCCTGAGGTGCCGCCGTACGGGCAGGCCGAGACACTCGTCGGGGGCGGCGTTCTCGCCCTCGGCGGGTCCGCGGCGATCGCGGCGCACGGCGCGGCCCGGCTCGGGCTGGCCACCGCCTTCGCCGGGCTGGTCGGCCGGGACGCCGCGGGCGACTTCGTTCTGGACGCGCTGAGCACGGCGGGCGTCGACGTCTCCTGCGTCGTCCGGCACGCGGCGCTGCCGACCGCGCTGACCGTGTGCCTCAACCGGCCCGGGGGCGACCGGGCCATCCTCACCGCCCCGGGGTGCCTGGTCGAGCACGGTCCCGAGCACGTCCCGGACGTCGCGGACCTCGCGGTGCGGCATGTGCACGCGGCGTCCTACTTC
Source organism: Actinomadura sp. NPDC000600 (assembly GCF_040492135.1). NCBI lineage: Bacteria > Bacillati > Actinomycetota > Actinomycetes > Streptosporangiales > Thermomonosporaceae > Actinomadura > Actinomadura sp. NPDC000600. The sequence goes on from NZ_JBEUPD010000059.1 coordinate 2,685, forward strand.
CTGCAGCCGAGGCTCGCGCGGGCGCTGCCGGCGCTGCTGCGGGAGCGCCGCGCGGTCGGCGCGACGACCTCGCTGGACACGAACGACGATCCGGCGGGGCTGTGGGAGCTGGCCCCCGGCCTGGTCGCCGAGTGCACCTTCCTGCTGCCGAACGAGGCGGAGGCGCTCGCGCTGAGCGGTGCGGACGACCTGGCCGGGGCGCTCGCCTCGCTGGGGGGCGACGGCTGCGTCCCGGTCGTCAAGCGGGGCGCGATGGGCGCCGTCGCGATGCGGGACGGCACGGCCGTCCACGTGGACGCTCCGGCCGCAGAGCCGGTCGACACCGTCGGGGCGGGGGACAGCTTCGACGCCGGTTTCCTCGCGGGCTGGCTCGACCGGGGGGAGCTGCGCCACGCGCTGCGGCTCGGCGCGGCGTGCGGGGCGCTGTCCACCCGGGCGGCCGGGGGAACCGCCGGCCAGCCGACCCTGCCCGAGGCACTCGCACAGATGGCGTGACCGTTTTCCGGTCAAACACTTATTTGCGCGCATCATTTCTACTCTAAAATGATCGGATGCGTCAGCAGAACCGCCTGCCCCTCATCCTGGACAAGCTCGCCCAGCACGGCTCGGTGAGTGTTGTCGACCTGGCGGCCGAGCTGGAGGCATCGCCCGCCTCCATCCGCCGCGACCTGCAACTCCTCGAGGAGCAGCAGCTCCTCAAGCGCACGCACGGCGGCGCGATGGCGGCCGAGGTGATCTACGAGCTGCCGATGCGCTACCGCGGCGGCCGCTCCCAGGAGGAGAAGCGCCGCATCGCGCAGGCCGCGGTGCGGCTCGTCGACGGCTCGGTGCACTCGGTCGGCTTCAACGGCGGCACCACCATCACCGAGCTGGCCCGGCTGCTGTCCACCGGCCGGACGCTCAAGGTCGTGACCAACGCCCTCAACATCGCCGCCGACCTGTCGGTGCGGCCCGCCATCGACCTCGTCGTCACCGGCGGCGGCGTCCGGCCCGAGTCGTACGAGCTGGTCGGGCCGATCGCCGACAAGACCCTGGCCGACATCAGCCTCGACCTGGTCTTCCTCGGCGTGGACGGCATCGACGCCGAGGCCGGGATCAGTACCCACGACGAGATCGAGGCGCGCACCGACCACTGCCTGATGCGCGCCACCCGCCGGGTCGTGGTCCTCGCCGACGGTTCCAAGATCGGACACCGCGCGTTCTCCCGGATCGCCCCGATCGAGGAGGTCGACATGCTGATCACCGACTCCGGGGCCGATCGGGCGGAGCTCGACCGGATCCAGGCGGCCGGCGTCGAGGTGACCGTGGCCTGAGCCGCGGTCACCTCCGGCTCCTACTTCAGGCCCGCGGTCGCCACCGACCGGACGAAGAAGCGCTGGGCCACGAAGAACAGCACGAAGACCGGCAACTGGCTGATCACCGTCCCGGCCATCAGCCGCGGCCAGTCCGTCGCGTGCGCGCCCTGGAAGGTCTGCAGTCCGAGCTGGACGGTCATGTGCTCGGGACTCGGCACCGCGATCAGCGGCCAGAGGAAGTCGTTCCACGTCTGCAGGAACGTCAGGACCGCCAGCGTCGCGAGGGTGGGGCGCATCAGCGGCAGCATCACCTGGAACAGGATCCGCAGCCGTCCCGCTCCGTCGATCCGCGCCGCCTCCTCAAGTTCCCGCGGCACCGTCGTGAAGAACTGCCGCAGCAGGAAGACGCCGAACGCGGTCGCCAGGTTGGGCACGATCAGGGCGCCGAGCGTGTCGGTGAGCCCGACCGCCCGCACCATGATCAGCATCGGCAGCATGACGATCTGGAACGGCACCATCAGCGTGGCCAGCACCGCCACGAACAGGGCCCGGCTCCCGAGGAACCGGATGCGCGCGAAGGCGTACCCGGCCAGCGAGCAGAAGACCAGGTTGCCGGCCACGCAGCTGACCGACACCAGCGCGCTGTTGCCGAGCCAGTGCTCCAGCGGGGCGTCCCGCAGCGCCGCCGTGTAGTTCTGCCACCGCACGCCCGAGGGCAGCCCGGGCGGGAACCGCCGCGTCTCGGCCCTGGTGGAGATCGACAGCAGCACCATCCACAGCAGCGGCGACACCATGACCAGCGAGAGCGGCAGCAGGACCAGGTGCAGCGGGCTCGGCCGCCGCGACCGGGACTTCGCGGACGGGCGCGCCGTCGCGGCGCCCGTCCTCGCGGGATCCATCGTCGTGATGCTCATCGGGCCTCAGTGAGGGAGAAGCGGCGGTTGATCGCGAGCTGCAGCAAGGTCACCGCGAGGATCACCAGGAACAGCACGCAGCCGACCGCCGCGGCGTAGCCGCCGTCGAAGTCGACGAACGCCTTGTTGTACAGGTGGTAGACCACGACCGTGGTCGCGCGCAGCGGCCCGCCCTTCGTCGTGACGTACACCTCGTCGAACAGCTGCAGCGAGTTGATCGTCAGCCAGACCAGCAGGAATCCGGACGCGGGCGCCAGCAGCGGCAGCTCGACGTGCCGGAACGCGCGCAGCCGGCCGCAGCCGTCCAGCGACGCCGCCTCCATCAGGTCCTTCGGGACGGTCTGCAGCGCGGCGAGGTAGATGATGACCGCGAAGCCCAGCCACCCCCACACCGTCATGGCCAGCAGCGCGTACAGGGCCTCCCCTGGACTCTGGAAGAAGCCCTGCTTCGGCATCCCGGCCTTGGCGAGCGCGGCGTTGACCGGGCCGAACTGCGGGTTGAGCAGCCAGTTGAAGATGATCCCGGTGGCGACGGTGGAGGTGACCAGCGGCACGAACACCGCCATCCGGTACAGCGTGATCCCGCGGATCCGCTGGTTGAGCAGCACCGCGATGGGCAGCGCCAGCGCCATCGTCAGCGGCACGAACAGCACGGTGTAGACCGCCGACCGCTTGGCGGCCTGCCACATCAGCGGATCCTTCACCAGTTCCGCGTACTTGGCGCCGCCCGCGAAGGTCCCCGGCGAGGTCAGGTCGGTGTCCTGGAACGACAGCCAGAACGACCACAGCACCGGCAGCATGCCGAAGAGCCCGATCAGCAGGATCGCCGGGGAGACGAACCCCCAGCCGGCCAGGTGGTCGCCCAGCCGCCGCCGAGACCGGCGCGGGCGTCCCTCTCGCGCGGTGTGCGCGGGCAGGGTGGTGGCCGCCATCAGGAGCCCGCCAGGATCCGGTCGACCTCGGCTGCCGCGTCCCGCAGGGCCGCCTCCGGCTGCTTCTTGCCCAGCAGCACCGCCTGGACGGCCGTCCCGAGAACCTGCGAGATCTGCGGGTACTGGGCGATGTTCGGACGGGACTTGGTGACGTTCTTTTCGAGGTTGTCGATGAAGACCTTGTTGTCCGGATACTTCGCCAGGTAGGCCTTGTACTCGGGCAGCCGCTGCTCCGAGGCGCGCAGCGGCAGGTCTCCCGTCTGCACCGCGTACCGCAGGTGGACCTGCGGAGAGGTCAGCCACTTCAGGAACGGCCAGGCGGCGTCCTTGGCCTTCTTGTCGAACACCATGTAGTTGTCGGGGCCGGAGATGGTGGCGTGGGTGACCTTGCCCGGCAGGTACTGGACGCCGTAGGAGACGTCCTCGTTGATCGAGCCGAGGTCCCACGGCCCGGTCCAGAGCATGGCGATCCGTCCAGAGTTGAACAGGTTGAGGTACTGCTGGTCGCCGGTGTCGAGGTATACGGACTTGTCGGTCACCGCCATGTCGGCCAGCAGTCGCATCGCCTGCCGCCCGGCCGGGGAGTCGAACGCGGCCTTCTTGTTCCCGGCGTCGAGCAGGTCGCCGCCCGCCTGCCACAGCAGGGCCAGGAACCGCCACACGGTGTCCTCGGTACCGTCGTTGACGTAGGCCCAGCCGTACTTGTTCCCCCCGGAGAGCTTCCTGGCCGCCTCCCGGAAGTCGTCCCAGGTCCAGGAAGGCTTGGGGTAGTCGACGCCGGCCGCGTCGAACATCTTCTTGTTGTAGACGAGGCCGAGGTTGTCCACCAGGGCGGGGATCCCGTAGATCTTGCCGGACGCGGTCGCCCCCTGACGGGCCGCCGGGAAGAAGTCGTTCCAGGCGAAGTCCGGGCTGCCGTTGACCAGCGGCGTCAGGTCCTGGGTCTGCCGGCGGCCGGTGAGCGCGGTGATCGACGAGCCGTACTGGTAGGCGACCGACGGCGCCTTGCCGGACACGAACGACGCCAGCGTCTTCTGCAGGGTGTTGTCGTTGTTGCTGAAGACCGGCTCCACCTTCCGGCCGGGGTGCGCGGCGTTCCACTCGCCGACCAGCTTGGTGATCGCGGCCGCCTGGGCGTCGGTGTACCCGTGCCAGAACGTGATCTTGTGTGCGCTTTCGCCGCCGGAACCGCAGCCCGAGCCGGACCCGGCCAGGAGGACGACCCCGGTGAACAGCGCGGTGATGCGGCGGCCGCTCGACTGCCTCATGATCGCCTCCAGATGATCGTGCTCGATTGTGCAGGTTGCGCGGCACTTTAGAACACAATCGCTCAGACGGCAAGGGAGTGTCGGGCAGATTGGGGGTTTGTGTACGGTAAGCCCGTCAATCAAGCATAAACTTGCAGTTTTCCTGCACTGTCTTGCTGGCTTCGGCGCCGTCACTCCGCTGGCCGGGCACGTCGGCCCCCCTCACCGTCATCACCGGACCTTGTCGATCGCCTCCGCCACGAACCACCTGCTCGCCGCCGCTCAGCACGGCCGGGGCCGTGTGACCGCAGTCGGGCCGGTCATCGGGATCCTCGCCGGCGACCGGATCACCGACCGGGTGCCGGCGAGTCGCGCCCGCCGGGGCACCATCGGGCCGGCGATCGCAGCGGCCGTCATCACAGTCGGCAAGGGGTCGCTGGAGTTGGCTGAACCGGCACGGCCCCTTGATGGGCGGGCGACCTCATCGACGGAAGCGGGGATACCGGCCCGTCGGCCACAGATCCTTGACGGTGTGACAATCAACGTGAAAGTGTCCGCTTCGTGTTCGCGGAGATGAGCCGGTGAGGTCGGGGTCGCAGAACCGGTCGCGGCGGCCGGTCAGTGACGAAGCGGTTCTGGAGGCGGCGCGCGAGTGCCTGCTGACCATGGGGATGCGCCGGACCACCATGGCCGACATCGCGCGCCGGGCGGGGACGTCACGGCAGACGCTCTACCGCCGCTGGCCCGATGTCCAGACGCTGGTGGCGGAGGTCATGACCGGGCAGTGGCTGGCCGTAGTGGACGGCGTCCTGGGCAGCGGTGACCCACCGGGCGACCGGGGGGAGATCGTGGACGTCCTGGTCGCGGTGGCCGCCGGGCTTCGTTCCGACCCACTGCTGAGGCGGATCGTGGAGGTCGATCCCGAGTTGCTGGTTCCTTACCTGTTCGACCGGCGCGGCGTCAGCCAGGACGTGATGCTCGACCGGATCGAATCGATGCTCGCCGAAGGGCGCCGAGGCGGAACCGTGCGGGGACTGCCGTCGGGTGTGATGGCACGGACGGTACTGCTCACCGCGCAGTCCTTCGTGTTGTCGGCGGCGACGATGGCCGACGGCGTCTCGGTGACCGAACTCGACGACCAGCTCCACGACCTGCTGGACCGCTACCTCGCGCCTGGCGGCCGGGAAGGTGAATCGAGATGATGTTGCGCTCCAGATGGCTGGCCGGCCTGCTGCTGCCGATCGTTGTTCTCCCGCTGACGGCGTCCACGGCCGAGGCGGGCGTACTGGACACCCTGTCGCCGGGTTCGCTCACACTCGCGCCCGGTACTACGGGAAGCCTCGCGGCAGGCGGGTTCCGAGTGACGGTGAGCCGTCCCGGCGGGCAGGCTCGGCTGGCGGTGACCTCGGGCGGCCGCACCGTCTGGGCCGGTGTCCCCGGACGAGCGTTCGCCGCAGCTGGGCTGGGGCGGCTGTCGTGGCGCGATCGGACCGGCATGTTCACGCCGAGTGAGCTGATCGCCTGGACGCTGGCCGACCAGAGCATCGACCGCGTCGGCCGCTCAGGTGGGGACGTGGTGGTCGGGGGAACGCTCACAGGCGGCCCTCTGAAGGCCCCCTACCAGTGGCGTGTCTCCGCTGCCGGGCAGGGGCGCCTCGCTATGCACCTGGAGGTCGGCACGGTGACCGGCTCCGGAGTGCACCGCCGGCCCGATGTGGTGGCGCTGGCCTCCGAACGGGGAAGCGGCGAGCGGTTCCACGGGTTCGGCGAGCAGTTCACGTCGTTCGACCTGGCCGGCCGGCGGATCCCGGTCATCGTCCGGGAACAGGGCATCGGCCGGGGCCGTCAGCCGCTGACGGCGATGGTGGACCTGGTCTCAGGCCAGGGCGGTTCATGGGACACCACCTACGCCCCTATCCCCTTCTATGCGACCAGCTCCAACCGTGGGTTCGCGCTGACCGGCGGCCGTTACTCGGTGCTCGACCTGTCTCGGCCAGGCCTGGCGGTCGCCCAGACCTGGGGCCCACGCCAGGGCGCCGAGTTGTACGCCGGCGCCTCCCCCGCCGAGGTGCTTGCCGCGCATACCGCCTCGACCGGACGGATGGGCGCCCTTCCCGCATGGACGCGGGACGGCGCCGTCCTCGGCCTGCAAGGCGGTACCGCCAGGGTCCGCCGCATCGTGGACGAGATGTCGGCGTCCGGCACCAAGATCGCCGCAGTCTGGCTGCAGGACTGGTCCGGACAGCGCACGACGTCATTCGGTGACAGGCTGTGGTGGACCTGGCAGCTCGACAAGAACCGCTATCCCGGGTGGGACGACCTGGTCAAGGACCTGCACGAACGCGGCATCAAGGTGCTGACCTACGTCAACCCGTTCCTCGTCGACCCGCCCGGCGGATCAGGCGCCGCGCCAAGGAACCTGCTCGCCGAGGCCCGGGACCGCGGTTACCTGGTCGCCAGGGCCGATGGATCTCCGTACATGCTCGATCAGGGCGGTTTCTCGGCCGCGCTGGTCGACTTCACCAATCCGCACGCGCGCCTCTGGTACGCGCGGGCCATCGCCACCGAGGTCGCCGGGGCCGGAGTGGACGGCTGGATGGCCGATTTCGGCGAGGGTCTGCCGTTCGACGCCAAGCTGTACTCCGGCGACCCGGCCGAGCTGCACAACCGGTGGCCGATGGAGTGGGCGAAGGTCAACCGGCGCGCGTGCGAGCTGGCTGACCGGCCCGACTGCGTCTACTTCATGCGCTCGGCCTATACCGGCTCGGCCGGGCAGGCCCCGCTGTTCTGGGCAGGTGACCAACTCGTCGACTGGGATGCCCAGGACGGCCTGGCCTCAGCCCTGCGCGGAATGCTGTCGGGAGGGGTTTCCGGCATGACGTTGACCCACAGCGACATCGGCGGCTACACCGGCGTGGACACTCCGCTCGGGAACTACCACCGTTCCGCGGAACTCCTGCAACGGTGGGCCGAGCTGGCGGCCTTCGGAGTCTTCTTCCGCACGCACGAGGGCAACCAGCCCGCCAAGAACGCGCAGGTCTACGACACGGAGCAGAGCCGTGCCGCGTTCGCCCGGGCCAGCCGCATCTACGCAGCCCTCGCCGACTACCGCGCGACCGTGGAACGCGAAGCCGCCACCCGGGGACTGCCCGCTCTCCGGCACACCTGGCTCGTCCATCCCGGCAGCCCGGCCGCCGCAGCCGATGACCAGTTCTTCTTCGGCTCCGCCCTGCTGGTGGCGCCCGTCCTGAAGCCAGGCGCGTCGACGGTACCGGTCCATCTGCCGGCGGGGCGCTGGATCAACGTCTTCACCGGGCGTGCCTACGGTGACCGCGATCGGGCCGTGCAACTCATCGTGCCCGCACCGCTTGGCACACCCGCCGCCTTCGTCCGCCAGGGCGACCCGCAGGGAACCGAGATCCGCGCCGCCCTTCGGCGGGCCGAACTGGCCACACCGCCGTGACGGCAGGGTGCGCGCCAAGGCCGCCAGCGGGTCAGGGCAGGTCATGCGCGCTGCTGCGCAGGACACCCGCCAACGCCGAACAAGACCGGAGCGGTCCGCGATCACCTGAATGTCAACTGGCTGCTCCGGATCAGACGGCGGGCGTGCCGGGTGCGACCCTCTACCACGTCGACACCCTGCCGCCGTCGATTCTGGAGACAGCGCCTGTCAGTTTCGCCCGGCCCGACACCAGCAGCACCACGAGATCGGCGACCTCCACGGGCAACCAGACGGGTCTGCAACCCCGTCTTTGGTTGGCCCAATTGCAGTTCGCCACCGACCTCGACCGCCCCTTGATCGGGGCACTCACGATGATCGACCGCCCGTGTGAGCGCATCGGGAATCTGCGAAGCGTACGGTGGCTCCCGAAACCGGCTCCCGTGGCTTCCTGGCTGCAGGAGAGGAACCCGTGTCGTTCCGCGAGCAATGGACCAGCTGGAAGGCATCCCTGAACGCGTTTCAGATCGCCTTCGAGAGCCGCCTTACCTCACCCATCCGCTGCCAACCAAGACCAGCCGTTAAGTTGACACCCGGTCAGCGGGCCTCGGTCCAGGCGCAGGTCAGTTCTCGGGTTTGGCGGCTTGAACGATCGCCGAGTGCGTTCCGTCGATGAGCTGCCGTGTGGGGGTGATCGTGACATCGGTGAAGCCGGCGGCGATCAGATGATCACGGTACTCGGCGAAGGTGAGGGCTCCCGCGATGCAGGCGGTGTGGCCGCCGCGCGCAGCACGGTCGTCCGGAGTCAGGTGGTTCTCGGCGACGACGTCGCTGATGCCGAGACGGCCGCCAGGCCGCAGGACCCGATGGGTTTCGGCAAAGACCGCGGGCTTGTCGGTGGACAGATTCACCACGCAATTGGAGATGACCACATCGACGTGGTCGTCGGGGAGCGGTATCTCTTCCATGTGGCCTTTGAGGAATTCCACATTGGCGGCGCCGGCCTCGCGCGCGTTGCGCCTGGCCAGTTCGAGCATCTCCTCGGTCATGTCCAGGCCGTAGACCTTGCCGCCGGGACCGACCCGGCGGGCCGACAGCAGGACGTCGATTCCGCCGCCCGACCCCAGGTCCAGGACAGTGTCGCCGTCGGCCAGTTCGGCGACCATGAGCGGATTTCCGCAACCGAGACTGGCGGCCAGCGCTTCTCTGGGCAGATGTGAGCGGTCGTGTTCGGTGTATCGGGCGGCCCCGAACCCCTGTTCGTCCAGTCCGGTGGGGACGGTACAGCAGTCGTCACCCTGGGACGAGTCGGAGCAGCAGCCGCCGGTTTGGGCGGTGACCGCTCGGGCGACGGCAGCGTAGTGGGCTCGGACCTGGTCACGCACCTGGCTGTCGTCCTTTGATCCGGACGGAGCGGCCATGTCGGTGTCATCTGGATCGATCATGGGGCGGCCTCCTCACGGAAGGTGGGATCCGGTCTAGTCGATGAGGGGAACCGGTGGAGTGCCCGTAGCAGCAGCGGCAGGCCGATCCCGGTGGGCAGGAACCAGAAGGTGATCGGAGGCAGCAGCTTCCAGAGCGGGAGCCGGGGGCCGTTGTCAACGTAGAAGGCGGTCAGCAAGGTGATGTAGGAGATCGCCATGGCGGCCATGTGGTGGCGCGGCCATCCGTGCCACCGCATCCGGCGGGCCGCGTACCCCGCGCCTGCGGAGGTGAGCGCCAGGGCTCCGAAGATCAGCAGGTAGGTGGTGCGGGGCCGGACGGCGGCGATGCCGGACGCGGTGACCGCGACGACGACCAGGGCGCCGAGGTAGACCCGGCCGCTGCGCGGGTGCCGACCCGGTCTTTTCGGCACGCGCATCGCAACGATCCCGGTGACGACGGCGGTAAGGCCGGCCGCAATGTGCACAACGATCACGCTGTCCAGCAGCATGGGTCTCACCCTTCGGGTCGCGCGGTGAGGAACACGGCCAGCAGGCCGGCGAGCAGAGCGGGCAGTTCTCCATCAGCAGATGGTCGGCGCCCGGCACGATCACCAGGCATTCGGGGTGCCCGCGCTTGCCGGCGACGTCGCGGCGCAGTCGCTCGGCTCAGAGGGGCGGGATGTCCATGTCCTCGGCCCCGCGGGACGCCGCCCGGTCAGACCGTTCCGCTCATGTCGGGTCATCACCGGCCACCGCCGTCTCCTCGGTCAGGCAAAAGGCCAGGTCCAGCACGGCGGGGATGCAGGGGTCGGCGATCGAATAGAAGATCCGGTTGCCGTCCCGGCGAGCCGCCACCATGCCTCGGTCGGTCAGTCGCTGCAGTTGATTGGAGATCGCCTGCGGCCGCATCCCCACCTGCTCGGCCAGTTCCCCCACCGGCACCTCGCCGTCGCGATGGAGCGCGTGCAGCAATCTCAGGCGGGTGTCGTTGCCCAGCACCTTGAACAACACCACGAGCTGCGACGCCTGGAGTTGGTCGAGCAGCGGCCGTTCGGCCAGCGGCGGCTTGCCCGCCCGCGCCGGCAGGGTCAGCGCGGGTCCCGGTTCCAGTACCGAGGGGCAACACTCGGGTGTCTCGTCCTCCACAACTCCACTATGACACTGTCTTGTGTAATTGTGAACTGTCGCCGACATTCTGGAGCCACACGGAACCTGGCGTACGAGCTGCGACAGCGTCTACTCGGGGGCGAGTTGGGCGGTGATGTCGCGGACGGCGTCTCTTGCGGTTCTGCCTGCGCCGACCAGGGTGGCTGATCCGGGGCCGGTCCAGTCGCCGTAGCCGAGCAGGTGCAGCCGGGGTTCAGCCAGTGCCCGGGTTCCGCCGCCGGTCGGTATGTATCCCGTCCCGTCACGCAGGCCGAGCGGCGTGAGGTGGCTCAGCGCCGGCCGGAAGCCGGTGCACCAGATGATCGCGTCGCAGTCCTCGGTTCTGCCGTCGGGCCAGGCCACGCCGGTGGTAGTGAGGCGGTTGAACATCGGCTGTGCGCGCAGGAGGCCTCGGTCCCGGGCGTCGCGTACCGAAGCGGACACGGTCGCGGCCCAGCACGTCCGGCAGCGGGCCCGTGATGTGATCGGCGGCCTGGTCCTCGCCAGGGGCGGGCAGGCCCGAGTGGCCGAGCGGGTTGCCGCGGCCCCAGGTACCGGACGCGTCGATGACCGCGCGGGCGGCGATGTCCTCTACTGCGCCGTCAGGACCCACTGCGCGGACCAGCAGCGGACGCTCCTCACGGCCGACCGTGCGGGTCACGTCCGCTCCCTGCCGGGTCACCGCCACCACGCGGGTGCCGGTGCGGATCCGGTCGGCCAGCGCGGGCACCGCCGCGAGCGGAGCCAGGTAGTCGCGGACGAGTTCTGCGCCCGTCGGCAGCGCCTCGGGGTCGGGCAGACGCCACCCGGTCGGCTCCAGCAGCCGCCGGGCGGCGGCGTCGGTGTCGTACCGCCAGGGCGAGAACAGCCGGACGTGCCCCCACTCCGAGATCGCCGCGCCCACTTCTCCCCCGGCCTCCACGACGAGGAAGTCCTGGTCGCGTTCGGCGAGATGGGCGGCGGCGGCGAGCCCGACCGGTCCCGCGCCGATCACCACGACGGGAAGGCCGCCGGGGTTCCCGTCCTCGACGCAGCCGCAGCCGGCGTCGGTCTTGGCCTGCTGGACGGTGACGTCCGGGTTCACGCTCTGCTCTGCCTCGGCGCAGCAGGCGCTGACACCACAGCAGCTGCTCGCACCGGTGGAGGCGTTCGGGGACGCGGCAGGCTCGGGTCGTCCGGTCTCGTCGTTCACGATGACTCCTTGTCCGTTCGGTAATGGGTGTCGGCGCCGGGGAAGCTGCTCAGAGGCGGGCGCGGTAGGCGGCGGTGGTGACGCGGTCGACGTGTGCGGACGAGCGGCATGTGGGCGTGCACACCTGGTCGCAGGTCTCGCAGAAGGCGACGGCCTTGACGCGACGGCCAGTGATCTTGGAGAGCAACGTCCTCATCTCGGACTCCCTGTTTAGATGCTTGTCTAAGCAGGCGTCAGTTTGCATCGCTGGATAGATGGATGTCAAATTAGAGACATGTCTAAGTTGCTGGAGCTCGAGGACGTGACCGACCCCGTCTGCTGCGCACCGTTGAGCGGGCCGACGTTGAGCGAGGCGGAGGCGGCCGGGCTGGCCAAGGTGTTCAAGGCGCTGTCCGACCCGGTGCGGTTGCGCCTGCTGAACCTGATCGCCTCGGTCGAGGGCGGCGAGGCGTGCGTATGCGACCTGACCGGCCCGTTCGAGCTCACCGCGCCGACCATCTCCCACCACCTGAAGGTGTTGCGCCAGGCCGGGCTCATCGAGGGTGAACGGCGCGGCACGTGGGTGTACTACCGGGTGGTGCCGGACAGGCTGACCCGCCTGTCAGGCCTGTTCGCCCTGCCGGCCCTAGCACCGGCCTGACCCGCGCCCTGTCCCCCGCGCCCCGACCAGACAGGCATGGTGTGCGGACTCGCCGCCTCGGGCCGACCGACGGGCGCCTTGGGACCTTGGCCCCTGCCTTACGGGCGGGTCCCCGGTGGAGCATCAAAGCGTCAGTCCTTTCGATGCATGCACGGCCCACCCGCGGTCGCTGTGCTCTCGCAGCGCCGCACTCCACCCGGAGCCCGCTATGAACGACACCATCACCCAGCCGGCCCCCACCAGCTACCAGGTCACCGCTTCCACCACCTCGGCCGGCCGAGCCCTGGTCAGCGTCGGCAGCGAGGCGATCACCCTCGACACCGCCTGGGCGAGCGCACCGTCCGGGCTGCCCGGCCCCGCCGAACTTCTCGCCGCGGCGCTCGCCGCCTGCCTGCTCAAGAACGTCGAACGGTGCGGGCAGATCCTCCCCTTCCGGTACCGGCATGCTGAGGCCGTGGTGACCGCCCACCGTCAAGACGCTCCACCGGCCTTCACACGCTTCACCTATGAACTGCGGCTGGACACCGACGAACCCGAACACCGGGTCGATCTGCTGCACCGCAACCTGCGCCGCTACGGCACCGTCTACAACACCCTCGCCGCCACCTGCGAGGTGCAGGGCAGCGTTGTCGCGAGCCCACCGGCCGCGGCGCCATCCTGATCGCCTCGGATGTGGCGCGCCCGTCAGGTCCTCGGGCGAGCGGCGGCGTCTCCAGCGGGGCCCTACGCCGTCATCATTTGGACGACGTCAACGCACGGTCGGTGGTGCGTCTCTGCTTGCGCAACCGGGTGAGGACGTGCCGGGCGTCGGCGGCGACCCCGCGCAGGGTGGCCGAGGCGAACGAGCGCTGCCATTCCAGCCCCACGTACCCCAGTCCTGGGTGGGTGAGCGAGGCACCGCCGCGGTGGCGCGGCTGCCCGTCCTGGTCCAGCGCACCGAACCCGGCGAGATAGTCCACGCCCGGCCGATACCCGGTGGCCAGCAACACCACGTCGACGTGTTCGCGCGTCCCATCGCTCCACACAACCTGGTCTCCCTCCAGGCGGGTGAACATCGGGCGGCGGTCGGGGTTGCCGGTGGCGATGGCGTCGCGGTAAGTGCCGGTGTCCATCACCGGCGCGCCCTTTCCGCCGGTCAGCAGCGGGCGCGCCCAGCCCGCGGTGTCCAGCCCGGTGCGCTGCAACCAGATGTGCATGTCGACGCCCAGAAGGCGCTGCGCCATGAAGCGGAGGGGATGCCGGGTGGCCAGCGTGACGTCGGCGACCCCGGCGAGCTCGATGGCGATCTGCACCGCCGAGTTCCCCCCGCCCACGATCACCACGCGCCGGCCCGTGAACGGGTCGGGGCGCCGGTAGTCGGAGGAGTGCAGCACCGTACCGGGGAAGGCGTCCAGACCCGGCAGGTCCGGGCGGTGGGGGCGGCTGAACCCGCCTGTCGCGGCGATCACCAGCGGTGCGGCGAAGACCTCGCCGCGCTCCGTGACCACCTCGAATCCGCCTCGCGAACCGTCCTGCGCGGCCACGACCTCTGTGACCCGGTGACCGGTGCGGATGTCGGCGTCCAGACGGGCGGCGTAGTCGGTCAGGTAGGCCACGACTTCGTCCCGCGCGGGGTAGCCGTCCGGATCACCGGGGAACACCGTCCCGGGCAGAGCGCTGCGGCGGGCCGGAGAGAAAAGGGTGAGGCTGTCGTAGTAGTGCGGCCAGGACCCGGCCGACTGCTTGGCCGCCTCAAGGACGATGGGTGCCAAGCCGAGGGATCGAGCGGTGTGGGCGGTGGCCAGACCGGCCTGCCCGCCGCCGATGACGACCAGCGGTGCGGTGGTGAACATGCGGGGGAACATATCAACATTTCATAAAATGTCCAAGTATTGATATGTGACCTAGGATGGAAGCCCGTCCCATGGAGGAGCAAGCAGCGATGGCCGAGCCGGTGACCAGCCAGTCGATGTCGATGGAAGGACCGGTTGACGGGACGGCCACGAGGTCGCCCGGCGGAGGCTGCGAGGGGACGCCGGCCGCTCCGCTCGGCGCCGGAGCACACGAGTTCCTCAAGGCGCTGGCCAGCGAGCAGCGGCAGCAGATGCTCGAACTGTTCGCCGGCGGCATCGAACTCAGCGTCGGCGCCGTCGCCGAGCGTCTGGGCGTCGGCCAGTCCAACGCCTCGCAGCAACTCGCGCTGCTGCGGCGGGGCGGCCTGCTCACCTCACGCAGGGACGGCAAGCAGGTCCTCTACCGCATCGATTCCGCCGCGATCGACCGGTCGCTCACCGAACTGCGCGACTACCTGCACACCTGCTGCCCGCCCGCGGACTGAACCCGCCGCCCTGGCTCGCCCCTCCTACCGTGCCCGGCAAACGGCCGCGGATCGACCAGGGGCAGGACAGGAGCCGGAGAGCGAGGACGGTGCCGCACACCGGCGCGGAAGTTCGAGGACACCGCACCGTCGGCTCCGGCCCCGCGTTCTCACTCCTGCGGCCGCAGCTCGCTCACAAGGTTCTCGACGCGCTTGCGGATCTCGTCGCGGATCGGCCGCACGGCGTCGACGCCCTGCCCGGCGGGGTCGTCGAGGGCCCAGTCCAGGTAGCGCTTGCCGGGGAAGACCGGGCAGGTGTCACCGCACCCCATGGTGATGACCACGTCGGAGGCCTGGACGGCATCCGTGGTCAGCACCTTGGGGATCTCGGCGGAGATGTCGATGCCCTCCTCGGCCATCGCCGCCACCACCGCGGGGTTGACCTGGTCGGCCGGTGCCGACCCCGCCGAGCGGACTTCGATCTCATCGCCGGCCAGGTGGGTGAGGTAGGCGGCGGCCATCTGGGAGCGTCCGGCGTTGTGAACGCAGACGAACAGGACGCTGGGCTTGCCGGAGAGAGTCTGATCAGACATCGGGGGTCCATTGCTGGTCGAGGCCGGGATGGCCGAGGGCGGCGAGCAGGTCGGTGACGAGCAGGTCGAGCTCGTCGCGGATGCGGCGGATCTCGCTCAGCGGCTGGTGGGCCGGGTCGGGGACGGCCCAGTCCAGATACCGGGTCTGCGGCAGGAGCGGGCAGGCACCGCCGCAGCCCAGGGTGATCACCAGGTCGGCGGCGGCGACGAGTTCGTCGGTCAGCGGCTTGGGGAACTCGGCCGACAGGTCCACCCCGATCTCGGCCATGACCTCGACGACGGCCAGCTCCAGTTCGGCCGCCGGCGAGGTGCCGGCCGAGCGGGCGTGCAGCCGCCCGCGCCCACGCGCAATGGCCAGCGCGGCAGCCATCTGGGACCGGCCGGCGTTGGCGTCGCAGACGAACAGCACCTCGGGGACCGGCGTGTCGAGCCCTCCTTCGGCCTGGGCGAGCGCGGTGAGCCGCTCGGCTGCGAACCGTTCGGCCAGCACCACCAGATGGGCGCCGACATTGGAGGCGGCCCGCAGCTGCCCGTAGGAGTCGACGACCAGACGGCGGGCGGTCTCGGGGGAGACCAGCCCGTGGAACCGTCCGGCCAGCCGCGCGGCGATGCGATCGAACAACGCCTCTCCGGGTGTCGTGATCACTGCGGGCCTCCGTGGCAGATCTCTGGAACCGCGCTGGTCATCTCCTGTCACCGCCGCCGACCT
Organism: Actinomadura sp. NPDC000600; assembly: GCF_040492135.1. Classification (NCBI taxonomy): domain Bacteria; kingdom Bacillati; phylum Actinomycetota; class Actinomycetes; order Streptosporangiales; family Thermomonosporaceae; genus Actinomadura; species Actinomadura sp. NPDC000600. Next base: position 18,512 of record NZ_JBEUPD010000059.1, read on the forward strand.
GATATCGGCGACGCAGCCACAGCGACACGTACACCAGCCCCACGAGGACCGGAACCTCGATCAGCGGGCCGACCACGCCCGACAGCGCCTGCCCGGAGGTGACGCCGAAGGTTCCGATCGCCACGGCGATGGCCAGCTCGAAGTTGTTCCCGGCAGCAGTGAACGCCAGTGTCGCGGTGCGCGGATAGGACAGCCGGACGGCGCGGCCGAGGGCGAAGGCCCCACCCCACATCACCGCGAAGTAGGCCAGCAGCGGGAGGGCGATGCGGGCGACGTCAGCGGGCTGGTTGGTGATGGTGTCGCCTTGCAGGGCGAACAGGATGACGACGGTGAACAGCAGCCCGTACAGCGCCACGGGACCGATCCGGGGCAGGAACCGCTCCTCGTACCACGCGCGGCCACGGGCGCGTTCACCGAGGCGGCGAGTGAGGTATCCGGCCGCCAGCGGGATGCCCAGGAACACCAGCACGTTCACCACGATCTTGCCGATCGAGAAGTCCGCCTCGTCGGTAGCCAGTCCCAGCCAACCGGGCAGGACCTGGAGGTAGAACCAGCCGAGCGCACCGAACGCGATGACCTGGAAGACGGAGTTGAGAGCGACCAGGACGGCCGCGGCCTCGCGGTCACCGCAGGCGAGGTCGTTCCAGATGATGACCATCGCGATGCACCGGGCGAGGCCGACGATGATCAGCCCCGTGCGGTACTCGGGCAGGTCGGGCAGGAACATCCAGGCCAGCGCGAACATCACCGCCGGGCCGATCACCCAGTTCAGCAGCAGCGAGGCGACCATCAGCCGGCGGTCCCCGGTGACGGTGTCCAGCCGGTCGTAACGGACCTTGGCCAGCACCGGGTACATCATCACCAGCAGGCCGAGAGCGATCGGCAACGAGATCCCGCCCGCCTCGACCTTGGCCAGGGCGTCGTCCAGTCCGGGAACTGCGCGTCCCAGCCCGAGACCGAGCGCCATGGCCGCGATGATCCACACGGGCAGGAACCGGTCGAGCATCGACAGCCCGGCGACCACCCCGTCCTCCGGGGGACGGGGGTCGGTGCCGGAGTCTTGCGTGGTGGTCACGCGCAGGGCCTCTTTCGCTGGTGGGTCTGGACCTCGCGGGCGGCGGCGGCCAGCTCGCCGAGTTCGGCGGCCAACTGCTCCAGCGCCTCGGGGCGCAGCCGGTAGTAGGTGAAACGCCCGCACGGTTCGGTGTCCACCAGGCCGGCTTCACGCAGCACCCGCAGGTGGTTGGAGATATTGGTCTGCTTGGCGCCGGTCTCCTCCACGAGGTGGCAGTTGCACAGCGCCTCCGCTGCCGGCAGCGACACGATCCGGGCGCGCAACGGGTCGGCCAACAACCTGAGCACATCAGTTCCGACTGACATCACCACAGACTGATACGTTAGCAGCCGCCGGTAACGGCCGACCAGGCGACGCGACCTCGGCAAACGTTCGCAACCCCTGCACTCGACGGCAGCACAACACGCCAGCAGCTTTTCGATGCAAAGCCCGACCCTCGGATGCCCCATGCTGGCGACCCGGGCCGCGCAGCGGCACAACAGCCCTTACCTGGACCTGCGCGTACACCCATTCGGCCGGGAGCGCGGGCACAGCCCGTCACGGGCGTTTCGACCGGGGGCGCGCACGCTCGCCGCGGAGGGCATCGTCAAGCGCGACGAACTCTGCGAGGCTGTCGGCCCTGACAATGACCATCGAGACCGGGTCCGACGATGTCAGCGGCCGTGCTCCCATGACCGTCATCACGCTCCTCGGTCAAGCGCCAGCAGCTGACGGCTACGCACCGAGAACGCCGACTCCAAGCGGGCCAACGAGGTTCTCAAGAAGGCCAATGCAGCTTCCGTCACCGAACTCGGCCGAGCAGAACCGCACCCTCATGATGATCGACCGTCTGGGTGAGCGCTTCGGGAATCTGCGAAGCGCACGTGGCTCCCGAAACTGGCTCCCGTGGCTCCCTGACTGCACACGAGAAACCCATGTCTTTCCGCGAGCCGATTGTGAGGATGTTAACCGGCCACCGACATGTGTTTCTCGCCGCTCCCGCCGGGGGCCTTGAGTTCTTCCGGGAAGGAAGAGACCGAGCCTGCTCCGGATGTGCTCGCCTGCATCGCGGCTGTGAGCGCGCACTCCGAGTAGACCCACGGCCCCCGCCGTCGTGCGTTCGCGGTCGTGGCGGGGGCTGCTGCCAGGTGTGCGGGGTGGGGAGTGGTGGTCGTGTGTCAGGTGTTCAGCAGGAGTGCGCAGCGGATGACGCCGAGGTGGGTGTAGGCCTGGGGGTGGTTGCCCAGGCCGCGTTCGGTGAGGGGGTCGTATTGCTCTGGGAGCAGGCCGGTGGGGCCGGCGGTGTTGAGCATCTGGGTGAACAGTTCTTCGGCGTCGTCGCGGCGGCCGGTGCGCAGGTAGGCCTCGATGAGCCAGGCGGTGCACAGGTGGAAGCCGCCTTCTCGGCCTGGCAGGCCGTCGTCCCAGCGGTAGCGGTAGACGACGGGGCCGCTGCGCAGTTCGGCTTCGACTTTTTCGACAGTGGCCAGGAACCGGGGGTCGTCGGTGTCGAGCAGGCCGGACAGCCCGACCCATAGCGAGGAAGCGTCCAGGTCAGGATGGCCGTAGGCGACGGTGTAGGCGTTCGCGTCGAGATGCCAGCCGTGTTCGGTGACGTCGGAGGCGATCTGGTCGCGCAACCGTCGCCACGCGGGCCGGTCCTGGCCGCGATGCTGTGCCGCGATGTGGAGGGCGCGGTCCATTGCCAGCCAGCACATCACTTTGGAGTAGACGTGGTGGCGCCGGGGCAGCCGGGCCTCCCACAGTCCGTGGTCGGGCTCATGCCAGCGTCGGTGGACGGCCTGGACCGCCGCCTCGACGATGCCGAACTCCTCGTCGCCGATGCCGCCGCGGGCATCGGCGACCGCGGCGATCAGGTCGGTCACGGGCCCGAAGATGTCGAGTTGCACTTGGCGGTCGGCGAGGTTCCCGACGCGGACGGGCCGTGAGCCGGCGTAGCCGGGCAGGGTGTCGATGACGGCTTCGGGGCCGAGGTGCCGGCCGTCCAGGGTGTAGAGCGGGTGCAGGCGTTCGGGGTGGCCGCCGGTGGCCGCGACCAGGCCGCCGATCCAGTGCAGCAGGTCCTCGGCCTCGTGGAGGCTTCCCAGGTCGACCAGGGTGCGGGCCGTCATCGCGGCGTCGCGCAGCCAGCAGTACCGGTAGTCCCAGTTGCGGACTCCTCCGATCTCCTCGGGAAGCGAGCTGGTGGCGGCGGCCAGGATGGCTCCTGTCGGCGCGTGGCACAGCCCGCGCAGCGTCAGGGCGCTGCGCAGCACGTCGGCGCGCGCGAAGGTCGGCAGCCGCAACCCCGCCGCCCAGTCCCGCCACGGCCGCTCGGCCAGCGCCTGCCGGCTCCCGACGTCGGTCGGGGGGTGGTGGAGATCGTGTGTGCCCAGGCGCAGTTCGATGGCGACGGTGCCACCGCACGCCGCGAGGTCGACGATCGCGCGCGCGGTGTCGTGGCCGTCCTCATCGGACCGCACGGTCCATTCCACCTGCGGTGAGTACAGGGCCGCCCGCTCGCCGGAACCGGCCACCAGCAGCCCGCCGGGACGGGGCGCGAGCCGGACTTCGACCTGACCGAACTCCGGACGCGGAGCGAACTCCAGCTGGGCCGTGCCCGTGCCCGACAGCACCCGGACAAGGGTGGAGGTGCCGGCGAGCGGGGCCCTCGCATCGGGGTGTCCGCCCGAACTGTCCGGGCCGGTCGGGGCGCCGGACTCCAGCCAGTCGGTGACGGTCAGTCCGGGCCACCGGGTCTCCAGGGTCATCGTGCCGGTCCGGTAGCGCTGGCCCAGAGGCAGGCCGCCGCGGTAGGGGCTCGTGGTCAGCCGTCCGGCGGCGGCACCGCCGATCAGGTGCCCGAACAGAGTGGGCGAGTCAGGGCGGGGATGGCACAGCCATGTGACGGTGGCGTCGGGGGTGAGAAGTGCGACCGTACGCTGGTCGGACAGCAGGGAGTGACGTTCGATGGGGACGGTCGGCTCTCCGTACAGCCACCGACGGCGGGTCCGCTCGAGCAGCGCCAGCGCGATGGCCGCCGTGGCGGCGGGCTCACCGGGGGCGAAGACGGTGTCGATGCCCAGGTCCGGGCCGTTCAGCCGGGCGAACACCTGCGCGTCGGCTTGGCCGTCGCCGATGAACAGCACCGCCCCGGCCGAGTTCCGGGTGCGCAGGGCGTCCACCGCGCTGACGGCGTCCGTAGTGATCAGTGCGGGTCCGAGGGTGTGCTCGACGCCGTGGCCGGCGATGAGATGCACCTCGGCGGGCAGCCGCGACAGCGTGGCCAGCTCACCCAGCGGTCTGCCTGACAACACCGCGACCGAGGTGTCCGGCAGCGCCGCGATTTCCCGCAGGACAGCGACGGCCTCGGGGGTTTCGGCGGCTTGGCCCTGATCGGTGCCGGGGCTGCTGAGGACGCCGTCATAGGTGCAGGCCACCAGCAGTCGCGGCACGCGCGCTATGCGATGTACGGCGGCCGCGAGATCGTGATCGCGCAGGCCGTCATCGACCGCACTCGGCTCCCGCAGGTGCGGGTGGTGGGGACCCCTCGGGTCCAAGGTTGCGCTCATACGGCGCTGCCTCCGGATGGTGTCATGCGAATAGGGTGAACAGAGCTGAAGGACGCAATGGGGAATGGGTGTAGGAGGAAATTCCTGCAGAGGTGAATGGAGGTCCAAGCCACCTTCAGGAAGCGCTGGGGATGCTAAGAGAGTGACTGCGGCTTTCGCGAAACCGTGCGATATGGAGTCGAGGCTTGGTAGGCCATTGCGGGCGTACACGGAGCAACGGCGCGACGCTCAGGCGGCCGGCGGCCATCAGACGCAGCGCGGCCCGGGTCGCCTCGGCGAGAACGATTGCAGGCCCGGACGTGGGCGTTGACGACTTCGCGCCGGAGCCGACGACGGCTTGTCATCCAGAGGGGACCGACCCCATCACTTGACGGCCCCTTGCAGCAGTGCCTTGACGAAGTTGCGCTGGAAGAACAGGAAGATCACCAGCGAGGGCAGGATGATCAGCAGTGATCCGGCGCAGAGCAGCACGGTGTCGGTGCCGTACTGGCCCTGGAAGGCGCCGAGCCCCCCGGCCACCGTGCGTTTCGTCGCATCGTCGACGAGGACGAGCGGCAGCAGGTACTGGTTCCACGTGGCGAGGAAGAACAAGACCGAGAGCGCGGACAGGGCCGGAGTGGCCAGCGGCAGATGGATACGGCGGAAGGTCTGCCAGGTGCCGGCGCCGTCGATCTTCGCCGCCTCCGTGAGCGCCGTCTCGGCGCCGAGGAAGTGAGCCCGCATCCAGAAGATGCCGAACGGCATCAGCAGCCCGATCAGCGGCAGGACGATCGCCAGCCGCGTCCCCAGCAAGCCCATGCCCTGGATGTTGTAGTAGAGCGGGGTGATGAGTGCCTCGATCGGCAAGGTGAGACCCACGATCAATATGGCGTATATCGCCTTTCCACCGGGCACTCTCAGCTGGGCGAGTGCGTAGCCGGCGGCGGTGGCCATCGCCACGGTGGCCGGGACGACGCCCAGCACGATCAATGCGCTGGAACGGAACAGGGCGACGAAGTTGGCGGAGCTCCACGCGTCGACAAAGTTGTGCCAGTGCGGATGCGCCGGCCAGCTGAGTCCCTGCGGAGAGCTGCCCGGTGCCGCAAGGGCGGTGGTGAACATGCTGAGCAGCGGCACGACGGCGAACAGCATCAGCGCGAGCAGGATGCCGGTGCGGGTGAGTCGCTGTGCGGCGGACGTCCTCACTTTTCCCTCCCCAGGCGCTGGATCGGCCAGATGACGACGAGGACGAGGACCGCCAGGAACACCGCCAGCGCGGATGCCTGGCCGACGTGCTGCTGGAGGAACGTGAGCCGGTAGATCTCCACGCCGGGCACCATGGTCTGGTAACCGGGCCCTCCCTGGGTCGAGATCTGGATCACGTCGAAGCTGGCCAGGGCGGCGATCATGGTGAAGGTCGTGCAGACGACGAGTTCCTGACGCAGCCCGGGCAGCGTCACGGCGAAGAACTCGCGGAACCGTCCCGCACCGTCCAACCGGGCGGCCTCGTACAGGGACGGGTCGATCTTGCCGATGCCGGCGAGCATCAGGACCGTGCAGAAGCCGAGCATCACCCAGACGCCGATCACGCCGACGGCCGGGAGGGCGAACGTGAAGTCACCGAGCCAGGCCCGTGTGTGCGCACCGAGGCCGAACGCCCGCAGGACCTGATTGACGAGCCCGTCCGAGGAGTACATCCACGTCCACGCGATGCCGGCCGCGACGAGCGGCAACACCTGGGGAATGAAGAGGACCACCCGGGCGACGGTGTTGAACGGGCCCGGCTTGAGCTCCCGGATGAGCGTCGCCGCGACCAGACCGAGTCCGACCGGGAGCACCGTGTAGAACACGATCAGGACGAAGGCGTGCTCGACGGAGTGCAGAAGCTCCGACTGGGTGATGAGCGCCTTCCAGTTGTCCAGCCCCGCCGGCGTGGCCGCTCCGACGCCGTCCCAGTCGTAGAAGGAGTACTGCACCGACTGGGCCATCGGGTACAGCACGAACACCGCATACATTCCGAACCCCGGCGCCACCCAGAGCAGCGCGCTCCACTGCCGGGCCCGGACCCGGACCCGCCGGGGACGCCGACCCGACTCACCGGGCGCGGGATGTTCGTCGGCATCTGTCGTGCTCCGCGGAACCGGCGCGGCCGAAGCCCCGCCCGCCCCGAGCGGATTGGAGATCGTCGACATTGGGCCTCCCGTCAGGGACCGAACCGGATCACCAGGGGCGGCGTCAGCGCCCGAGATCGCGTTCATAGTCGTCCTGGACCTTGGCCGCGAACGCCTTCGGAGACGTCTTGCCGCTGAGAAGAAGCTGCGTCTGCGGCACCAGGGTGTTCACGTTGATCGACGCGGTGGCATCGGCCATGAACCCCACCAACCCTTCGCTCTTCAGCAGGATCTGGAACGCCGCGACGGTCGCGGCGACGGCCGATCCGGCCGGCGCGGTAGGCACGGTGGCATCAGCCGGCCCGGCCGGGACGAGGCCGCCCAGTGTCACCGTGTCCTGCCGGGCCTGCGGGTCGGTCTGGACGAAGTCGAGGAATGCCGCCGCGACGTCGGCATGGGGCGACTTCGTCGGAATCCCCAGGGTGTCGGCGGCGGTCATCGCCCAGGAGGGACCGCCGGCTTCGCCGGGCGGAAACAGGAAGAAGCCGAACTTGCCCGGACCGGCCTTGTCCAGTCCGGGGGCCTGCCAGTTCCCGCTGGGGAAGAAGACGGCCTTGCCCTTCATGAATTCGGCGGGCGCCTTCGTCTGGTCGATGGCGTTCACGTCGGTCGGCAGGTACCCCGCCTGCGCCCACCGGTGCAGCGTGGTGGCGGCCTTCACCGTGGCCGGCGTGTCGATGTTCGCGCCGGGCTTGGCGAAGTTCCAGTCCTGGACGCCCTGCGCGTTGCCCGCATAGGCCATCTGCAGGTTCTGCAACGGGTACACGGTGCCCCCGTCCTTGCCGTTGATCATGATCGGCTGCAGCCCGGCACTCTTGGCCTTGGCGAGGAGCTCCTCGAACTCGGCCACGGTCGCCGGCGACCGGGACATCCCGATGCGCTGCGCGAGCGCCTTGTCGTAGTACACGCCGGTCAGGCCGAAGCCCGGGCCGGCGCCGTACAGCGACCCCGTTCCGCGCTTTCTGCCGTCTGCCGCGACACGAGTCGAGGCGAACTGCGATTGGGGCCAGCCGGCCCAGCCGTAGGCCTTCGCGTAGGGGTCGAGGTTCGCCAGGAGGCGATTGTTGATCAGGTTGCCGAACTGGGGGACCCGGACCAGGTCGGGCACGTCGCTGCCGGAGAGGATGTGCGCGATGTTGGTGGTCAGCGCACCGTAGTCCTGGCTGGTCACCTTGACGGTGACGTTGGCGTGCTCGGCGTGGAACAGCTTGCCGAGTGCCGTGAAGAACGGCACGTCCGTGCCGCTTGTGACGAGCAGGTTCAACGTGACGGGCTTGGCGCCGATGTCCGTGCTCACCGGCTTCGACGACTTGTCCGCCTCGGACGTCGCGCCCGGTGCGCACGCAGAGAGGAGCAGCGCTCCGGCCGCCGTGGCGGCGGCCATCCGGACGGCCTTGCGGTAGTGGGTCAGTGATCGCACTGGAATTCCTTCGCGGCTAGATGGGGTCTAGGTGCCGAAAGGCGCGACGCAGGGCATCCCCGGCGACGCCGACGGCGTGGTGCGAGTCGGTCATCACGCTGAACATCTCGAAGAAGCCGTGGATCTGGCCGACGTACTCGCGCAGCTCGACGGGCACGCCCTCGGCCTGCAGCCGCCCGGCGTAGTCCTCGGCCTCGCCGCGGAGAAAGTCGTGTTCGGCGGTGATGATCACTGCGGGTGCAACGCCTGCCAATGACGGTGCGTGAAGCGGCGACGCGTACGGACAGGCCCGCAGCGCCGGGTCGGGGACGTAGGCCCCCCAGATGTGTTTGAGGCGCCGGTAGGTGTTGGGACCGAAGCCCGGCTGACCGGCGAAGCGGACGTATCGCCGCCTGAACGCGACCTTGTAGTCGGTGTCCTCCGTGCTGTCGAGCACCGGGTACACGAGCATCTGAGCCGCGATCTCGACCCCGTCGTCACGAGCCTTGAGGGCCACGGCCGCCGCGAGGTTGCCGCCTGAACTGTCCCCGCCGACGGCGACACCGTCGAAGAGGCGCCGCGCCCAATCGACGGCGGTCCACACGTCGTCGAAGCCGGCGGGAAACGGATGCTCGGGCGCAAGTCGGTAGTCGACGGAGAGCACGGCGCAGCCCCCCTGGTTCGCGAGAGCCCGAGCGACCCCGTCGGCGGTGTCCAGGTCGCCGTGGATCCAGCCGCCTCCGTGGGCCCAGATGAGCACTGCCCGCTCCGTACCGGTGGGCCGGTACAGCCGGCCCCCGACTCCGTCCGCGTCGATCGCCTCGACGGACACCACGGGTTGCGGATCGCCCGTCACCGCCAGGACACGCTCCCGCGCGTCCTTGCGCAGAGCGGCGAGGTCGGCGGCCCAGGGGTCGGGCGACGGCGCCGCTCGCGCCAGAAACCCGAGGACCTGCTCGTGCGGCTGAGGCGGCGCTTCCCCATCGTGGACGTCCGGCCGCTGCTGCCCGAACTCTGCGCTCACTCGGTCCCCCATCTGCGTCGACTCAATACTGACTGATCGCTCAGTCTGTTTCCGGGAGGTTACTGAGTACTCAGTCAGTTGTCTATACTTGGGGCCGACCTTTCGTCAGCGCGAGGGAGAACCAGCCGTGCCCCCTTCCCCCAGGCCAAAGACTTCGTCGGCCAAGGGCATCGAGACTCGGGAGCGCATCGTCGAGGTCGCCGTGCGGTTCATCGCGCGCAACGGAGCACGGGGCACCAGCCTCAGCGACATCGCGGCCGAAGCAGGCGTGTCGCAGGCCGGGCTGCTGTATCACTTCGGCAGCAAGGAGGCGCTGCTCAATGCCGTGCTCGATCGCTACCTGGAGTTCACCGAGCAGTGGCTGTGGGGCGACGGACCCGACCCCGGCCTCGAAATCCTGTGGATCATCGCAAGGCACATGGCCGACTGGCCGAGCCAGCCGCATGACGACAGCGTGTACAGCCTGATCGGCCTGAACACGGTGGTGCTCGCGGAGAACGTCGGCAAGGACACCGACCTCCATCCCCGCCTGGCCGAGGGCTACCGGACGACGATCGACCGCGTCGCGGCCACGTTGCGGTCCGCCCAGAAGCGGGGTGAGATGCGCGACGACGTGGACCCGCGGCTGAAAGCCATGGAGATCATCGCATTCTGCTACGGCCTCGAGGCGGCGTGGCTGGTCAACCCGACGATTCCAGTCGCTGACGCCGCCGCCCAATGGGCGGCGCAGCAGACCGCACTCTTGACCACCGAGTCAGCCACTTCCAGTCCGCGCTAAGAGGTCGTAACAGAATCAGCGGACGAGGCGTCGCCAGCAGATGATGGCTGCGGCGAGGGTCATGAACGCTTCATGGATGTCGTCGCGGGTCTCCCAGCGGATGCGTAAGCGGCGGAACCAGTGCAGCAGGCCGATGGTGCGCTCGACGACGTAGCGGTGGACGCCCAGCCCGGAGCCGTGGGGGGCTTCCGCGGCGGGCGATGACCGGCTTGATGCCCTTGGCCCACACCAGCCGGCGGTATTTGTCGTGGTCGTAGCCGCGGTCGGCCAGCAGCCGCTCGGGCCGGCTGCGAGGGCGTCCGACCCGGCCCCGGACGGACGGCACCTTGTCCAGCAGCGGCATCAACTGGGTGACGTCGTTACGGTTTCCGCCGGTCGGCGACAGGGCGAGCGGGATGCCGCGCCCCTCGGTCAACACATGGTGCTTGGAGCCCGGCCGACTGCGGTCGACCGGGCTCAGACCGGTTTTGGGCCGCCCTTGAGCGCGCGGACATGCGAGCTGTCGATCAGCGCCCTGGACCAGTCCAGCTGCCCGGCGGCGTGCAACTCCTCCAGCAGCAGCCGGTGCAGCCGCTCCCACACGCCCGCCTGGTGCCACTCGGCCAGCCGCCGCCAGCACGTCATACCCGAACCGAACCCCAGCTCCTGCGGCAGGAACTCCCACCGGATCCCGGTGTGCAGCACGAACAAGATCCCGCACAGCACCTTGCGGTCGTCCAACCGCTTACGCCCAGGGTGGTGCTTGCGGCGCTCGACCTTCGGCAGCAGCGGCTCGATCCGCTCCCACAGGCTGTCGGCCACGATCCATGGGGGTTGCTCGCCCTTACGCACCCGCCCACATCACACCCGGACATCACACCATGCCGCATCACATGCACATTTTGTTATGACCTCTTATAGCGGTTCGGGGAGAGCAGCGGCATGGACGCGAGGCGGTTGGCTTACCGTCTGCGGTCGACACCTGGCACCAGCGCCCAGGCGGTCCGGTGTCGGTCGCGACACCGGGTTCCTTCGTTTGTAGGGGTCAGATTAGGGGTGTCGCCCTCTCCCGGGAAGCTTCATCCTCAAGAGGAGGCCATGAAGGAGAGCGACTCGATGAACGATGCCGCCAGGGGTCACTCGACAAAATCTCGTGTGGACGCCGTGCTCATTGGAGGGCCGGACGACCTTCCGAAATCGGCCCGGACACGCCAGGCCGAATCCACCGACCGCATCATCAAGATCATGCACCGGGGCGGGTACGAGCACTTCGAACTCGACGACGGTTCCCCCACCCCGGCCACCCGGCCTCAGCGGATCTTCCGCTGGACGATGCGCACGCGAATCGCCGAGTAGAGAATCAGCGGCATCGTGGGCATCCGGGGACGTGCGCTTTGCGATGCGGGCTCGTTCAGTCAGTCAGTCAGTCAGTCCAGGCGAGTCGCGGTCGACCAATCCGCGTCCATTGGAGTGACAGAGACGTAGTCGGCCTTCAGCGCGGTGTTGTCGGCATTGCGCACCGGCTCAGGGGTCTGCGGGCAGTCCCCTTCGATCTTGTAGACGTCGCCGCCGGCGGGTGTGCAGTGGAACCACCCCCGGTAGGTCCGGACCAGCCCGGTGATCTTGGTGCCTCGGGGACCCGCCGGGGTAAGCGGGTAGTTCACGTTCAGCGTGGTGTGCGGGGGCAGCAGGCGGCCCTCGCGGGCGTGCTCGCGAAGCTTGGCGATCAGCCTGGTCAGGTAGTCCGCCGTGGCGGGTATGGCGGGTATGGCGGCGGTGGCGCCGAGGTCTGCCGGGTCGAACTCGGTGCTGACCGCGATCGACGGGCACCTTCAGGCGGCCGCGAGTAGTTTGTTGCGCAGGGCCTGCAGGGTCGGCGCGGGGAAGCCGTCGTCGTTGGTCAGCAGAATCCCAGCGGACGCTCATCCGGCGCCGCCACCTCAGTGGCGGATGCCGGCACCGACAAGACCAGGGCGGCGAGTCCGACAAATCCGGCAAGTTTGGTCAGCTAGGAAAGCGCACGCCCTCCCGGCCTCAAATTACGTAATCGAAGAGAATGGAATTTATTACACCAGATCAGAGGCGACATGAGGCGACAGGTGAACATTCACCTCTTTCTTCATTGACCTGTCTGCCGTCGAAATAGGGGTTGATTGCAGCTTCCTGACCGCGTCGGCGACGCCGCGCTGGACAGGCTTGGGCACGAGCCTTCCGTGTTGTGTGACCCAATAGCCGAGCAGGGCACCGGGTTCGTCAGGGCTTCGCAGGACCATACTGATGATCCCGCGATTCCCGGTGTCCCCCGTTGCACACTCGGAACCGAACCAATTCGGCGGACGCGACGATCGCCGCGGGAGCTAGATTGCGGGTGTTGCGTAACCAGCCGATACAGCGCAGGAGCCACAGGATGTCGCTTGAGGCGATGCGGGCGATCACGGCGGCGAACCGATCGTCCGGCGGGGCGTACCAGTTGGTTCCTTGGACGGCGCAGTCGGCGAGCAGCCTGAGTAGGTCGATTCTGGCTTCCTGGTCAGGGCCGGCGAAGGGCGAGGCAGGCCCAAGCGCGTCCCCAGGAAGGGCGGAACCACGCCGACCAGACTTCCCGGCGCACCTTTTTCAGCAATGACCGCTGAGCCCGCTCGCCTCAGTGCTCAGCGGCGTCCTCTAGGGGCAGTGCACGGAGGTTAGGGGGCGACGTCTCCGGGGGTTGGCGGGTTGCATCGCTGAAGGGGCGCCGCGCGAGCGCCCTCCGTACCCGTGGACCTCCGGGAGTGCGTATGCCCGCCCAGGCGCCGATCGCGCCTCTGCCGCCTCACCAGCTTGAGATCTTCATGCTCCAGATCTCGATCCTGCTGGGTGTCGCGGTCCTGCTCGGGCGCCTGGCGCGGCGGGCCGGCCTCCCGGCGATCGTCGGTGAGTTGGCGACGGGCATCCTTCTCGGTCCTTCGGTACTGGCGCACCTGCTCCCGGGCCTCTCCACGTGGCTCTTCCCCCGCGGCCCGAATCAGATGCACCTCTTGGACGCCGCCGGACAGCTCGGCCTCGTGCTGCTGGTCGGGCTCACCGGCATGGAGATCGAGCTCGGGAAGCTCCGCCGCCGTGGCCGGGCGGCGGCCCAGATCAGCTTGGCCGGGTTCGCGGTCCCCTTGGCGCTCGGCGTGGCGGCGGGTTTCCTGCTGCCAGAGCAGGTCGTCCCCGATTCGGCTGATCCCACGGTTTTCGCGCTCTTCCTGGGGCTGGCGATGAGCGTGAGCGCCATCCCGGTCATCGCCAAGACGCTCATCGACATGCGGCTCCAGCATCGCAATGTCGGCCAGCTGATCCTGACCGCGGGCGTCATCGACGACATCGTGGGCTGGTTCCTGCTCTCCCTCCTCTCAGCGATGGCGACATCCGGAATCCGGGCGGGAAACGTCACCCTCGCCCTGGCTTCCCTGGCCGGCACGGTGCTGTTCGCCGCACTGGCCGGACCTCTGTTGGCCAGGGTGTTCGTGACGGCAACGGCGGGCCGGGACCGCGACCGACCGATCGTGGGCACGGTGGTCGTGTTGATCCTGCTGGCCGCCGCCGGTACTCACGCGATGTCACTGGAGGCCGTGTTCGGCGCGTTCCTCTGCGGGATCGTCCTGCGCGCCTCAGGGGCCGTACCGCCCGAGGACCTTTCGGCTCTGCGAACGGTCGTGCTGTCGTTCCTGGCACCGCTCTTCTTCGCTACCGCGGGACTGCGCATCGACCTGACCGGCCTCGCAGACCCGACCGTCCTCGGGACGGCCGTGGCGATTCTGGCGATCGCCGTGATCGGGAAGTTCCTCGGCGCGTCCTTGGGCGCCGTAGGCGGTGGCTTGAACCGCTGGGAGGCCCTGGGGATCGGCGCGGGGATGAACGCGCGCGGCGTCATCGAAGTGATCGTGGCGATGGTGGGGCTGCGGCTGGGCATTCTCAGCACCGACACCTACACCATCGTCGTGCTCGTCGCTGTGATCACGTCGGTGATGGCCCCGCCCGTCCTGGCGTTCGCGATGGCGCGCGCCGGCGACGCGGCCGAGGAACGTCTTTACGCGGCGGCGGCCACGCCCAGCTCAGAACCTCCGCCGCTCAACCGGGCCTCTCCCATGGTCCCCCAACCCGTCCTGCAAGGAGAACGGCGACCCATGGCGACCTCTGAAGAAAGACTTCTCGCCTACCTGAAGCGCGTCACCGCTGACCTGCGGCAGACGCGCACGAGGCTGAAGCGGGCCGAGGAGAAGCATCACGAGCCGATCGCAGTGGTCGGGATGGCCTGCCGTTATCCGGGTGGTGTGCGGTCTCCCGAGGACCTGTGGAACCTGGTCGCAGGTGGCACCGACATCATTTCCGGGTTTCCGGAGGACCGGGGCTGGGACGCCGCCGACCTGTACGACCCCGAGCCAGGCAAGCCCGGCAAGACCTATGTGCGGCAGGGGGGCTTCCTCGAAGTGGCCGGGGAATTCGACCCTGGGTTCTTCGGGATCTCTCCCCGTGAGGCGCTGGCCATGGCCCCGCAGCAGCGGCTCATGCTCGAGGTCTCGTGGGAGGGCTTCGAACGGGCGGGAATCGACCCGCGCTCGCTCAAGGGGACGGCAGTCGGCAACTACATCGGCTGCAATTTGCTGGACTACTGCACCACTCTCGACCGAGTGCCCGAAGGCCTGGAGGGCCACTTCACGACAGGAAGTACGGCCAGCGTGGTGTCGGGGCGGGTGTCTTACACGCTGGGTTTGGAGGGCCCGGCGGTGACGCTGGACACCGCGTGCTCGTCTTCGCTGGTGGCGATCCACCTCGCCTGCCAGGAACTGCGCACCGGGGAATGCTCCCTCGCCCTGGCCGGCGGCGTCGCCGTCATGGCCACGCCCATCACCTTCATCGGCTTCGCGGGGCAGCGCGCCCTCGCCGCGAACGGACGCTGCAAGCCCTTCGCCTCCGCGGCGGACGGCATGTCCCTCTCCGAGGGCGCCGGGGTGCTGGTGTTGGAGCGGTTGTCGGACGCGGTGCGTCATGGGCGGCGGGTGTGGGGGGTGATCCGCGGTTCGGCGATGAACCAGGACGGCGCGAGCAACGGCATGGCGGCGCCGAACGGTCCTTCGCAGCAGCGGGTGATCCGGCGTGCGCTGGCCAATGCGCGGTTGTCGGGTGCGGACGTGGACGTGGTGGAGGCCCATGGGACCGGCACCTCGCTGGGCGACCCGATCGAAGCCCAGGCGTTGCTGGCGACCTACGGCCAGGACCGTCCAGAGGACCGTCCGCTCTGGCTGGGTTCGGTGAAGTCGAACATCGGCCACGCGCAGACGGCGGCCGGGGTCGCCGGGGTCATCAAGGCGATCATGGCGCTGCAAGAGGGCATATTGCCGCGGACGTTGCATGTGGACGAGCCGTCGCGGGCGGTGGACTGGTCGGCCGGTGCGGTGCGGCTGCTGACCGAGGCCACCGAGTGGCCGCGGGTGGACCGGCCGCGCCGGGCCGGAGTGTCCTCGTTCGGGATCAGCGGCACCAACGCCCACCTCATCCTGGAACAAGCCCCCCAACCCGAGCCGCACGCCGAGCCCGCGGGTGAGCCGCGCACCGTGTCCGCCGAGTCCGCCGAGTCCGCCGAGTCCGCGGCTGATCCGCGCGCCGAGTCCGCCGGCTGGGATGGTCCGGTGGTGTGGGTGGTGTCGGGTCGCGGCCAGGGCGCGGTGCGCGACCAGGCCCGCCGGCTGGCCGCCTGGACCCGCAC
>NZ_JBEUPD010000060.1:0-30713 GCF_040492135.1 Actinomadura sp. NPDC000600
CGGATGATGCGCGACGCCAAGATCACCCAGATCTACGAGGGCACCAACCAGATCCAGCGCATGGTCATGGCCCGCCAGCTCCTCAAGTAGCGCGCCCCCGAGCAGCGCCCTGGACGGCCGTGGGGGCGGGCCATGCGGCCCGCCCCGTCGGCTCGGCTCGTGCGTGCGAGCGGCTCGCCTGCGCGGGAAGGCTCAGGCGTGCGAGATGTCGAGGATGACGTTTCCGTCCTTGCCCCGGTGCGGCCGCAGCGTGATGCCGTTGTAGGTGCCGGAGCTGGGCCCGTCCGTGTTCAGCGAGGCGGTCATCGTCCCGTGCCGGCCGCGGGCGGTGAAGGTCAGCTGGTTGCCCTCGATCTTGATGTGCATCGGGGCCATCCCGTACTTGGGGTCGAGCGTGATCGTCTGGCCGTCCTTGACCTCGACCTGGCACTCTGCGTCCTCGCAGGCCTTCAGGTCGGTGCCGTCCTTGGCCTCCGACTTGGGCTCCGGCTTGGCCTTCGACTTGTGCTTGGACTTGTGCTTCGGCTTCTCGTCCGCCCGCGGCTCGGGGTCCGCCGACCTCGGGCGGGGCGCCGCGTTCTCCGACGACCCGTCGTACGACGGGTTCAGGCCGTACGCCGGGTTGATGTCATATGCCGGGTTCGTATCGAACGCGGGGTTCGGGGCCGGCGGCGGCGCGGTGCTCGGGTCGCTCGCGGCGGCGACGCCGGTGAGGGCGACCGAGACCGCGGCGGTCGCGGCGAGCAGGCCGGGAATCCTTGTGGACATTCTCTGCACTCCTGACGAGGTCGGAACTCTGTTCACTGTCGCCCCGGGCGCCACTCACTGTAGCAGAGTGATCACTCAGTGTGTCGTTCCAGCTCAGGAGGTGTGTTCAGCCGGACGGGCGCTCGTCCACGAGGAGGGTCTGCAGGACGCCGCCGAGCTCGCCGGACCGGTCGGCGAGCGTGCCCCGGCACAGCGCGCTGCCGCCCGGGGCGGCGTCCAGCGACGCGTCGAGGCAGAGCCACTCGCCGACGGGGTCGCGGTGCAGCGCCACGGTCACGTCGGTGTTGATGATCAGCCATTTGGCCAGGTCGAGCTGGCTGCCGACGCCGGAGGCGCTGTCGGCGAGCGTCAGCGCGCGGACGAGGGGGGTGTCGGCCTCGCCGGCCACCAGGGGGATCCGCGAGCGCGCCCAGACCGTCCCCGGACCGGGCTCGCCGAAGGCGCCGCGGACGAGCCGCCACTCCATCGCGGACAGGTAGCCGTCCATGTGCACGCCCGGCCATTCCCCGAACGGCCGCGGGGTCTCGGGCAGCGGCGGCGGCGCCGGCGCGTGCGCGACCGGCTCCAGCCGCGCGGGGGCCGCCATGATCCGCCACGCGGAGGCGCGGACGACCGTCCGCCCCTCGTGCGCGATCTCGCCTTCGAGGAAGGCGACCCTCCTGCCGGGACGGACCACGCGCACGCTGACGTCCAGTTCCGCCACGGGCACCGGACTGAGGATCTCGACGGTCACCCGCGCCACGCGGCCGCCGGGGACGGGGTCGTGCCGCTCGAAGGCCCGCCCGATGAGGGCCGACACCGGCCCCCCGTGCTGGAGCCCCGGCGACCAGGGCCCCGCCGTGGCGGGCGTGCTGGCGAACCGCCCCTCGCCGGCCGGCTCGTAGAAGGCCCCGGCCGGCACGTCCTCGCCCATGCTGCTTCCTCCCCGCTCGTGACTAGAAAAGCATTCTAGAAGGCGGGGCGGCCGCGGGGGCGGCGGCGGGCGGCGGGCCGCTCAGCCGCAGAGCTTCTGGGTGGCCGTGCCGGTCTCGATCGCCGAGCCCGGCGACGGCGACGCGCTCGGGGAGTCCTTCACCTCGACGTCCTTCACGCCCGCCCAGTCGGACCCGTCCCAGTCCGCGCCGACCATCACCTGGATCTGGGAGCCGAGCGAGGAGACCTTCTTCAGCTTGGCGTCCGGGATCGCGGCCGCGAGGGTCTTGGCCGAGTCCTCCCGCTTCGGCCCGTACAGGATCTGGGTCGTCTGCTGCCCGCGCCGCGCCACGCCCGGCGCGACGCTCACCTTGAAGCCCGCCTTGCGGAGCTGGCCGCCCGCCTGGGTCGCGAGGCCGCGGGTGCCGATCGCGTTGAGGACGCGGACGGAGATCTCGTCCGGCGGCACCGTCAGCTCGTCTCCGGCCTTCTTCGTCGGCGTGGCGCTCGGCTTGGGGGTCTCCGCCGCGAGCGGCTGGTCGCGGCGGAGCCGGGTGAACAGGTCGCGCGCCTTGTGCTGGTCCCACTGGACGGTCGACTGCGGCGACGGCGAGTTCCACAGCACGGCGTTGTAGCCCGGGTTCGACAGCGGCACCTTCGCGAACGTGAGGTCGTCGGTCGACAGGTTCTTCATCTGGTCGGCGAGCCCGGGCAGGTTGTCGGCGAGCTTCTCGTCCACGCGCAGCGACTTCAGCGAGGCGTTCAGGAACTTCGTGGACTTGACCGGGTCGCCGAGCGTCCTGGTCGACAGCGCCTGCTTCATCATCGACGCGATGAACTGCTGCTGCCGGTCGATGCGGCCGAGGTCGCTGCCGCCCGTCAGCGAGTAGCGGGCACGGGCGAACGCGAGCGCCTTCAGGCCGTCCACGTGCGACTTGCCGGCGGGGAGCCGCAGGCCGCTCTTCTTGTCGTCGATGGCCTGCTCGGTGCACACGTCCACGCCGCCGAGCGCGTCCACCATGTGCACGAACCCGTAGAAGTTCACCTCGACGTAGTGGTCGATGGACACGCCGGTCGCCTGCTTGATCGTGCTCACGGTGAGGTCGGGCCCCCCGAACTGGTAGGCCCAGGTGAGCTTGCCGGGACGCGCCGGGACCCGCGTCCCCTTGGCGCCCTCCGACCCGTTCGACTTGTGCCCGGGGATCGTCACGTAGGAGTCGCGCGGCAGGCTCACCACCGACACGCTGTCGTGGTCGCGGGACACGTGCACCAGCATCATCGTGTCGGAGCGCTCGCCCGGCTCGTGCCCGAGCTTGGCCGCCTTCTGCTGCTCCTTGGTCAGCCCCTGGCGCCGGTCGACGCCCGCCACCAGGATCGTCATCGCGCCCTTCGGCGTGTCCTTGCCCTTGCCGAGGCCGCCGACCGACACCTTGTCGATCATGCCGGTGACGTAGTTCTGGAACGCCCACGCCCCGCCCGAGGTGAGCAGGACGAACGCCGACGCCGTCCCGGTGAGGGTGAGGAAGCGCTTCTGCCGCCGCGCGCTCACCGCCGCCCGCGGGCTCAGCCCCCGGCCCGGCCGGCGCGGCCCGCGCGGGCTCTCCACCGGGACGCGGGGAGCGGGCATCCCGTCGATGGTCACGCCCTCGATGTCGCCGTCGTCGTCGGCCGCGTGGGCGCCCGGACGAGGCCGGAAGTAGCGCTCCAGGGGGTCCGCGTCGCCGCGGCCCGAGTCCTGCCCGTCTGCCATGCCGGCCGCCGCCTCCCGATGATCACGTGCTGACGCGAGTCCACACCACTCTAAAGTGGGGGACACCCGTCCGTTCGCTACCTGGACGTCGTGTCCTTGCAGTAACGTGGCGCCGTCTTGACCACACCCCGGCGGCCCGCACGCAAACCTGGGTGGCGTGGGCTGCGTCAGACAAGCGAGCAAGAGAGAGGAAGGGGCGCCTCACTCCGGTCCGCCGGACGGGTGCGCCCGCGAGCCCACATGAATTCGTCTCCCCATGCCCAGCGCGCCATGAACCAGGAAACCCGCTACGCCGTGAAGCCCCTTCCCGACTCCGGTCAGCGCACGTGGCCCGCCGTCTCGGTCGTGATGCCCGTCCTCAACGAGGAGCGCCACCTGACCGACGCCGTGCGCCGCATCCTCAGCCAGGACTACCCCGGCGAGCTGGAGCTCGTGCTCGCCATCGGGCCGTCCCGCGACCGCACCGAGGAGATCGCGCGCAAGCTCGCCACCGAGGACCCGCGCGTCATCGTCGTCGCGAACCCGACCGGGCGCACCCCGCAGGGCCTCAACATCGCGATCAAGGCGTCGCAGTACTCGATCATCGTCCGGGTGGACGGGCACTCGCTGCTGCCCGCCGACTACGTGCGGGCCGCCGTCGAGACGATGGAGGAGACCGGCGCCGACAACGTCGGCGGGATCATGGCGGCCGAGGGCGTCACCCCGTTCGAGAAGGCCGTGGCGCGCGCGATGACCTCCAAGCTCGGCGTCGGCAACGCCCGCTTCCACACCGGCGGCGAGGCGGGCGAGGTGGAGACCGTCTACCTCGGCACGTTCCGCCGCAGCGCGCTCGACCGCGTCGGCGGCTACGACGAGACGTTCACCCGCGCGCAGGACTGGGAGATGAACCACCGCATCCGGCAGACCGGCGGCCGGATCTACTTCACGCCCCGGATGCGCGTCACCTACCGGCCCCGGCCCAACCTGCGGGCCCTCGCCAAGCAGTACTTCCACACCGGGCGCTGGCGGCGCGTCGTGGGGCGCGAGCACCAGGGCACGCTGAACCTGCGCTACCTCGCCCCGCCGATCGCCGTCGTGGCGATGGCGGCGGGCGCGGTCGCGGGGCTGTTCGGGTTCTGGCCGGGCTGGATCCTGCCCGGCGGGTACGCGGCCGCGATGATCGCCGGCGCCGCCGTGGAGGGGCGCGGGCTGCCGCTGTCGGCCTGGATCCGGCTCCCGCTCGTGTTCGCCACCATGCATGTGACCTGGGGCGTCGGGTTCCTGACCAGCCCGCCGCGGCTCGGCCAGCCCGCCCCGGTCAAACCCGGCGAATCCATTCAGTAGCGGGACAGAAATACACGATCTTCCTCGAACCCCCGTGGTGCCGGGCACGTCCGACCGTTAGGTTTGGCGGGATCTCGCCCGCCGCTGTTCGGAGGTGTCCATGTCCAACGGAGCACGCCACGGCCTCGGGGTGCTGATCGGGCTCGTGGTGACCCCGGTCGTCGCGCTGTGCCTGGTGTACAGCACGACCAAGTTCTCGGAGTTCTTCCGGGTCTTCACGATCCGGGGCGGCTCGGACCGGTGGATCGGCGCCGCGGTACTCCTGGCGGCGGCGGTGCTGATCGGTCTGGTCGCCGGCTCGCGCGTCTCGCCGCTCGCCTCCCTCGTCCCCGGGGCCGTGTACGCGGCGGTGGGGGCCATCTGGGTCGCGGCGCCGCGCTTCGCGTTCGAGCACTCCGGACGCGACCTGCTTGGCTACAGGCTCTTCCTCGGCTACACGACGCTCGCCGCCTATGGCATCTTCCTGCTGCTGGGCGTCGCTCTCCTGGTCGCCTCGCTCGCGCCCTCGCGGTGGAAGTCCCGGAAGGCGGCCGCCGCCGCGCCGCAGTTCGGCGGCCCGCCGCCCGCACCGATGGGTCCGCCGCCCATGCACGGCGGTCCGGCGCCCATGGGGGCGCCCCAGCAGCCTCCCGGGCCGGGGCAGTCCCCGTCCTGGCAGAGCCCGCCGCAGTACGGGCAGCCGCCCGCCCAGCCGGCCGGCTCCAACCCGCCTCCGCTGCCGCCTGCCCGGTCCAGCGAGGACCGGCCGTCCGAGCCGCCCGCCAAGAGCGGCTCGGAGGACGACGAGCCGCCGGGCGAGTGGACGCAGATGTACGGCGGCAACCGCCCGAGCTGACTCCCCGCCGCCCGGGGCCGCCCCCGGCCGCTGTCTGGCGCGGTCGTCAGGCGGGGCGTCAGGCGGGGGCGTCGGCCCCGGGCGCGGCCGCCGACGGCTGGACGGCCGCGAGCACGCCGGGGACGTCGTTGACCACCATCGCGTCGAACCCGGCCTCCGCGTACGTCGGGGCGGCCTCGGCGGACGGGCACCAGGCGATCGCCTCCAGGCCCGCCTTGTGCGCGATGTCGACGCAGTGCTCCAGCGGCCGCAGCCGAGTGTCGGGGTGCTCGATGCCGCACGACCCGGTGTGCACGGCCACGACGTCCATGCCGAGGCCCGCCGCGGCCGGGACGGCGTGCCACAGCGGGAACCGCAGCCACGTCAGCAGCCCGAGCGGGACGCCGGGGACCTCCTCCCGCAGGAACATCAGCAGCGACGGGTCGAACGAGGTGACGAGCAGCCGGCGCCGCTTCGCCTCCCGCCTCAGCACCGGCGCCAGCAGCGCCCCCGTGCGGCGGGACGGCTCGTCCAGCGCGTCCTCGAGGACGGTCTTCACGTCCACGTCCACCGCCACGTCCGCCGGCAGCGCGTCGAAGATCTCGGTGAGCCGCGGGAGGCCGCTCGCGGTCGCGGGCAGGTCGACCAGGTGGTCGCCGTCCACGGTCGTCGGGTCGTGCCGCAGCACGAGGACGTCGTCGGCGGTCCGCGTCACGTCGATCTCGACCCAGGACAGGCCCGCGTCGACCGCGGCGAGCATCGAGGGCAGCGTGTTCTCGGCGACGGGCTCCTGCGCCCCGGGCGGGGTGATCTCGCCCGAGCCGAGCCCGCGGTGGCCGATGACGGTGGGGGTGTTCTCGAAGATCAAGGTGCTTCCTCGCTGGCGAGATGTTCGGCGATGACGGCGTCGAGCGGCTGGGTGACCTTGAGGTTGCGCTCGCTGCCCGCGACGACCCGGATCGGGACGTCCGGCAGGTAGCGGTGCACGATCCCGCAGTCGTCGGTGGCGCGCAGGTCCGGGTCGGCGAGGGCGAGCTCGTAGGCCTTGCGGATCGTGCCGAGCCGGAACCCCTGCGGCGTCTGGAACCGGCTCAGCGTCTCGCGCGGCGGCATCGACGCGACCGTCCCGTCCTCGACCACCACGATCGTGTCGGCCGAGGGCACGCCGACCGCGACGGCCTCGCAGGCGTCCAGCGCGTCCAGCACGCGGTCGATGACCGGGCGGTCGACGAAGGGGCGGGCCGCGTCGTGGAACAGGACGCGGACGTCGTCGGGGCGGTCCTCCAGCAGGCGCAGCGCCGCCACCGTGGACGCGGTCCGGGTCGCGCCGCCCTCGATCACCGCCGCCGTCTTGCGGAACGGCGCGGCGATCACGGCGGCCTCGCGCAGGTGCCCGGCCGCCATCACGACCACGACCTCGCCGATCCCCGGATGCGCGTCGAACGCCCCGATCGCGTGCGCCAGGATCGGCCGCCCGCCGACCTCCATGAGCTGTTTGGGGCGCCCGGCGCCCATGCGCTCGCCGACCCCGCCGGCGAGCACCACCGCAACCGTCCGCGTCGCCATCTCTCTCCGGGATTCCCTGACTCCGAGTACTGGAGCCACTACGCTTTGCACTTACTCTGCTTCTCCGACCGGCCCGGAGGCACCGATGGATCAGGCGCCCGCGCGTGAGCGGCCGGTCACGCTCAACGTACCGGACCACCCCGCGGTCGCCCGCCCGGATCGAGAGGCCGCCCACGTCGTGGACTCTGTGGACCCCGTCGACGCCGCGGACCCCCTCGACGACGAGGGAGCGCGGCCGCGCGGTCGCGCCGAGCCCGGTGAGGGCCTCGTCGCCGGCTACGTGACCGGTCCCTGCGGCGCGCTCGTCGCCCGCTGGGCCGACGAGCGCGGGCTCACCGCCGGCGCCGTGTCGGCGTCCTCGCTCGCGCTCGCGGGCCTGGCGGCGGTGTGGTTCTCCGACGGCGCGCGCCACGGCCTCGTCGCGGGCGCGCTGCTGCTGGCCGCCTCGCTCGTCCTCGGGCAGGCCGGCGCGGTCCTCGGCCGCCGGGCGAGCCCTTTCGCCGTCCGGCCGGACGCCGTCCTCGACCGGGTCAAGGAACTCGCCGTCTACGCGGGCCTGGCGGTCGGCGCCGCCGGTGCCTCCGGTGAGGCCTCCGCGAAGGACGCGTGGTGGCTCGCGGTCGGCGCGGCGGCGCTGCTGGCCGTCCGCCACACGGTCTCGGCCTCCTACTCTGCGAGCAGGCCCGCGCGCCGCTCCCGCCCGTCCCCGCGCGGTACTTCCCCGCGCGCCCTGTCCCAGCGGGGCAGGGCCGCACGGCGCGCCGCCAAGAGCCTCCGGCTGCCGCTCGGCGAGCGGTTCGCGCTGATCTCGCTCACCGCGGCCCTCGCCGACGCGCGGCTGACGTTCGCCGCCCTGCTCGCGTGGGGGTCGGCCGCCGCCGCGGCGACCCTGGCCGGGCGGGTGGCGAGGTCGCTCTCGCCATGACGGCGGTGCGGGTGTACCGCGACGACGGTCCGCTGTCGCGCGCCCTCGGGCGGACGGCGGGCGGACGGCTCCCGCCGCTGCCGTTCACCGTGCTGGCGGCGGCGGCGACCGGCGTCCTGCTCGCGGTCGGGCCCCAGCCCGGGACGCGGATCGGCCCCGAACCGGCGGTGTTCGCCCCGCTCGTCGTGCTGCTGCTGGCCGGACCCGCGTCCGACCACCCGCACACCGGGCGGCTGGACTGGCTGGTTCCGCCCATTCTGCGCGGGATCGAGTATGGTTACCTCGCCGTGTTGGGGGATGCGCGGGCAGTTCCGGTGCCGCTCGTCTACGTGCTGCTCACGGTTCTCGCGCTCCACCACTACGACGCCGCCTACCGCACCCGCCAGGGGCGCCGGCCGCCGCGTTGGGTCCGCCTCGCCGGGCTCGGCTGGGAGGGCCGGATGCTGTTCACGGCCTTCGCCGGGCTGCTCGCGCCGCTTCCGTTCGCGTACGCGGCGCTGGCCGCCTACCTTGGCGTGTTGTCCGGCGGAGAGAGCGCCGCCACGTGGGCGCGGCACGGCCGCGCCGGCGGAGTGATGGTCGACCTGACGAAGAAGTTGTCCGAGGGTGTGGGGGACGGGCCCCACGGCGAGAGGGAGAAGAGAGCATGATCGGCATGGTGCTGGCGGCGGGCGCGGGCCGGAGGCTGCGGCCGTACACCGACACCCTCCCCAAGGCCCTGGTCCCCGTGGACGGCGAGACCACCATCCTCGACATCGCCCTCGGCAACCTCGCCGAGGTCGGGCTGACCGACGTCGTCATCGTCGTCGGCTACTGCGCGGACGCCGTGCACGACCGCAAGGCCGCCCTCGAGGAGCGGTACGGCGTGTCGCTCACGCTCGTCCACAACGACAAGGCCGAGGAGTGGAACAACGCCTACTCCATGTGGCTCGCTCGGCAGTACTTCACCAAGGGCGTCCTGATGGTCAACGGCGACACGGTCCATCCGGTGGGCGTCGAGAAGACACTATTGGCGAACCGCGGACCGGACATCCTCCTGGCGGTGGACGACGTGAAAACTCTCGCCGACGAGGAGATGAAGGTGATCCTCGACGGTGAGGGCCACCTGAAGACCATCACCAAGCTCATGGACCCCGCCACCGCGAACGGCGAGTACATCGGCGCCACCCTGATCGAGCCCGCCGCGGCCGGGCCCCTGGCCGACGCGCTCAAGGCCACCTGGGAGCGCGACCCCGACCTCTACTACGAGGACGGCTACCAGGAACTCGTGAACCGCGGCGGCCGCATCGGCGTCGCGCCGATCGGCGAGGTCGACTGGGTCGAGGTCGACAACCACGACGACCTGGAGAAGGCCCGCCGGATCGCCAAGGGCTACTGACCGCACGGCACGAACTGACCGCAGGCACGCCACGACGCGAGGAGGCCCATGCCCCTGCTGACGCGGATGCTGAACGCGCCGCTCTCCATCGACGTGCGGCGCGGCGCCGTGGCGAGCCTCGGCGAGCTGCTCGCCGACAGGCGGATCGTCACCGAGGGGCGCGTCGCGATCGCCGTCGGCCCCGGCCAGGGCGACCAGATCGCCGAGCACGTCCGGCCGTCCCTGTCGTCCTGCGAGGTGTTCCACGTCGAGGGCGGCACCGTGGAGGCGGCGGTCAGCCTGGGCTCCCGGCTGCGCGCCGGGTCCTACGAGGCGGTCGTCGGCATCGGCGGCGGCCGGACGATCGACGCCACCAAGTACGCGGCGACGCTGTCGGGCATCCCGATGGTGTCGGTCGCCACGAACCTGTCGCACGACGGCATCTGCTCGCCGGTCGCCTCCCTCGTCCACGACAAGGGCAAGGGCTCGTTCGGCGTCGTGATGCCGCTGGCGATGATCGTCGACCTCGACTACGTGCACGCGGCGCCCGACCGGCTCGTCCGCGCCGGGATCGGCGACGTGGTGAGCAACTTCTCCGCCGTGGAGGACTGGCTCCTCGCCGCCGACGAGTGCGGCGAGCGGGTCGACCGGATGGCGCTCACCGTGGCGCGCACCGCCGCCGAGGCCCTGCTGCACCAGCCCGGCTCCATCGACTCGGACCGGTTCCTCACCGTCCTCGCCGAGGGTCTGGTGCTCTCGGGGATGGCGATGGCGTTCGCGGGCGACTCCCGCCCGGCGTCCGGCGGCGACCACGAGATCCTGCACGCCATCGACCAGCTCTTCCCGGACACCGGCAACCACGGCGAGCTGGCCGGCATCGGCGCCGCGTTCTGCTACCACCTGCGCGCCACCCGGCTCGGCGCGGGGGAGGACCGGCTCGAAGAGATCCTCGCCTGCCTCGGCCGGCACGGGCTGCCCCGCTTCCCGGCCGACGTCGGGCTGACCGCCGAGCAGTTCGCGGAGGCGGTGCAGTACGCCCCGCACACCCGGCCCGGCCGCTATACGATCTTGGAACACCTCAGCCTCGACGAGGGCGAGACCCGCAAGGCGGTGCACGAGTATGTCCAGGCCCATGGAGGCTGAGCTGTCCGGGCAGAACCCTTCCACGCAGCCCCCCGGCTCCCCCGAGCGACCCGGCACCGCCGAGCCGCCCGGCTCCGCGGAGCCGCCCGGTGACGACCACCGGCCGCACCGCAAGGGCGCGAAGGTCGCCGACATCCGCCGGTACGGCCAGCCGCCCGGCCTGAAGGACCGGCGCAACGAGGAGCACTGGGCCGGCCGCCTCTACATGCGCGACCTGTCCCCGTACTTCGCGTGGATCTCGCTGCGCCTCGGGTTCAGCCCCAACCAGCTGACCTACCTGATGATGCTCAGCGGCGTCCTCGCCGGCGTCGCGGTGTCGCTGCCCGCCGACCCGCTGTGGACGGCGCTCGCCGGGGCGTTCCTCATCCAGGTCTACCTGCTGCTCGACTGCGTCGACGGCGAGGTCGCCCGCTACCTGAGGCAGACGTCGGTCGCCGGGGTGTTCCTCGACCGGATCGGCCACTACCTCTCCGAGGTGTCGCTGCTCGCCGGGCTCGGCTTCATGGCACAGGGCGGCTGGGAGAACGGCGGCTGGGTCGAGCTCGGCCTGCTCGCCGCGCTCGGCGCCGCGCTGATCAAGGCGGAGACCGACAACGTCGTCGTCGCCCGCGCCAAGTCCGGGCTGCCCGCCGACCCGACCGGCGGCGACCGCGCGCTGCGCCCCCGCTCCACCGGCATCGCGCTGGCCCGGCAGGCGGCGTCCATGCTGCGCTTCCACCGAATCATCGGCGCGGTCGAGCTGTCGCTGCTGATCCTCGCCGCCGCCGTGATCGACAGGCTGACCGGCGCGGACGACCCGGTCGCGGTCCGCGTCCTGATGGTCGCGGTCGCCGCCGTCGCCGTCGTGCAGACCCTGCTGCACCTGGTCAGCATCCTGGCCTCCCGGAGGCTGAAGTGAAACTGTCCGTCGTCGTCCTCACCATGGGCAACCGGCCCGAGGAGCTGGCCCGCGCCGTCCGCAGCGCCCTGGAGCAGGAGCACGTGGACGTCGAGGTCGTCCTCGTCGGCAACGGGGTCGACCCCGTCGGCGCGGCGGCGGGCGCGCCGCCGTTCGACGACGAGCGCGTCAAGACCCTCAGCCTGCCGAAGAACCTCGGCATCCCCGGCGGCCGCAACCGGGGCGTGGAGGCGTCCTGCGGCGACGTCATCCTGTTCCTGGACGACGACGGCTGGTACCGCTCGCCCCGCCTCGGCGCCCACCTGCGCGACCGGTTCTCCGCCGAACCCGACCTCGGCGTCGTCTCGTTCCGCGTCCGCGACCCCGAGGGCGGGCGCGGCGAGCGCCGGCACGTCCCCCGGCTGCGCGCGGGCGACCCGGAGCGCTCGTCCGCCGCCACCACGTTCCTCGGCGGCGCCTGCGCGATCCGCCGCGCCGCGTTCGACGCCGGCGGCGGCCTCCCGGAGGACTTCTTCTACGCCCACGAGGAGACCGACCTCGCCTGGCAGATCCTCAACGCCGGCTACCGCATCGTCTACGACGCCTCGGCGGTGATGTTCCACCCCGCCGTCCTGCCGACGCGGCACGCCATGTTCTACCGCTACAACGCCCGCAACCGCGTCTGGCTGGCCCGCCGCAACCTGCCGTGGCCGCTGGCGCTCACCTACCTCGCCGTCTGGGTCGGCATGACCGTCCTCCGCGAGCGCAAGCCGAGCGCCCTCAAGCCCTGGTTCAAGGGCTTCCTGGAAGGCTGGCGCAAACCCGCGGGCCCCCGCCGCCCCATCTCCTACCGCACCGCCTGGCGCATGACCCGAACAGGCCGCCCCCCGATCATCTAGGGGTTGTGACGGCGGCGAGGATCAGGTGGGTGAGTTCGGCGGTTATGGCGTCCAGGGGGACGTCCTGGTCGCGGGCGGACCAGTGGTGGACGAGGTTGTTCACGGCGCCGATGACGGCGATCATCGTGAGGCGGTGGTCGCGGTCGACGGCCTCGCCGCGGGCGGCGGCCTCGCGGATCATGGCGAGCATCGCGTCCTCCCACCGGCCGCGCCAGCGGAGGCGGTGCCCCTCCAGGCCGGCGCTGACGCCGATCACCTCGACGAACGCGATGCGCGCCCAGCGCGGGTCGCTGGCGGTGACGGTGACGAACGCGCGGACGGCGCGCTCCACGCGGGTCGCCAGGTCGGCGCCCGCCGCCTGAGCGTACGCGGCGGACACGGCCTCGGCGGCGCGGTCGTTGACGGTCCGGTGCAGGGTGGTGAGCAGCTCCTCGCGCCCGGAGAACTCCTCGTAGAAGTTGCGGGTCGACACGCTCGCCGTCGCGCACAGCCGCTCGATGGACGTCGCCGCGTAGCCGCGCGTCCCGAACAGCTCGAGCCCGGCGGCCAGCAGGCGCTCGCGCCGCTCCGCGCGGCGCTCCTCGGCCGACCGGCCTGCGTAGCTGCGCCTGGGTGCGGGATTGCGGCCGCTCATCGGTCTCCGTTCACCCGTGCGGATGGGGCAGCGTCAGCCTAACTCCGAGCGGAACGGGCGAGGGGGGCTCAGTCGGTGAGCAGGGTGGCCTTCCACTCCGGGTCGGCGGTGAGGACGGTCAGGCGCTGCGTGGCGCGCGACACCGCCACGTACAGCACGCGCAGGCCGCGCGGGGACTGGGCGGCGACGGTCTCGGGTCCCACGATCACCGCCGCGTCGAACTCCAGGCCCTTGGCCTCCAGGACGTCCAGGACGTGGACGCGCTCGGGCAGGCCCGCGCCGAGCCGGTCGCGGTCGGCGGGGCCCCAGGCGGTGGCCGGCTCGCCGAACAGCGCGGCCTGGGCGCCGGACTCCTCCAGGGAGAGCGGGACGATCAGGCCGATGGTGCCCTCGACCTGGCCGAGCAGCTCCTCGACGGCGGCACGGGCGGCGGAGCCGAGACCGGATTCCGGGACGACCCGGACGACGGGCTCGAGCCCCGACGTGCGGACGGCGCGGGCCGGTCTCGCCTCCGGCAGCGCACGGGCGAGCACCCGCGCGGAGACCGCCGCGATCTCGGTGGAGTTGCGGTAGTTCGTGGTCAGCTCGTACTCGTGCCGGACGCGCGGCGGGGGCGCCTTGCGGGTCCGGCGGCGGCCCCGGGACGCGGGGCGCTCGCCGCCGAGCGCGGCCTCCATCGCCCGCCGGGCGGCGGCGAGGTCCTCCCAGGCGCTCTGGGCCGGGTCCTCGACGATCGTCCAGCTCGCCTGGCGGCCGCGGCGGCCGAGCATCCGCCACTGCATGGGGGACAGGTCCTGCGCCTCGTCGACGACGAGGTGCGCGTACTCGGGGCGGTCCTCCACCACGCCGTCGTCGACCCGGCGCGAGCGCTCCAGCCGCTCGATGGACGTGGTGAGCTCCTGCATCTCCGGCTCCCACGTCTCGTCCACGACCTCCTCGCCGGTGAGGATGTTGACGCCGTCCACCACGAACGGGTCGTCCTCGGACGGGGCCTTGCGGCGGCGGGACGGGCGGGGCGGGGAGCCGAGCAGCGCGTCGATCTCGTCCAGCAGGGCGACGTCCTGGTAGCTGAGCGCCGCGTCCTCCCCGGCCCAGGACGCGGCGACCGGCTCGACGTCGGCGCGGTCGAGGTCGCGTCCGGCGGCGCGGCGCAGCCGGGCCGGGTCGCCGAGCGAGCGCAGCACGTCCAGCGGGCGCCGGATCGGCCACCAGGCGACGAGGAAGTCGGTGAAGGCGCGCTGCTCGCGGACCCGCGCGTCGAACTGGGCGCGCTTGGGGTCGCCGTTCCCGTTCCCGCCGGCGTGGCCGCGCGCCGGCTCCTCGTCGAGGGAGGCGAGGCCGTCGGCGGCGAGGATCGCGTTCCACAGGCCCGCCTCGGCGCCCTCCTCGGCCTCGGCGGCCTCGGGGCCCCCGACCTCGCCGAAGCGGCGCCAGAGGGCGTCCAGCAGCATCTCCGCGGCCCGGCCGCGCGCGGCGTTCACGCTGCCGCGGCTGCGCCGGTGGACCTCGTTCCTGATGCGGTCGAGGCGGGCGCGGTCGAGCGAGACGACGACGCCCTTGAACACGACGCGCAACTCCTCGGGGGCGCCGGGCGCCTGGTCGGCGACGGCGCGCCGCAGCACCGCCGCCATCGCCTCGGAGCCCTTGGCGCGGGCGAGCCGCGGCGGGTCGTGGACGGTCGCGGCGGCGCCCTCGACGAGGTCGCCGAGCGAGCGGAGCGTCGCCGAGCCCTCGCCGAGCGACGGCAGCACCCGCTCGATGTAGGCGGTGAACCGGCGGTTCGGGCCGACGACGAGGACGCCGCGCGAGCCGAACCGGCGGCGGTGCCGGAACAGCAGGTAGGCGACGCGGTGCAGCGCGACGGCGGTCTTGCCGGTGCCGGGGGCGCCGCGCACCAGGACGGTGCCGTCGGCGGGGGCGCGGATCACCTCGTCCTGCTCCCGCTGGATGGTCGCCACGATGTCGCGCATGGCGCCCTCGCGGGTGCGGGCGAGCGAGGCGAGGAACGCGCCGTCGCCGACGACGGTCATCCCCTCGGAGGCCTCCGGGTCGAGCAGGTCGTCCTCCAGGTCGACCACGGTGTGGCCGCGGGAGTGCAGGACGCGGCGGCGCACGACGCCGCGCGGGTCCTCGGGGGTGGCGCGGTAGAAGTCCTCGGCGGCGGGCGCCCGCCAGTCGATGACGAGGGAGTCGTGCTCGCTGGTCCGGACGCCGACGCGGCCGATGTAGCGGACCTCGCGGGAGGCCAGGTCGAGCCGGCCGAACACCAGGCCGTCGTCGGCGATGTCGAGGG
This sequence comes from Actinomadura sp. NPDC000600, assembly GCF_040492135.1. Classification (NCBI taxonomy): domain Bacteria; kingdom Bacillati; phylum Actinomycetota; class Actinomycetes; order Streptosporangiales; family Thermomonosporaceae; genus Actinomadura; species Actinomadura sp. NPDC000600. The sequence goes on from NZ_JBEUPD010000060.1 coordinate 15,262, forward strand.
CCTGGACGCGCAGCGCCGCCTGGTGGACCATCGCGTCCCGGTCGACGAGTGAGCCCTTGGTGCCGGCGAGCGACTGGCGGTAGCCCTCGCGGATCATGGCCTGGGCGTCCGCGCGCATCTCCTCCAGCCGCGCGTAGGCGGTGTCGACGTAGCGCTGCTCGGCGGCGATCTCCCGATCCTTCACCGTGCCGCCGGGACCGGTCGGCCGCCCGTTGGCCTGGGACGACATGCAGGCTGCTCCTCGCGCGTGGGTCGGGCCGGGGACGTCCCGGCACCTCGAAGGCGAAGAGACAGCTTATGCGGTCCAGCCGGCGTTCAGCGTCGGGCGAGCGCCGGGAGGAGCGGCCGGCGGGCCGGCCCGACCCGTACGTGGACGTCCGCGGCGGGACGCGCCAGCGAGCGGTCCATGGCGTCGAGGACGGCGCCGTGCGGCGTCCCGGCCGCCGCGTGGACGCAGCGCAGCGCCACGCCCCGCCCGCCGTGCTCGGCGAACAGCACGTCGGAGTAGGCGGCCACTGCGGCGGCGGACGGGCTCTCCGGCGGGCCCGAGGCGTCCGGGCAGAGGAACAGCTCCCCGGCGCGGCGCTCCAGCATGCCCGGCAGCGTCGCCCGGACGATGTGGACGGCGCCGAGGACGTTCGTCCGCAGGACGTGCTCCACCTCGTGGAGCGGCTGCGCGAGCACCGGCCCGGCCGACGCGGCGGACGCGGCGTGGACGACGCGGTGCACGGGGCCGGTCATCGCCAGCACCTCCGCGACGGCGTCGGGGTCGGTGACGTCGCACACCCGCACGTGGGTGTTGGGGGAGCGATGCGCCGTCTTGGCGAGGCCGAGTTCGTCCACGTCCACCGCGACGACGTCCCACGCCGCCGCGGCCAGCCGCCGAGCCGCCGCGGCGCCGAGCCCGCGCGCGGCGCCGGTCACCAGCGCCGTCCGCCTCACGTGCGCACCTCCTCGGCGCCCTGGAAGACCATCTCCAGATGCCCGACGGTGCTGGTGGACAGGGCCCGCGCCCGGTCGAGCCCGAGGCCGCGCAGCTCGTCGGCCACCGGGTGGTCGCCCAGGACGACCTTCGCGCCGCCCGGCCGGGTCCGGACATCGGACGGTGTGAGCGTCCACGGGGTCCGGCGCGTCACGCCGTCCAGGCAGGAGTAGGCGTCGACGCTCGGGGCGCCCGCCCCGGCCGGCATCGGCAGGCCCGGCCGGACCGCGACCTCGATCACCGTCCGCCCGCCGATCCGCACCGCGCAGCGCTTCACACGCCCGGCGAGGTCCATGGGGATGTCGGCGATCTCCTTGGGGAAGCCCCAGATCGTCCGTCCGGCCTCCAGCGTGAACTCCTGGTTGACCGGCAGCCAGTGGATGAACGCCCCGATCCCGCGCAGCCGGTCGAGCACCCCCTGCGGCGGCGCCGCGCCGGGCGGGCGCACCAGGAAGGCGACGGCGAACTCGTGGTAGGGGCCGAGGTCCCCGTCCGCGTACCGGACGAAGGCCAGCGAGCAGATGGCCCGGCCTGGCAGCGGCTCGGCGACGTCGAGCCCGGAGTAGGCGATGACGTCCCGGGCCGCGCCGGCGGGCACGGCGAACATGGCCGAGGCGACGGCGGCGTCGCGGATCCGCACCGGGAGGGTGACCCGCTCCCCCTGGATCGCGTGCGCCTGGGCGGTGGTTGTCACACCGCTAAGTAGAACAGGTTCTCGTTTTGCTGCCAAGGACCGACCCGCGGCCCGCGGTGGTCAGCCCTTCTCGAGGGCCGTCCGCATCCGGTCGAGCGTGGCGCGCATGCCCTTGCGGTTGACCTCGGCGCGCCCCTCGGCCGGGACGCCGGTGAAGACCTTGCCGAGCAGCGAGACGAACGCCGCGCCGCGGTGGTCGCGGCGCTGGTCCTCCCAGTACTCGGTGAGCCGGGTCCGGGGCGCGGCCGGGTCCTGGGTGACGTCCTCGAACCGGTAGCCCCACAGCGCCACGGGGATCCCGAAGCTCGACACCCGGAAGGCGAACACCTCCCCGGGGACCGCCGCGCTCACCTGGCACGTGGTAAACCACACGCGCCAGCCCGCGCGGTTGAACCCGACGAACCTCGTCCCCGGCCGGATCGCGCGCCCGCGCACCCAGGTCGCGAACACCTCCGGGCTCCAGTCGCCCATCCGCCGCGGATCCGCGACCGCCGCGTAGACGTCCCGCACCGGCGCGGCGACGACCACGCTCTCCTCGACGACCCACTCGCGTTCCATGGCCTGCATCCTCCCACTACATGACCGGCGGGTCACTGGAGGTGGGCGAAATGCCGCCTCCAGTCCGCGTACCAGGCCCGGAACCAGGGCTCGGGCTCGGCCAGCGGGACGATGTAGGTCAGGGTCTCGGCGTAGTAGCGGCGCTGGAAGTCCGGCGCCATCGCGTCGAGGGTCTGCACGTTGCTGGCGCGGTCGGCGAGCTTGACCAGGACCGCCTCGCGCGGGGCGTCCCGCAGGCGCCGCAGGTAGGCGGCCTTGGCGGCGCGCTTGGCCTGGCGTCCGGCCCCGCCGGCGGGCGGCTTGGTGACCCAGTCGACCAGCTCGGTCACCTCCGGGCCGAACTCGGCCTCCACGTCGGCGAGGGAGGCGGGCGTGTCCTCCACGACGTCGTGCAGGACCGCGGCGGACAGGACGGCGGGCGCCGTCACCCCCGCCCCGCGCACGAGCACTTCGAGGGCCTCCAGCAGGTGCTCGACGTAGGGGGCGCCGGTCGGCCGCCGCTGGTCGCCGTGCCAGCGCACGGCGGCGGAGACGGCCCGGTCCAGGCCGTCCAGGTCCACGTCCGAGCCGGACGCGGCGATGTCCGCCCGGGCCGTCTCCCAGGCGTGCCAGCGGGTGAAGACCTCCACGGGTCGCTCCGTTCTTTCCGGCCGTGTCGCGCGGGAGCCCCGCACAGGGCATGGTGGGTGTCGTCCTTTTGAGCACAGTCCTTGTCAGTACGGTACGTGGGGGGAGGCGGCGCGGTCGTGGTCGGGAGCCGGCAGCGGCCTGAGGGCCGACCGGAGTCCGTGGGCAGGGTCCGCGTCGCGCTCGGGCTGCTTTCCGGGGTCGTCGCCGTCGCGCTCTGCGTCGTCCTCGTCGACACCTACGTCCTGCGCGCCGAGTGGTGGCAGGTCCGCCACACCGTGACCGGGGCGCCCGTGGCGCCGCAGAGCGAGGCGGGCCCGCCGCCGGGCCCCCTCGCGGTGAGCTGGGAGCGGACGACGCGGGCGCACCGCGGTTCCGTCGCCGGCTACGACGGCGTCGCCTACCAGGTCGCGCGGGGACAGGTCGTGACGGCGTCCGGGCACGGGATCGAGGTGCGGGACGCGCGCACCGGCGCCGCGCGCTGGAGCTACCGCCGCGCCGGGTGGTCCCTGCTCGGCTGGACGTCCACGGGGTCGCGCGTCGTCGCCTACTTCGAGCGGGACGGCGACCGCGGCGACCGGGCGCTCATCGCGTTCGACGCGCTGTCGGGCGGGCTGCTGTGGCGGCGCGAGGACGAGCGGCCCGCCGCGGTCTCCCGGACGACGCTGCGCTGGCCCGCCGGGTCCGACGTGCTGCTCACCACCGACGAGGGGCGCAGGACGCTCTTCGGGGTCTCGGCCGTGACGGGGAACCGGGTGTGGCGGCTGGCCCTGCCGCGCGGCTGCCGGCTGTTCGAGGGCGGGGCGCACCCGTCCGACGGCCGGGAGGATCTCGCCGCGCTGGGCCTGCGCTGCGCGGACTCCCGCGGCGATCGCGGCGGCGACCCGGGCGGCGACACGGGGCATCGCAGCCGGCTGCTGGCGGTCGATCCCACGAAGGGCCTCGTGCGCTGGGACCGGCGGCTCGGCTCCCGGGAGTCGCCCGAGGTGTCGATGCTGGAGGGCGTGACGCTCGTCTCGGACGGGACGGCCCTGCGCGCGTTCGACGACGGCGGCCGCCAGTTCGGCGCCTGGAAGGGCGACGGCGTGTGCGGCGACCTGATGTGCCCGGGCGTGCTGGCGGCGGGCCGGCTCGTGGTCGTCTACCACCCGGACGGGACCGGCCCCGAAGAGGACGGCCCCGACGGAAGCGGCCCTGACGGAAGCGGCCCTGACGGAAGCGGCACAGGAGAGAACGGCGCCGAGGAGAAGAGCACCGAGGGGGGCGGCGCCGACGGGGCCCGCATGGAGGCGGTGGACGTGCGCTCCGGGCGGGTCGAGTGGAGCCGCGACGTGCCCGCCTACGCCGCGCTCGCGCAGGCCGGCGGGCAGGTGTTCGCGCTGCGCCCGCGGCTTTCGGAGCGCCTGCTGCCCGCGGGGGTCGACATCGTGGAGCCCGGCGACGGGAGCACCACGACCGCGCCCGCCCCCTTCTCGATGGACCCGGACCTGCCGGGCGTCCGGCCGTGGCTGGCGGCCGCGGGCGGGCTGCTGTACGCGGCGCTCCCGCAGGCGGCGCCGCGCCCGGACGGCGGGGCCCGGCTGGTCGCCCTGCGCGGCGGGCTCACCGGGACGGGGCCGCCGGAGCTCGGCGGCGTGCCGGAGGAGGACTGGCCGGACGCGTGCGCCCTGCTCAAGAAGCCCGACCTGGCGGCGGTGCGGATGGCCGGCCACGCCCCCGAGCCGAGCCGCGCGTCCGTCGGGACGGTGCGCCTCCCGCACCCGGTTTCCTGCACGTACGAGCCCCGCGGCGGGCGGGCGCGGGCCGGCGGGCGGAAGTCCCCCGAGCCGAAGCCGAGCGCGACGGGCTCGGCGTCGCCGCGTCCCTCGGCGGGGCAGGAGGCCGTCCCGAACTCCGGCAAGGACGGCCCGCGAAAGGACGATCCGAAGAAGAGCGGCTCGAAGACGGACGGTCCGGACCCGGACGGCGGCCAGGAGGCGGTGGTCACCGGCCTCACGGTGAGCGTCCGCTGGGTCGCCGACACCGACGAGGCGGCGTCGCGGATGCTGGGGACGCTCCAGGCCGCGCAGGCGCAGGTCAGGCGGCGCCGCGACATCGGCGGCGACGAGGCCTACGAGATCGGCCCGACCGCCGGGATGATCGCGCTGCGGGTGGGCCGGTGCGTCGTGATGGTCGAGGCGAACCGGCCGCCGGGCGCCGCCGCCCGCATCGCCCGCTCGGTCGCCTACCGCCTGCGCCACATGTCCGAGTCCGGCTCCTGAACGCGGCCGGGCGGCCGCGGGCCGGGGCGGCTCAGAACTCGGGGACGGGCTCCGGCTCCGGTTCCGGGGCGACCAGGGAGGAGCGGCCCGCCCACGCCTCCAGTTGGGCGACGAACCGTTCGGCGTGGACGGGCCAGTGGAACCGCTCGCGGGCGGCCTCGTAGCCGCGCTTGCCGAGCCCCGCGCGCAGGCCGGGGTCGTCCCGCAGCCGCAGGACGGCCTTGGCGGCGGCCTCCGGCGCCTCGAACGGGACGATCAGCCCGCAGTCGGCGGGCTCGATGATCTCCACGGCGGGCGGGTTCGGCGTGCTGATCACCGGGATGCCGCGGGCCATGTACTCGACGACCTTCGTCGGCATCGAGTGCCGGTAGTTCGGCTCGTCGTGCAGCAGCGCCAGCCCTGCCATCGCGCCCTCGGCGATGCGCAGCGCCCGGTCGTTCGGGACGAACCCGTACCAGCGGACGATCCCCTCGCGCTGCGCGTCCCGCAGCGCGCCCCGGACGTCGGCGTCGGCCGCGCCGATCAGCTCGACCAGCACGCCCTCGGCGGCCAGGGTCCGGGCCATCTCGATCATGTCGAGGGCGCCGCGCGCCCGCGACAGCTGCCCGACGTAGACGGCGCGGCGGCCGTCCGGCGGTCCGGGCGGCACGTCGGAGACGTAGGTGGTGTTGGGCACGACCGGGTGCTCCCCGCGGAACCGGGCCCGGTAGCCCTCCTCGGCGAGCAGCAGCCGGTGCCGCCGCTCGCTGCGCCGCTCCAGATGGTGGACGGCCGGGCGCAGCAGGGGACGGGCCGGTCCGGGCACCCAGCCCTTGGCGGAGAGGGCGGCGGCGGTGTCCTCGTGGACGTCCCAGACGACCGTCCGCCCCTGCACCTCGCGGGGCAGCGACACCAGCAGCTCGGGGTCGTGCAGGAGGATGACGTCGGCGTACGCGGCGTGCTCGGCGAGCGCGCGGTGGGCGGCGCGGAGGGCCCGGATCCGGCGCCGTCCGGTGGCGCGCGGGACGTCCACCGGGCTGATGTGCCGCCACGGGGTCGCGTTGCACGCCCGGAACGGGGCGATGTAGGTGACCTCGTGACCGGCGTCGAGGAGGGCGCGTATCTGCCGATGCAGAATGCGCGCGTCCTCGGGGTGGTGCACGACCGTGCAAACGCAGACCCGCATCACACTCACTCCGCAATGTCCGAATCGACCATCACCGGTGATTCTTGGTCCCGGATGGAAATTGCCGATGAATTCCGGCTGGCCTGGGCATGGACGCTGCCGGGCGACTCGTCCTTGACTGATAGGGCCGTCCGCCGGTCAGGGATGCCTCCGCCGGACGGAAAATCCCTGGCAAAGAATCCCGTTCGCCGGAGAAGTCCGCTTGCCCTGGAAGTCTCGGCGGTGCAAAGAGGCTCGGCGGCGCCGGAGAACTCGATGTCGAGAAAGCCCCGGCGCCACCGATGCTCAGAGGAGCTCGACGGTGTCCTGCTGGACGTTGCGGGTCCGGCCGCGGGTGTCGAACAGCAGCCGCGCGTGCCGGGACAGCGTCGCCGCGTCGTAGGCGGCGTGGTCGGCCAGGACGATCGCCAGGTCGGACGCCTCCAGCGCGGCGACCAGGTCCTCGCCGGCCGACGGCACCGGGGCGCCGTCCACCTCCCACGAGGCGACGAACGGGTCGTGGAACGACAGGTCGGCGCCGAGGCGGGCCAGCCGCCGCGCCACGGGGCGCGCCGGCGACTCGCGCTGGTCGGCGATGTCGGCCTTGTAGGTGACGCCGAGCAGCAGGACCCTGGCGCCCTTGAGCGCGCGGCCCTCCCGGTTGAGGAGCTGCTGGGCGCGTTCCGCCACGTAGCGGGGCATCCGGTCGTTGATCTCCTGGGCCAGCTCGACGAACCGGAACGGGTAGCCCAGCGAGCGGACCTTGTAGGACAGGTAGTTCGGGTCGATCGGGATGCAGTGCCCGCCGACGCCCGGCCCCGGGCGGAACGCCTGGAACCCGAACGGCTTGGTGGCCGCGCAGTCGATGGCGTCCCACAGGTCGATGCCGAGCTCGTTGCAGAACACCGCCATCTCGTTGACCAGCGCGATGTTGACGTGCCGGTAGGTGTTCTCCAGCAGCTTGGCCATCTCGGCCTCGCGCGTCCCCTTGGCCTCCACGACCCGGTCGACGAACTTGCCGTAGAACGACGACGCCGCCGACGCGCAGGCCGGCGTCAGCCCGCCGACGATCTTCGGGGTGTTGCGGACGCCGTAGACGGGGTTGCCGGGGTCGATCCGCTCCGGCGAGAACGCCAGGTGGAACTCCTCCCCGGCGACCAGGCCGGACGTCTCCAGGATCGGCCGGACGACCTCCTCGGTGGTGCCCGGGTAGGTGGTCGACTCCAGCACCACCAGCGTCCCGGGCTCCAGGTGCCGGGCGACGGTCTCGGCCGCGCCGCGCACCGCGGTCAGGTCCGGCCCGCCCTCCGGCGAGAGCGGCGTCGGGACGCAGATGACCACGGTGCGGGCGCCGTCCAGGACGTCCTCGTGCAGGCTCGGGGCGAACCCCGCCTGCAGCATCTTCTCGACCTCGGCCGGCGACACGTCGTCGACGTGCGACAGCCCGGCCTTGAGGCCGGCGACCACGCGCGCGTCGAGGTCGAGCCCGCCGACCCGCAGGCCGGCCCGGCAGGCCTCCCGCACGAGCGGCAGTCCCACGTAGCCGAGTCCGATGACCACGAGATCCACGCGGCCGGCTCCCTTCGATCCATGTGCTTGGCGTATCTGTGTGCTTGGCGTGTCTATGTGCTCTGGTGGAGAGCGAAGCGGTACGCGGCCCGGTATCCGGCCGTCACGGCGCGCCAGGTGCGTTCCGCCGCGACCCATTCACGGGCCGACCGCCCGATTTTCTGTCTCCTTTCGGGACTGTAAGCCAGGTCTTCCAGACAATTCGCCCAGGCTTCCGGGTCTTCCGGAACTGTTAACGCCCCCGTCACGCCCGGTTCCACGATTTCGCGGAGAGCCTTGACATCACTGGCTATAACGGGGATTCCCCCCGCCATGGCCTCGATCGGTTTCAGAGGCGTCACCAACTGGCACACCCGGTCCGCCCGGCGCGGAACCGCGAAGACATCGAGGACGGCGTGGTAGCGGCGAACGGACTCCATCGGCACCCGGCCGGTGAACACGGCGTGGACGCCGCGTTCGGCCGCGCGCCGTTCGAGCGCGCCGCGCTCCGGGCCGTCCCCGACGAGCAGCAGCGTGACCGGGGCGCCGCGCCCGCGCAGCAGGGCGGCCGCGTCGATGAGCGTGTCGATGCCCTCGTAGCCGTAGAACGACGACGTGAGGCCCACGACCGCGGCGCCGGGGTCGATCCCCAGGCGTTCGCGCAGGTCCGAGGCATCCGGGAGCGGCTCGAGGAACGCCTCGTCCACCCCGTTCGGCACCGTGAAGATCTTCTCCTCGGGGACGCCGCGACACGCGATCTCCGCCCGCATCGCCTCGCCGAGCGTGACGACCGCGTCCGCCTCGGCCATCCGGCGGGTCTCCAGCTCGCGGGTCAGCCGGTAGAACTCGTCGTCCTCGCGGTGCGCGGGATCGCGGGAGAGCCAGGAGTCCTCCAGGAAGCCGCGCACCTCGTAGACGACGGGAAGGCCGTGGCGGTGGCCGAGCTCCAGCGCGACGGCCGCGTTCAGGTGGTTGCTGACCGCGTGCAGGACGGACGGCCGCAGCTCCCGGACCAGCCGTCCGGCGAGGTCGGCGCTCTTGGCCACCGCGTCCAGCGGATCGGCCTGCGGGAGCCAGGGCAGCAGCCGGTGGTACGGGACGCCGTCGACGTCCACGCGCGCCCGCGCGTCGCCGAGGCCCTGGCTGAGCGGGTATCCGAGCCGGGTCACGATGTGGGGTTCGAGGCCCGTCTCGCGCAGGGCGAGGGCGATCCGGTGCGTCCGCACGGTGTAGCCCGCGTTCGTGCGCGGCAAAGCGTTGGTCACGAACTGCAGGACCACCCCGTGGTCGACGGCGCCGCGCTCCGCGGAGCCGTTCTGGACCGTCCGGCGCGCCGGCGCGGGCTGGGCGAGCAGGATCCGCAGGTCCCGGGTCTCGCGCTGGACGTCCCGCGGCTTCGGGACGACGAGGCGGGAGCGCCGCAGCCGGGCGCCGAGCGGGGTCCGGGCGGCCAGCCGCACGGCGAGCCTGGACGCCCGCCCCGGGTCGTCGCGGAGCTGACGCCAGGCGAGTCCGGCCAGGTAGACGGTCTTCTTCACGGGTTCGTCGGGCACAAGGCCGGACGGTAGGCAACTCCGATGAACAGAAGGGAAATCGTGTTGGCACCCATCGTGCACGTCCTCGGGGCGCGACCCAATTTCGTCAAGGCGGCGCCGGTGATCTCGGCGCTCGCCGCGGCGGGCGCCGAGCAGGCGGTGATCCACACCGGCCAGCACTACGACGCGCGGATGTCGGAGGTCTTCTTCGACCAGCTGGGCCTGCCCGAGCCCGACGTCAACCTCGGCGTCGGGTCGGGCGGGCACGCCGAGCAGACCGCCGCGCTCATGATCGGGCTGGAGAAGGAGTTCACGGGCCGTTCACCCGCGCTCGTCATCGTGTACGGCGACGTGAACTCGACGATCGCCGCCGCCCTCGTCGCGGCCAAGCTGCACATCCCGGTCGCCCATGTGGAGGCCGGGCTGCGCAGCTTCGACATGACCATGCCGGAGGAGGTCAACCGCAGGGTGACCGACCAGCTCTCGGCGCTGTGCCTGGTCACGAGCCCGGAGGCGATCGGCCACCTGGCCGCCGAGGGCGTCCCGGTGGAGCGGGCCCACCTGGTCGGCAACCCGATGATCGACACGCTGCTGGCCAACCTGGACCAGTTCGACACGGCCGCCGTCCGGGCGGCGCACGGGCTGCCGGAGCGGTACGTCCTCGCGACCATGCACCGCCCCGCGAACGTCGACGCGCCGGAGACGGCCGCGGCGCTCGTCCGGCACCTGCACGGCGTCGCCGACCTCGCCGACCTGGTCATCCCCGTCCACCCGCGCGGGCGGGCGAACCTGCTGGCCGCGGGGCTGGACGAGCACGACCGCGTGCACATCCTGGAGCCGTTGGGGTACATCGACTTCATCGCGGCCGTGCGGGGGGCGGCGGCGGTCGTCACCGACTCGGGGGGCCTCCAGGAGGAGACGACGATCCTCGGGGTGCCGTGCCTGACCGTCCGCCCCAACACCGAACGGCCGATCACGATCACCCACGGCACGAACCGGCTCGTCGCGTTCGAGGAGCTGGTGCCGGGGGTCCGCAAGTGCCTGGAAGGGGGATCGGCGAGCGGGACGGCCGCGGCGCCGGGCGCGCGGGCGGGCGGGCGCAGGCCGCCGCTGTGGGACGGCCACGCCGGTCCCCGCATCGCCGATGTGATCATGGAGTACCTGGGTGAGTGACGAGGAGACGAACGCCAAGGCCACCCAGCGGATCGGGCGGCTGAGGTCCGCGCTGCGCGAGCGCGAGGCGCGCATCGACGAGCTGGAGCGGCGGCTCGCCGCGCTGGAGGCCTCGACGGCCGTCCAGTTCGGGCGGCTGGTCGCCGGCGCCGCGCGCGACCCGAAGCGCGGCAAGCGGCTGCCGCGGGAGCTCTACCGGCTCTGGCGCAAGCGGAGCGCCCCCGTCTCGGCGGCGGCGCGCTCCACCGGCGGCGGGTCCCAGCCGGACCGCGTGGACCGGCCGGAGGACCGCCTGCTCGTCGCGGGCCCGTCCGACGTCCCGGTCATCGCGGGCGTGCTCGCGCCCGGCACGGCCGCCGTCCTCGCCGAGCACGCCAAGGTCGTCGCCCTCTACCCGCACGACGCCGCGATCGCCCTCGAAGCCGCCGACGTGGACGCGCTCGTGGTCGACGCGGCGGCCGGCGAGCCCGGCGGCCCCTGGGCCTACCTGGGCGTCCCCGGCATGTACGACCGCGATCTGGCGCTGCACCGGATCCGCCGGATCGCCGCGGCCCGCTCGCTCCCGCTCGTCCTGTGGGGCGAGGCGCCGCCCGCCACCCTGGCGTCCCTGCGCTGGGACGCGACCGCCACCGTGCCCGCCGCGCTCATCGAGCTCCTCGAACCGGCGCCGTCGCGGAGGGACGCGGAGGGGCGTCCCGCCACGAGGAGCCCGGCCCGTTGAAAGGAACCACCGTGCGACCACGCGCCCTCGTCTACGGCGACGTCGACCTGAACATGATCGACGGATCGGCCATCTGGGCCCAGGGCATGGTGCAGGCCCTGGCCCGCGCCGGCTGCGAGGTGACCCTGGTCCTGAAGGCTCCCGTCCGGACCGGCCGGCTCGTCGACCCGCTCCGCGCGCTGCCCGGCGTCACCGTCCGCAGCCCGCACGCCGAGGGGCTGTTCGACGGCCCCGCCGGCATGTCGCCCCGGCAGGCCGCCGAGGTCCTAGCCCGCGTCGACGAGGAGGCCCCGTACGACCTCGTCGTCGTGCGCGGCCGCCACCTCGTCGGCAAGCTCGCCGCGGGCCCCCTGGCCGGGCGGCTCTGGACGTACCTGACCGACGTGCCCCAGTCGGCGGCGGAGTTCACCGCCGCGGCCAAGGGCGACCTGCGCCGGATCGCGGACGCCTCCCGCGTCCTGCTCTGCCAGACCGAGGAGCTGCGCGGGTTCCTGGAGAGCGCCGTCCCGGCCACGGCCGGCAAGAGCGTGCTGTTCCCGCCGGTGGTCGTGCTCCCGGACGGTCTGGAGACGCGCCGCCCCGGCCCTCCGGGCCATCCGCTCCGCCTCGCCTACACCGGCAAGTTCGCGCCGCGCTGGAACACATACGAGATGACGTCCCTCCCGCGCCTGCTGGCCATGCGCGGCGTGGACGCCGAGCTGCACATGGTCGGGGACAAGATCCACGACGACCCGGCCGACCCCGGCTTCGCGGCCCGGATGAGGACCGCGCTGGAGACGGGCGAGGGCGTGGTCTGGCACGGCGGCCACCCGCGGGCCGAGGCGATGCGGTTGACCGCCGGCTGCGACGTGGGCCTGTCCTGGCGCGACGCCTCCATGGACACGAGCCTGGAGCTGTCCACGAAGGTCCTGGAGTGCGGGACGCTCGGCGTCCCGGTCGTCCTCAACCGCACCCCCATGCACGAGCGGCTCCTCGGCGGCGACTACCCCCTGTTCGCCGCCACCGAGGACGACGTCCTCGACGCGCTCACCCTCATCGGCAAGAACCCCGAGGTCCACACGCTCGCCGCCGACCGCTGCCGCGCGGCCGCCGCCGCGTTCAGCCTCGACGCGGCCGCCGCCCGCCTGCGCGACCACCTGGCGCAGGCGTTCCCGGAGCCGTCCGACCGGGTCCTCGCCGTGAAGGGCCGCCGCCTGCGGGTGGGCGTGGCGGGCCACGACCTGAAGTTCTTCTCCCGCCTGCTGGACTACCTGCGCTCCCGCTCCGACCTGGAGGTCCAGGTCGACCACTGGGCCGCGCTGAAGGCCCACGACGAGGAGCGCAGCCAGGCCCTGGTCGACTGGGCGGACGTCATCGTCTGCGAATGGTGCGGCCCGAACGCCCTCTGGTACGCCCGGCGCAAGCGCCCGGACCAGCGCCTCGTCGTGCGCCTGCACCGCTTCGAGCTGTACGCCGGCTGGCCGAAGCAGCTCGACATCGGCGCCGTCGACCGGGTCATCTGCGTCAGCCCCCACTACAACGAGCTGACCCGCGAGATCACCGGCTGGCCCGCCGAGAAGGTCGTCACGATCCCGAACTGGGTGGACGACGCGCAACTCGACCGCGACAAGCTCCCCGGCGCCGAGCACCACCTCGGGATGATCGGCATCGCCCCGTCCCGCAAGCGCCTGGACCTGGCCCTCGACGTCGTCGAGGAGCTCCGCCGCGACGACCCCCGCTTCACCCTCTTCGTCAAGTCCAAGCTCCCGTGGGAGTACTGGTGGATCTGGCAGAAGGACGAGGAGCGGGCCCACTACGAGGAGGTCTTCCGCCGCATCCGCCGCTCCCGCGTCCTCTCCGGCGGCGTCGTGTTCGACTCCTACGGCCGCGACGTGGCCTCCTGGCTGCGCCGCATCGGCTGGGTCCTGTCCACCAGCGACGACGAGAGCTTCCACCTGGCCCCCGCCGAGGGCATGGCCTCGGGGGCCGTTCCGGCCCTGCTTCCCTGGCCCGGCGCGGACACCATCTACGACCGCCGCTGGATCCACGACGACACGTCAGCCATGGCCGCCTCCATCGCCACCACGGTCTCCCTGGACCGCTGGCAGGAGGACGCCGAGCTGGCCCGCACCCAGGTGAAGAGCGCCTACGGCCTTGAGGGGGTCTGCCGCCAGTGGACGGACCTCCTCACCGGCTAGGCGCGCTCACCCCCGCCCGGACGGGGCGGGGGACGCCCGCGTAGGGGGAGAGGGTGAACCACGTCGGGAGGCCGCGGCGCAGGCGCTCGGGCCCCTCCAGCTCGACCGTCCCCGCGCGCACCGCGTCGGCCCAGGCCAGGTCGCCGCGCCAGATCCCCACCAGGGCGCGCAGGGGAGCGGTCACGGTGACCGAGACCTCGTGACCGGGGTCGTCGTCGCATACGTCGGCGGTCCCGGGGGTCAGGAGCAGCCACCAGCGGCGGTTGCCGGGCGCGGTGTCCGGGAAGCGGAACAGGACCACGGTCCGGCCTTCGGGGACCGCGGCGGGATCGACGTGCCGGCGCATGTCCCAGAGGAGGAGTTTCGGGTCCAGGTCGCGCTCGCCCAGCTCGCCGATCCAGCGCACGCCCCAGACGGCGAGGGCGTCGACCACCGGGCGCAGCTCCTCGCCCGCCGGGGTCAGGACGTAGCGGTCGTCCCGCTTCTCCACGACCCCGGCGCGGACCAGCTGGTTCAGCCGCTTGGCCAGGAGGGTGGGCGACATGCGCGGAACGCCGCGCCGCACCTCGTTGAAGCGCTCGCTGCCCGAGAGCAGCTCGCGGACGATCAGCAGCGTCCAGCGCTCGTCGAGCAGCTCCATCGCCTTGGCGACGGGGCAGAACTGATAGTAGGAAGCCCCCATAACGGGCAGGCTAGGCGGCCGACTCCCCGTCTGACCAGGGCTCGGTACAGATCCTGTACTAGGAACGCGCCCGGCCGGTTCCTAGCGTGGAGCCCACGACATGAGGGGAGAAAAGTCATGGGGGACGCAGTGAAGGCCGCGCACCGGGCGATGTGGGCGACGGGTGACTACCCGGCGCTGGCGGACGAGGTGATCCCGGATCTGGGGGCGGAACTGGTCCGCGCCGCCGGGATCGGGCGCGGGCAGCGGGTGCTGGATGTCGCGGCGGGGGCCGGCAACGCCGCCATCGCGGCGGCGCTGGCGGGGGCGGACGTGGTCGCCAGCGACCTGACGCCCGAACTGCTCGACGCCGGGAAGGCGGCCGCGGCAGGGCTCGGCGCGAAGCTGGAGTGGCAGGTGGCCGACGCGGAGGCGCTGCCGTACGCGGACGGGGAGTTCGACGCGGTGCTGTCCTGCGTGGGCGTCATGTTCGCCCCGCACCACGAGGCCACCGCGGCCGAACTGGTGCGCGTCTGCCGGCCGGGCGGCACGATCGGGCTGCTCAACTGGACGCCGGAGGGCTTCATCGGCCGGATGTTCGGCGTGATGAAGCCGTACGCGCCGCCGCCCCCGCCGGGGGCGCAGCCGCCGCCGCTGTGGGGGAGGCCGGAGCACGTCCAGGCGCTGTTCGGCGAGCACGTCGCGGAGGTCGGCTTCCGGCGGGAGGCGCTGCGCGTCGACCTGTTCGAGAAGCCGGGCGACTTCCGCGACTACTTCAAGAGCCGCTACGGGCCCACGATCAGCGTCTACAACCGCATCGCGGACGACCCCGACAAGGTCGCCGCGCTGGACGAGGCCCTCGCCGACCTGGCCCGCGAACACGACCGCGGAGGGCCGACCCTGTCCATGGACTGGGAGTACCTCCTGGTGACGGCCCGCCGCGCGGGCTGAGGGGGGCCGGGCGCCGCCTCCGGGGCGCCCGTCGCGCAGGGAACCGTTCCGGAAAGGTCCGATCCAGAGAGGCGATCCAGAGAGAAAGGTCCCCGCGGCCGTGCCGCGGGGACCTTTCCATGTCCGGGTCGGTGGGAAAGCCGGGTCAGCCGGAGCTGCCGACCACGGCGCCGGCCCCGGCGGGCTCGGCGGGCAGCTCGGCGCGGTAGGTCTCGATCTTGGCGTTGAGCTTGGCGAGGCTGCGGCTGTAGTCGCGGCTGGACAGCCAGAACTTGTAGATGATGATCAGCTCGAAGGCCAGCAGGCCGACGCCGCTCAGGACCACCACGGGGATGATGGCGCCCGGCACGATCGCGGCGGCGATGGGGGCGACGATGAAGACGCCCATCTGGAACTCGATGCCGCTGATCAGGTGCGGGC
>NZ_JBEUPD010000061.1:0-27463 GCF_040492135.1 Actinomadura sp. NPDC000600
CGATCAGCAGCGCCTCGGCCAGTTCCCGCAGCGCCTCCTCCCGCGCCCGGCGCTCGCGCGCCGCGGGGCGCGGCGGGTCCTCCGGCAGCGGCCGTGCCCCGGCCCCGATCGGCCCGCCGTCGAACATGCTGCGCCCCCTCCAGGGACGGAGACCCCCACTCCGTTCCTGACGTAAGAGCGTGCAGGTCGGAGGGCTGATCGGGGTGCGAAGGCGGCGGCGTGTCGCGAAATGCGGGACCGCCCTGCGGCCCGGAGGAGGCGCCCTTTACCAGCTGCTGGACAGCGGCTTGCCCTCGGCGTAGCCGGACGGGCTCTGGATCCCGATCGTGGCGCGCTCGTGGAACTCCTCCAGGGTCCGGGCGCCCGCGTAGGTGCACGAGCTGCGCAGTCCCGCCACGATCGAGTCGATCAGGTCCTCCACGCCGGGCCGCTGCGGGTCCAGGAACATCCGGGAGGTGGAGATGCCCTCCTCGAACAGTGCCTTGCGGGCCCGGTCGAAGGGGGAGTCCTCGGCGGTGCGCAGCCGCACCGCACGGGCGGACGCCATCCCGAAGCTCTCCTTGTAGAGCCGCCCGTCCGCGGCCCGCTGCAGGTCGCCCGGCGACTCGTAGGTGCCGGCGAACCACGATCCGACCATCACGTTCGCCGCGCCCGCCGCGAGCGCCAGCGCGACGTCGCGCGGGTGCCGGACGCCGCCGTCCGCCCACACGTGGCGGCCGAGCCGGCGCGCCTCCGCGGCGCACTCCAGGACGGCGGAGAACTGCGGGCGGCCGACGCCGGTCATCATCCGGGTCGTGCACATCGCGCCGGGGCCCACCCCGACCTTGACGATGTCGGCGCCCGCCCCGATCAGCTCGCGGGTGCCCTCGGCGGTCACCACGTTCCCCGCGGCGACCGGGACGGCGGGGTCCAGCGCCCGGACCGCGCCGAGCGCGCTGATCATCTTGTCCTGGTGGCCGTGCGCGGTGTCGACGACGATCAGGTCGGCGCCGGCCTCCAGCAGCGCCGCGGCCTTGCCGGCGACGTCGCCGTTCACGCCCACCGCCGCCGCGACGCGCAGCCGGCCCCCGGCGTCCACGGCCGGCCGGTAGAGCGTGGCGCGCAGCGCGCCGGTGCGGGTGAGGACGCCGGCGAGGCGGCCGTCGGCGTCCACCACGGGGGCGAGGCGGTGGCCGCGCTCGTGGAGCCGGTTGAACGCCTCCCGCGGGTCGACGCCGGCGGGCAGCGTGACCAGGTCGCGGGACATGATGTCGCGGAGCTGGGCGAACCGGTCCACGCCCATGCAGTCGGCCTCGGTGACGACGCCCACCGGACGGTCGTCCTCGACGACGATCACGGCGTTGTGGGCCCGCTTCGGCAGCAGCGCCAGCGCGTCGCCGGCCGTGCTGGAGGGATCCAGCCGGATCGCGGTGTCGACGACCAGGTCCCGCTTCTTCACCCAGGAGATGACCTCGGCGACCACCTCGACGGGGATGTCCTGCGGGAGCACCGCCATGCCGCCGCGCCGGGCGACGGTCTCGGCCATCCTGCGGCCGGACACGGCCGTCATGTTGGCCACCACGAGCGGGACGGTCGTCCCGCTGCCGTCCGAGGTGGACAGGTCGACGTCCAGGCGCGACCCGACCGAGGACCGGCGGGGGACCATGAAGACGTCGTTGTAGGTGAGGTCGTGAGCGGAACGCTCACCGTTCAGCAGGTGCACGGCTGTACTACACACCAATCGCGTTCGCAGTGGCTGGGCCACCGTACATTGTCAGCCATACCCGGCGATGCTCCCGCCAGGAACGTCCGGGCGGGCGCCGCGGAGCGCCCGGGATGTCGCGGGCAAAGCCGTGACCAGGGGTGATGACACTGTGTCCCCCGGGGGCGTCGAGTGTCGTCTCCGGCCCCTCTCCCGCCCTCTTCCAGGCATAACGGAAAGTGGGTCCGTGCGCCTGCTCGAAAACGGTGCAACGTGAGGCTTGGCTCTCTGTAAAGTTACCTCTTGACGTAACTGCGCCCCCGATGCACTTTTCTTACATGTGCCTCGCGCGGACGGCCGATCCGCCGTTGGGGGTGGGTCAGCAGAACACCGGGAGAAGCGCATGCAGGTCACGCACGTGGACCCGGTCGGCCATGCCCGCCCGCGCCGCGGGCCGCCCCGGCCGGGCGGCGAGCACCGGAGCGGGGACGGCCGTCCGGCGCGCCCGCCGCCCTCGTCTCCGCCGCGCCGTGCGCGGTGCGGGCCCGGCAGCGTTGCGCTTTTGAACCGGTTTGTGCGGCATCCGAAACGTCGCCGCCCGGAACCGCTCACCGACGCTTTGACGGCCGCCGGGGCGGGCGAACACGAGCAAGATCAATATTTGACGTCATACCGTCCTGAAATGGAATGATCTTGCAGTTGCTGGCGAAACGATTCATCACATGTCGAGGAGGAGAGCCGTGCTGGATGCGGTCGACGCCGTGCTCGTCCGCGAGCTCCAGCGGGATGGCCGGGCGACGTTCCAGGCGCTGGCCGATCGCGTCGGGCTTTCCCGCACGGCGGTGCGGGCACGGGTGCAGCACCTTCTCGAAACCCAGGTCGTCCGCGTCGTCGGCATCGTGCACGCCGCCGTCGTCGGCGCGGAGGCGATCGGGCACGTGTCGGTCACCGTGGACGGGTCGGCGAGGGAGGTGGCCGAGAGCGTCGCCGAGCGCACCGCCGTCAGCTTCACCGCGCTGACCGCGGGCCCGTACGACCTGGTCGCGCAGGTGCGCACCCGCGACGACGCCGCGCTCGCCGCCGAGGTGGACCACATCAGGTCCGTCGCCGGCGTGCGCGCGGCCGAGGTGTTCCGGTCGGTGGCCACCGTGCGCGACACGCACGCGGTGGTGCGCGAGCTCGGCGAGGTCACACTCGACGACATCGACTGGCGGCTGCTGCACGAGCTGCAGCGCGACGGGCGCGCGCCCTACACCCGGCTCGCGCACGTGATCGGCCTCTCGCAGGCCGCCACCCGGGCC
Source organism: Actinomadura sp. NPDC000600 (assembly GCF_040492135.1). Taxonomy (NCBI): domain Bacteria; kingdom Bacillati; phylum Actinomycetota; class Actinomycetes; order Streptosporangiales; family Thermomonosporaceae; genus Actinomadura; species Actinomadura sp. NPDC000600. The sequence continues at coordinate 2,983 of NZ_JBEUPD010000061.1, forward strand.
CGGGTGGTCAGGCTCATGCGCACGGGCGTCATCCAGGTGACCGGGCTGGCCGACCCGCTGGCGCTCGGCGCCGCCGAGCTCGGCGGGTTCGGGCTGGTGGTGACGGGCGGGCTGCGCAAGGTCGCCGAGGCGGTCGCCGCCCAGGACGGCGTCCGCTACCTGGCGACCGGCTTCGGCCGCTACGACATCGTCGGGCAGGTCGAAGCGGCCTCCCGGGCCGAGCTGGTGGCGGTGTTCGACGCCATCCGGTCGGTGTCCGGGGTGACGGTGCGGGAGTCCTGGCACCACCTCGACGTGGTGAAGGAGTCCTACGCCGTCCAGCTGCCCGAGCAGCCCCTCAACGGGGCGGTCTGACCGGAACCGGCGCCTCGGCCACGGCGCGACCGTGGCCGGGGCAGCGTCCCGCTCCCGCTAGTCGCGGCTGAGCGCGACCTCCTCCAGGTCCAGCTCCCACATGACGCTGGCCAGCACCTCGTCGTCGATGCGGCGCTCGTCCCGCATCCGGACGAAGACCCGGCGCTCGGCCATCAGCATCTCCCGCCGCAGCCGCCGGTACGTGGCCGTCGGCACCTCCTCGCCCTCCGGGCCCGTCCCGCCCCCGAGCCGCTCCCAGGCGCGCAGCTGCCGGTGCTCGGCGAGCCGGCGGAGCCGCTCCACCACCGACGGGTCGAGCCGCTCCTCGGCGTTCAGCTCCTCCAGGCGCTCCAGGGCGGCCTGCGCGGCCGCGTGCTGGGCGCCCGCGAGGGCGACGGTGTCGGCGTAGCGCTCCCGGCCCCCGCCGATCCGGAGCGCGCGGATCAGCGCCGGGAACGTCAGCCCCTGCACCAGCAGCGTCCCGAGGACGGTCGTGAACGTCAGGAAGAGGATCAGGTCGCGTCCGGGGAACGGCCTGCCGCCCGAGATCAGGAACGGGACGGCGAACGCGGCGGCGAGCGAGACCACCCCCCGCATCCCCGCCCACGAGATCACGACCAGGCCGCGCCAGCCCAGGTTCGGCAGCTCCCGCTCCCGCCGCGACAGCAGCCGCGGGATCTGCGAGGCGGGGAACACCCACGCGAACCGGGCCGCGACCGTGACGGCGAACACCGCGATCGCCCACCAGGCCAGCTGCTGCCAGCTCCGCCCGGACAGCGCGTTGACGACCGGCGGAAGCTGGAGGCCGATCAGCAGGAAGACCACCGACTCCAGGACGAAGACCATGACCTTCCAGAACGAGTGCCCGATCAGCCTGGTCACCGCCGCGGACTGGGTCTCCCGGTTGCCGAGGTACAGCCCGCTGACCACCACGGCGATCACCCCGGAGGCGTGCACGCTCTCGGCGAGGAGGTAGCCGGCGAACGGCGCCACCAGCGCGACGCCGTTCTCCACCAGCGGGTCGTTCAGCCGGGTCCGCAGCCAGTGCAGCGGCGGCCCGAGCAGCAGCCCGACCGCCGCGCCCACGACGGCGGCGAACAGGAAGCGCCCGACGCCCTCCGCGAGCGTGAACCCGGCGCCCGTCGCCGCGATCAGCGCCACCCGGAACGCGGTCAGCGCCGTCGCGTCGTTGAACAGGCTCTCGCCCACCAGGACGGTCACCGTCCGCCGGGGCAGGCCGAGGCGCTGCGCGATGCTCACCGCCGCGACCGCGTCCGGCGGCGCCACGATCGCGCCGAGCACGAACGCCGCCGCCAGCGGCAGGTCGGGGACGAGCAGCGACGCCGCGTACCCAACGGCGAACGTGGTGAACAGCACGAGGCCGACCGACAGCAGGCCGATGGACCAGACGTTCTCGCGCATGTTCGTGAACGAGCTGTTCCAGGCCGCCGAGAACAGCAGCGGCGGCAGGAACACGAACAGGACGAACTCCGGGTCGAGTTCGAACTCCGGAACGCCCGGGACGAAGGAGAGGCCGAGTCCGGCGATCACCAGGACCAGCGGTGCCGAGAGCCCGATCCGCCGGGCCCCCGCGGCCACCATCAGGGCGCTGACCGGTACGGCCAGCAGCCAGAGCGCGTGCGTCGTATCCACCCGCCGAATCATGGCATGTCCGGGCCGGTCCGGCGCCGGGCGGCGGGCTCCGGCCGGAGGGGCGGGGGGAGCGGTCGGGGGAGCGGTCAGCGGGCGGGGTGGTCGCGGGGCGCCTCCTTGGCGAAGGCGAGGAAGTCGCGGGCGGCGGGAGGCAGCCGGCGGTGCGCGTGCACGAGCCCGATCATGCGGGTGAGCGGCGGCATGAACGACCGGACCGTCACCCCTTCGGTGTCGTCGATCTGGTTCCGGTACCAGAGTAAGGAGCCCCTTCCGGCGCGGACCCAGCCGAGCCAGGCGCCGCGCTCGTCCGACTCCACCGCGGCGACCGGCCGCGCGCCGATCCGCCGCAGCATCGTGTCGATCTCGGCCCGGCGGGCTCCGCCGCGGGCGGGCAGCACGAGCCGCATGCCGTCCAGCGCGGCCGGCGGCACCGGCTCGCGGACCTTCAGCGCGGGCGGGGAGATCAGCACCACCTCGCGCTGCTCGAACGGGTGCGCGGTCATGTCGCCGGGGACGGGCAGGTCGGTCAGCGCCAGGTCGGCGCGGCCCGTCCGCAGCGCCGCCGCGATCTGGTCGCGGTCCGCGCAGCGGACCACCCGGACCCGCACGGCCGGCTGGTTCCGGGCGAAGCGCGGGATGAGGCCCCCGGTCAGCTCCGGCTCCAGCGACGCGGTGACCGCGATCCGCAGCTCCGCGCCGCGCCCGTCGGCCCGGTTGACGGCCAGCCCCTCGATCGCGTCGACGGCGCCCAGCGCGACCCTGGCCTGCCGGACGACCTGCTCGCCGGCGGGGGTGAGGACGACGCCCCGGCCGGACCGCGCGAACAGCTCCAGGCCGAGCTCGCGCTCCAGCTCGCGGACGGCCCGCGACAGCGCGGGCTGGGCCACGTAGAGGGCTTGGGCCGCCGACGTCATCGTGCCGTGGTCGGCGGTCGCCACGACATAGCGCAGCTGCCGCAGATTCATGCACCGACCGTATGCCAACGAACCGCTCCGGTCCTGGACATAGCCGGATCCGGACCGGGAATCAGCGGACCGGTGCGGCGGTCAGGTCCTGGTCTCGGGGGCCGCCCCGCCGGCGCGCTCGGCCGGGACGGTCTCCGGCTCGGGCTGCAACTGCGGCGCGCCGACCCCGCACTGGCGCGGGCATTCCGGCTCGACCGGTTCGCCGGACGGCGTCCGCAGGGCGTCGCCGCCGACCGTGAGGAAGGACAGCACCGCTCCGGCCGCCAGGAGCGCGGCGCACGTGATCATTGCCAGCCGGAACCCGTGCGAGAAGGTGACCGGGTTGGTGTAGGCGTCGCCCGTCAGCCCCGTCAGCGGCGGGATCGCCGCCACCGCGAGCAGCCCGGCGGCCCGCGCCACGGCGTTGTTGACGCCGCTGGCCACGCCCGCGTGGCGGACGTCGGCGGTGGCGAGGACGGTGGCGGTGAGCGGCGCGACCACCGCCGCCAGGCCCAGCCCGAACACCACCACGGCCGGCAGGACGTCCCGGACGTAGGAGGCGCCCGCGCCGATCCGGCCCACCAGGAGCATCCCGAGGGCCGCCACCAGCAGCCCCGCGGTCATCGGCAGCCGCGGGCCGATCTTCTGCGCGAGGGCGCCCGCGCGTGCGGACAGCAGCAGCATCAGCACTGTGACCGGCAGCAGCGCCGTCCCGGCCGCGATGGGCGAGAACCCGCCGACGACCTGGAGGTTCAGCACGAACAGGAAGAACAGCACGCCCATCCCGCCGTACATGATGAACGTGACGACGTTGACGGCCGAGAACTGCCGCGAGGCGAACACGTCCAGCGGCAGCATCGGCTGGGGCGCCTCCCGGCGCGTCCGCCCGGCCGGCAGCCGCCGCCCGCCGCGCAGCCGTTCGACCAGCACGAACGCGACGGCCGCGGCCAGCCCCGCGATCGCGGCGGTGGCGATGACCGGCGGGGGCGCGCCCCCGCCCGGCGCCTCGGTCAGCGCGTACGTCGTCCCCGCCAGGGCCAGCGCCGCCAGGGCCGCGCCGAGCACGTCGAAGCGCCCGCGGGCCTCCGGGTCGACGCTCTCCGGGACGTGCCGGACCGCGACCAGCACCACGACCGCGGCGAGCGGCACGTTCAGCAGGAACACCCACCGCCATCCCGCCGCCTCGACCAGCCAGCCGCCCACGAACGGGCCGACCGCGCCCGCGACGCCGGCGAGGCCCGACCAGGCGCCGACCGCGCGCGGGCGGTCGTCGGCCGTGAACGACGCCTGGATGATCGCCAGCGAACCGGGGGTGAGCAGCGCCCCGCCCACGCCCTGCAGCGCCCGCGCCACAATCAGCGTCCCGATGTCCGGCGCCGCGCCGCACAGCACCGAGGCGACCGCGAACCACACCACGCCGACGAGGAAGACCCGGCGGCGCCCGAACCGGTCCCCGAGGGAGCCGCCGAGCAGGATGAACCCCGCGAGCGTGAGCGTGTAGGCGTTCACCGTCCACTGCAGGCCCGCCATGTCGGCGTTCAGGTCGCGGGCTAGCCTCGGCAGCGCCACGTTCACGACGGTGGCGTCGAGCATCGCCACGCTCGACCCGAGCACCGTCGCCAGCAGGATCCAGCGTCCGGGGCCGGTGCCCAGCCGGACGTCGGGCATCAGACGATCAGTTCGTCGACGAAGCACCACCGCCAGTCCTCGCCCGGCTCGAACGACCGGACGATCGGGTGCCCCTCCTTCTCGAAGTGCGCGGTGGCGTGCCGCCTGGGGGAGGAGTCGCAGCATCCGACGTGCCCGCAGCTCAGGCAGAGCCGGAGGTGGACCCAGCGTGTGCCCTCCCGGAGGCAGTCCTCGCATCCCTGCGGGGTGTTCGGGGACGGGTCCTCCGCCGCGAGGGACTGCACGTGCTCACATGTGGCCATACCTGAATCGTGCCACGCCCGCGGTCACCGCATCACCAATGGTCGGGGCTGAACGGCTCGTCCTCGGGACGCGCCGACCGCGACAGCAGCCTCAGGTCCGACTCGACCATCATGGTCACCAGCCCCTCGAAGGTCACCTCGGGCTCCCAGCCGAGCTGCTCGCGGGCCTTCTTCGGGTCGGCGCACAGCAGGTCGACCTCGGCCGGGCGCGTGTACCTGGCGTCCAGGACGACGTGGTCCTCCCAGTTCAGGCCCGCGGTGCGGAACGCGAACTCCACCAGCTCCCGCACCGACTGGGTCTGGCCCGTACCGATGACGTAGTCCTCGGGGGAGTCCTGGGCCAGCATCATGCGCATCGCCCGGGCGTAGTCGCCCGCGTAGCCCCAGTCGCGCCGGGCGTCGAGGTTGCCGAGGCGCAGCTCGGTGGCCAGCCCCAGCTTGATGCGGGCGGCGCCCAGCGACACCTTCCGCGTCACGAACTCGGCGCCCCGGCGCGGCGACTCGTGGTTGAACAGGATCCCGCTCACCGCGAACATCCCGTAGGACTCGCGGTAGTTCTGCGTGATGTAGTGCCCGTAGCTCTTCGCCACCCCGTACGGGCTGCGCGGGTGGAACGGGGTCTTCTCGTTCTGCGGCGTCTCCCGGACCATGCCGAACATCTCCGAGGACGACGCCTGGTAGAAGCGGATCTGCTCGCCGCCCGGCGTGCGGGAGGTGCTGATCCCCGACACCACCCGGATCGCCTCCAGCATGCGGAGCACGCCCATCCCGGTGACCTCGGCGGTCAGTTCGGCCTGCTGCCACGACATCGGCACGTAGGAGATCGCGCCGAGGTTGTAGACCTCGTCGGGCTGCACCCGCTCCACCGCCGAGATCAGGCTGCCCTGATCCAGCAGGTCCCCGGTGGTGATCTGCACGTCGCCGATGTGCTTGCGCAGCCGCGACACATGGGGGTTCGCCTGCCCCCGCACCAGGCCCCAGACCTCGTATCCCAGCTCAAGCAGATGCTCGGCCAGATACGAGCCGTCCTGTCCGGTGATGCCGGTGATGAGTGCTCGCCTGGACAGCGGATCCTCCATGGCTGAAATAGGTCCGACGCGGGCCCACCACGGGTGCAAACCCGCAACGAGCGTGATTTATGAGGTTACCGACCAGGCCGTGTCCATGACGAGGGAGGGCACGGTTTGAACCGAATTCCCTTCTGGTTCGCCCGCCGGGCCGCCGGTGTGCCACCGTGAGATCCATCATGAGGTCACCGGACGCACCGCCGCTGCGGCTGAACGGGCGCGACATCGGCCCCCACGCGATCATGGCCGTGGTGAACCGCACACCCGACTCCTTCTTCGACCGGGGCGCCACCTACGGTTTCGACGCGGCCCTCGCCGCCGTCGGCCGGGCCGTGGAGGCCGGCGCCGACATCGTCGACATCGGCGGTGTGAAGGCCGGCCCCGGCCAGGAGGTCGGCGTCGACGAGGAGCTGCGCCGCGTCGTCGGCCTGGTCGCGGCCGTCCGCGAGCGGTACCCCCGCGTCGTGATCAGCGTGGACACCTGGCGCGCCGAGGTCGGCGAGGAGGTGGCGCGGGCCGGCGCCGACCTGCTGAACGACACCTGGGGCGGGCCCGACCCGCGGCTCGCCGAGGTCGCCGCCGCGCACGGCATCGGGCTGGTCTGCTCCCACGCCGGCGCGCTCGCGCCCCGCACCCGCCCCCACCGGATCGGCTACGACGACGTCGTGGCGGACGTCATCGGGCACGTGACCGCCGAGGCCGAGCGCGCCGCGTCCCTCGGGGTGCGCCGCGACGCGATCCTCATCGACCCCGCCCACGACTTCGGCAAGAACACCCGCCAGTCACTGGAGATCACCCGCCGGCTCGGCGAGCTGACCGCCACCGGCTGGCCGGTCCTGGTCGCGGTGTCCAACAAGGACTTCATCGGCGAGACGCTCGGCCGCCCCGTCGACAAGCGCGGCGTCGGCACCATGGCCGTCCTCGCGGTCTCCGCCCTCCTCGGCGCCCGCGTCTTCCGCGTCCACGACGTCCCCGCCGCCCGCCGCGCCCTGACCGAAGTCGCCCACCTCACCGGCTGAGATCAACTCGGAGCGGCTTCGCGTTGGCGGGCGCGGTAGGCGGCCACGTGCATGCGGTTGCCGCAGGTGCGGCTGTCGCAGTAGCGGCGGCAGCGGTTGCGGGACAGGTCGACCAGGACGCGCGAGCAGTCGGGCGCCTCGCAGGTGCGGAGCCGGTCGAGCTCGCCGGCCGCCACCACGTAGGCCAGCGCCATGCCGCAGTCGGCGGCCAGGTGCTCGCCGAGGGGCGCGCCAGGCGCGAAGAAGTGCACGTGCCAGTCGTAGCCGTCGTGGTCGGTCAGATGCGGGGTGGTGCGGACCTCGCCGACGATCTCGTTGATCCGCTGCACGGCGGACGGGACGTCCCCGGCGCGGAACACCGAGTGGAAGCGGGTGCGCAGCTCCAGCACGCGGTCGAGGTCGGCCGCGGTGAGCTCGCCCACGTCGCTGAACGCGTTGCGGTCCACGAACTCGCGCAGGCCGGGCAGCCCGCCGAGCTCCTCCGCGCCGGAGGCCGCCGCGCTCGTGTTGATGAGGTCGACGACGACGGCGAGCGCGTGCTCGGTGTCATGAGTGAAGATCACGATGACTCCAGTCTCGGGGGACCCGGGCGGTCGGGTGCCTGGCGGCCTCGCCGGGGCCGGAACGCGGCCCGTGGCCCCCACCATATGACGGAGACCGCGCACGTCGACGCCCACCCCGCCAGGACGCGCTGGCGTCCACGGGGCCCGTATCCGGGCGGAACGTTCCAACCGGGGCGGGCCCGCCGCGACTACCCGGCGGCGTTCCGGCAAGGAGCATGGCCGTGGAGGAGGACCGGCTGTTCATCGTCTTCTTGGCCGTCGCCGTCGTCGTGCTGCTCGCCCGCGGACTGGCCGGCCGGCTGCGCGTGCCGGACGCGATCGTGCTCGTCCTGCTCGGCATGGCGGCCGGGTTCGTGCCGGCCCTGCCCGCGGTCGTCGTCCCGCCGGAGGTGGTGCTGCTCGGGTTCCTGCCGCCGCTGCTCTACCACGCGGCGTTCTTCACCCCCCCCCCCCGCGCGAGGCCCGCGCCGACGCCGTGCCCATCGTCACCCTGGCGTTCGGCCTGACCACCGTCACGACGGTCGCGGTGGCCGCGACGCTGCACGCCCTGCTGCCGGACGTCGGCTGGGCCGCCGCGCTGGCGTTCGGCGCGGCCGTGTCGCCCACCGACCCGGTGGCGGCGACGGCGGTGATGCAGCGGCTCGGGGCGCCGCCCCGGATGGTCACGATCCTGGAGGGCGAGAGCCTGATCAACGACGGCGCCGCGCTCGGTCCTGCTGCGCCGCCTCGGGCTGGTCGAGCCGGAGCGGCGGCGGGCCGAGTCGATGCTCGCCCGCAAGGCGGGCCTCCAGACGGCCCTGGCCCGGCTGGACGAGCTCGTCCAGGAGCTCGACTTCGAGGACCCCCTGGCCGCGGACAGGCCGCCCTCCTGACCCGGCTCCCGCCGGTGTCAGCGCTCGTAGTGCGGGTCGGCGACGACCGGGTAGTAGGCGTCGGTGTGCTGGATGCGCATCGTGACCGCCGAGCCCTCCAGCGTGTAGTCGGCCTTCACCTGGCGGAACATCGAGTCGCTCGCCCACGGGTTGTAGAGCCGGCCCACCGTGGCGCCGTACCGCAGATGCACGACGTCGTAGCCGCCGGACGGCATCGACTCCAGCGCGAGCCCGTCGGCCAGGGAGACGGCGAACCGGAACTCCGTGGGCGCGTCGGGGCCGTGGATCACCGTGAGCAGCCGCACGCCGCCCGCCGTCGTCTGCGCGACGATGTCGGTGTCGACGTCCACGCCGACGAACACCCGCAGGCTCGGGCGCAGCACCTGGGCGACCGTGTCGGCCGCCGCGACGTCGATGCCGAGGTGGATGCGCTGCCCGTCCCTGGTCGGGACCCACACCCCGTCACGGGCGCGCTGCCCCCAGGCGACGTCGGGATTCTCCATCTCCTGGGGCTCGTTCTTGCCCCGCGCGACCAGAATCCTGGAAGCGGCGCTCATCGCCGCGGCAGCCCCGTCCCGTGCATGCCTCATGGCGGGCCCCCTCGCCTTCTTCCATCACCGCGTGACTTCGCGCTCGTCCTGGGTTTACCACGGGCGGAGCTGACAGGACTCCTGATGGCCTGTTGCTGGTCGATTCGCGACGTTCGCCCCGTGCGTCGTTGGACCTTACACCACGCTTATACGCGCCGGTCGGGCCGGACGCACATCCTTTGACCGGCTGGTTCCGGCCCCGTGACGGTGCGCTCCCGGAGGCTCACGCAGGGGGTCCGCGGACCGTCCCGTCACCGGGCGGCCCGCGGACCCCAGTCACCCCTCAGGCGAGAGCCGGCGCCCCCGCCGGGACGCCAGCGGAGAGGTCGTCGAGCACCTCGCTGAGCCGGTCCAGAGCGCTCGCGATCCACGGCAGGGAGGCCGGGGAGGGCGAGGCCAGGGCGGCCAGGCGCTGCTCGTCGTCCTCTCCGTAGAGAAGGCTCGGCGCGACCCGCATGCGCAGCGCCGTCGGGGCGTCCCCGAAGGAGCTCCCCGGCAGGACGCCCACTCCGTAGCGCTCCAGGAGGAGGTGGGTGAGCTCGGCGCCCGTGCGGATGCCGTGGTCGGCCTCCAGCGCGTCGCGCATCGGGCCGAAGTCGGGGTAGACGTAGAAGGCCGCTTCCGGACGCGTGACCCGCGCTCCGGCCGCGGCGAACCGGTCGGCCACCGCGCCGGTGACCGCGGCGTGCAGGCGCCTGCTGCGGTCGACGTGCTCGACCAGCTCGGGAGGCTCGGCGAACGCGAACGCGGCGGCGTGCTGCATGGGGGCCGGGGCGCTGGACCAGATCTCGCTGGCCACCCCGAGCAGGCTGTCGCGCAGCGCCCGGCCGAACGGCCCGTCCGGCAGCCGCGCCACCCCGATCCGCCAGCCGCCGGCCGCCAGGCTCTTGCTCAGCGCCGTCGTCACGACGGTCCGCTCGGGCGCGTACCGCGCCGGGCTCGGCACCGCCGCACCCGGCGCGTGCACGAGGTCGCGGTAGATCTCGTCGGAGATGACGACCAGGTCCTGCTCGCGGGCGACCGCGCACAGCCGCCGGACGGTGGCCTCGGACGCGAGGGTCCCCGTCGGGTTGTCCGGCAGCGTCACCACGACGGCGCGCACGTCGCGGCCCCGGGCGCGGGCCCGCACCACCGCGTCGGCCAGCAGGGCGGGGCTCGGGACGCCGCCCTCGCCCGGCGGGGTCGCGACGCGGATCGGGTCCAGGCCCGCCAGCGACGCCTGCGCCGCGTAGCTCACCCAGCTCGGCGCGGCCACGACGACGTCGCCGCCCAGCGCGGTGAGCAGGGCGAACAGCAGCGGCTTGCTGCCGGGGCCCGCGACGACCGCGCCCGGGTCGGTGGGCAGCCCGCGCCGGGCCCAGTACCCGGCCGCGGCGGCGCGCAGCGCGGCGGTCCCGGCGACCGGCCCGTAGCCGCCCCGGCCGGCGGCCGCGCCGAGCTCGCGGGTCAGGGCGGGATGTATCGGGATCCCGGCCTCCCCGAAACCGAGGGGGAGCACGCGTTCGCCCCGTCTGCGCTTGCGGGCTATGGCCTCGTTGACCGCGAGCGTCGCCGAGAGAGGGACCGGGCGCGGCTCGAACGACAGCGGCCGGACGGCTGCGGACTGGTTATGGGCAGGCATGAAGGCTCCAAAAGGGCATGGCTGTTCCACGGTGGGTGACCGTGGAATCCCCGTCTGTGCGACCCGGCCGGGTTCGACTAACTCTTGCCCGCATTTAGCATCATTACAAGCGAGTCTCACCGATGGTGACCGTAAGATGGGCTGATGCTCGAACTGCGCCGCTTGCGGTTGCTCGCCGAATTCGCCCGCCGCGGCAGCATCGCGGCCACCGCCGCGGCCCTCGGATACACGCCCTCGGCGGTGTCCCAGCAGCTGGCCGCCCTCGAGCGGGAGGCCCGCGTGCCGCTGCTGGACCGCACGGCCCGCAGCGCGGAGCTGACCGACGCCGGGCGCCGCCTCGCCGAGCGCGCCGAGGAGATCCTCGCCCTCGTGGAGACGACCGAGGCCGAGCTGTCCGCCCAGGCTGGCGCCCCCACGGGACGGGTCGTGGTCACCGCGTTCCCGACCGCGGCCGTCGCGTTCGCCCCCGCGCTGGCGCACAGCCTCGGCGACCATCCCGGCCTCACGTTCGTGCTGCGGCAGACCGCGCCCGGCGCCGGGATCCGCCAGGTGCAGAACGGGGAGGTCGACATCGCCCTCATCGACGACTGGACGGGCAAGGTCCCCGACCAGTCGCCCGCCGCGCTGGAGTTCTTCCACCTGCGCCGCGACCCCCTCGTCCTGGTCGTCCCGGACACCCACCCCATGTCCCGGCCGGACCGGCCGGTCGACCTGCAGCAGCTGCGGGAGGAGCCGTGGATGGCGGCGCCGCCGGGGGAGCCGTCGCGGCAGGCCGTCGAGCGGCTCCTCGACACCGTCGGCGGCGCCCGCCCCGTACCGTGGGAGTTCGAAGGCCTCCACACGATCCTGAGCCTGGTGGCCCGCGGTATCGGCATCGCCGCGGTGCCGGCGCTGGCGCTCGCGGCCGGCGACCAGGGCGTGGCGGTCCGGCGCATCCCCGAGTGCACGCTGGCCCGCGAGGTCTACGCCGTGACCCGCACCGCCAGCGTGCGCAGGCCCTCGGTGGCGGTCACGCTGCGGGCGATCTACGCGGCCGCGAGGGACGTGCAGCCGACCGCGCCCGAGTCCTGAAAAGCCTTTGGCGATACCCGGAAGAAATCCCTCGTGACGTCTCCGGAAACTCGGAAATAAGCCGGGTGGGACCTGTTCCGACGTGGCCGGATCCGGCCGTGATTCGCACCACAGGGGTCCCGGAGCCGAACTAAGGAGGAAGGGAAGCAAGGTACGAATCCGTTGAAACAGGACGGACGTGCCCGGATCTTCACGTACGGTGGGGCGAATCGTGAGCACATCCGAGTCCATGTACACCGACCGGGGAGCACAACGCTCGATGGAAGGACCGGCGACCATGACCGCGGAACCGCCAGGGCTGGTGCGGGCGCCCAAGCCGCAGGACGGCCAGGGGCACGCGGGCGGCCACCACATCTTCGAACTGCCGCGGGTGACCGCGCTGCTGATGCACGCGCTCCCGCGCTTCATCGAGGGCGTCATCGCCCCTGTCGCGGTCTTCTACGCCGCGCTCATGCTCCTCGGCCTCAACGGCGCGCTCATCGCCGCCGTCGCCTGGGTGTACGGAGGGATCGTCTACCGGTACGTGCGCGGGCACCCGGTGTCGGGGATGCTGATGCTCGCCGCGGTCGGCGTGACCGTGCGCGCGGGCCTGGCCGCCGCCACGCACAGCGCGGTCATCTACTTCCTCCAGCCGACCCTCGGCACGCTCGCGGTCAGCATGGCCTTCCTCGCCTCGGTGCCGCTCCGGCGGCCGCTCGCGATGAAACTCGCCAAGGACATGGCGCCGATCCCCGACGCCTTCTACAAGCACGAGCGGGTCCACCGGTTCTTCCTGCGCATCTCGCTGCTGTGGTCGGGCGTGCTGCTCACGAACGCGGCCGTCAGCCTCTGGATGCTCTTCAACGAGTCGATCGGCATGTACCTGTGGATCCGCACCGGCATCGTCGCGGGACTGGGCGCGATCGGCATCGCGGTCTCCGTCTGGGGCTTCAAGCGGCTGGTGCGCCGCCTCAACGGCGAGCCCCCGCCGGCGCCCCTCGCGATCGCCCCCGCGGTCGGCGCCTGACCGGTCCCCGCTCCCGGCTTGACCGGGCCAAGGCCCCCGCACCCCCGCCTGACCCTCCTTTGACCCCCGCCGAACCCATCTGGCCAGCGAAACTTCGCTGATGTCCGAACCTGTGCCTGTTTCAGGGCGTCTCCATCCTTAGATAGATTTCACCTGCACGGGGTGAACACATGGGGTTGGGGGAGCCAGTGGTGGCAAAGGGTCGGTTTGGGCCTGTGGTCGCGGTCGGGACGGGAGCGGTGGCGCTGCTCGTGACCGGCTGCTCGATCGGCGGCGAGGGCAAGCTCGCCTCGGGCGGGTCGGACTCGACCGTGACGATCACGCCGGCGAACGGCACCGCCCAGGTCAAGCCGGACGGGACGATCGAGGTCAAGGCCTCCGGCGCGAAGCTGCGGAACGTCACCGTCCAGGGCGGGGGCGCCGCCATATCCGGCGGCTACGGGGACGGCCGCAAGACGTGGCGGTCCACCCGCACCCTGACGCCCGGGACCTCCTACACCGTCACGGCGCAGGCCGGCGAGGGCGGCAAGGCCCGCACGGCCACCAGCACGTTCACGACGCTGAAGCCCGCCGAGACCCTGTCGATCGCGGACGTCACCCCGAACCTCAGCGGGGAGAAGGTCGGCGTCGGCATGCCGATCTTCGTGCGGTTCGACCGGCCGGTCACCGACAAGGCCGCCGTGGAGCGGACACTGCACGTCACGGCGGAGAAGCCCGTGGAGGGCGCGTGGCGGTGGGTCGGGTCCGACCAGGTCATCTACCGGACGAAGACGTACTGGCAGCCGCACCAGACGGTCCGCTTCCGCGCCGACCTGGCGGGAGTGAACGCGGGCGGCGGCGTCTACGGGGCGAAGGACGCCAAGGCGACCATCAGCATCGGCGCCGCGCAGATCACGACCGGCGACATCGGCGACCACCACATGACGGTGACGCGGGACGGCAAGAAGCTGCGCACCATCCCGTTCAGCGCGGGCAACGGCGAGACCCGGGAGTTCACCACCACCAGCGGCGTCCACCTGCTGATGGAGAAGGGCAACCCGGTCACGATGACGTCCCCCGGGCGTCAGGAGGGCGACCCCGGCTACTACAAGACGGTCGTCAACTACGCGGTCCGCTTCTCCAACAGCGGCGAGTACGTGCATGCGGCGCCCTGGTCGGTCGGCTCGCAGGGCTCGGCGAACGTCAGCCACGGCTGCCTGAACGTCAGCCCGGCCAACGCGAAGTGGTTCTACGACACCATGCAGCGCGGCGACGTCATCGACCTGACCGGAACCGACCGCGAGGTCGAGTGGGACAACGGCTGGAGCGTCTGGCAGCTGTCGTTCGACAAGTGGCGGCAGGGCAGCGCCCTCCGCTGAGACGGCCGCCGCGGCCAGGAGGGACCGGCGGCCCCGCCTCCGTTGCAACGCTTTGATCTCGGGCGCCTGCAAAAACCCTGAGACATGGCATGATCGCCGAATTTTGTCGCTAATGTCGCTGTGGTACACGGCGGGGTTCTGGAGGTCAGCGGTGCAGCGGAGGTTTTCCGCAGGGGTTCGGGCGGGTGCGGGAATGGCTGGGGCCGTGCTCCTCCTCACGACGGCCTGCAGCGGCGGCGGAGAGAAGGACTCCGGCGTCACCGTCGGAGAGAAGGGCGACGCGAGCGTCCCCCAGGTGACGATCAGCCCGGGCAACGGCAACACCAAGGCCAAGCCGGAGGACGGAGTCGTCGTCACCGCCGCGGGCGGGACGCTGGAGCAGGTGACGGTCACGCTCAAGGGCAAGCCGGTCGACGGCGCGATGGCCGCCGACAAGACCAGCTGGAAGTCGCGGACGCTGCGTCCGGGCGCCAAGTACCAGGTCGTGGCGGTGGCCAAGAGCCCCAAGGGCAAGACGGCCACCGTCAACGCCGCGTTCGCCACGCAGAAGGCGGCGAATGAGCTCAGCATCGTCGACGTCACCCCGAGCAAGAACGAGAAGGTCGGCATCGGCATGCCGATCCAGGTCGTCTTCAACCGGCCGGTCGCCGACAAGAAGGCCGTCGAGAAGGCCCTGGAGGTCAAGTCGACGACGCCCGCCACCGGCGCCTGGTACTGGATGAACGACACCACGGTGATCTTCCGGACGAAGAACGGCACCTGGTGGGCGCCCAACCAGAAGGTGGTGCTGACCGCCAAGCTGGCCGGCGTGAGGTCGGGCAAGAAGACCTACGGCGTGTCGGACTTCGCCCGCCCGTTCCGCATCGGCGACTCGCACCTCGTCACCGTCAGCACCAAGACGCACAAGCTCGTGGTCAAGAAGAACGGCAAGAAGATCCGCAGCTGGGGGATCAGCGCCGGCCGCGGCGGCCGGGTCGTCAACGGCGTCGACACCTACCTCACCACCAGCGGCATCCACCTGACCATGGGCAAGGAGAATCCGGCGATCATGACGTCGGAGTGGATGGGCGTCGACCCGAAGGACAAGAAGAACGGCGGCTACAAGGAGGTCATCCCGCACGCGGTGCGGATCTCCAACAGCGGCGAGTACATCCACTCGATGGCCGCCACCACGTGGGCCCAGGGCCGCCAGAACGTCAGCCACGGCTGCGTCAACTCCCCGCCCGCCGACGCCCGCTGGTACTACCAGTGGTCCTACCGCGGCGACCCGGTGATCATCACCGGCAGCAAGCGGAGGCTGGAGCCGCTCAACGGCTGGAGCTACTACCAGATGTCCTGGGACCGGTGGGTGAAGGGCAGCGCCCTCAACCGAACCGTGACCACCGGATGACCATGACCGTGCCCCGCCCCGGGAACGGGCCGGGCACGGTCATCGGAGATCGGGGGCACGGTGGAGGAGTCGGCCCGCCCGCTGCGGCTGCGGCGCCGCGTCCGGCGCAGGGCGCAGCGCGGTCTGCGCCGCGCGGCGCTCTGGACGCTGCGGCCCCTGCTGAGGCGGCGGCGCGTCCCGCCGCCCGGTGACCGGCTCCGCGTGCGCGTCCTGCTGCAGAACGCGCACGGCACGGGCGGGACGATCCGCACGGTGCTGAACCTGTGCGGCCACCTGGCACGCGACCACGACGTCGAGATCGTCAGCGTGCTCAAGCGGAGCAGGAGGCCGTTCTTCCCCGTCCCCGCCGGTGCGACGCTCACCTACGCCGACGACGGCTTCGCGCCCAAGGGGCGGGCGGCCCGCGTCCTGGCCAGGCTCCCGAGCCTGCTGACACCGGCGGACGAGGCGTCGTTCCGCCACATGAGCCTCTGGACGGACGTGTGCCTGCTGCGGTGCGCGCTGCCGCCGGCGGCGCCGCCCGACGTGCTCATCGGGACCAGGCCGTCCCTCAACCTGCTGGCGGCCGAGCTGGCGCCGGCCGGGACCGCGACGATCGGCCAGGACCACATGCACCTCGGGGCCTACCAGCCCGCCCTCCGGCGCCAGATCCTGCGCTCCTACCGGCGGCTGACCGTCGTCTCCACGCTCACCGAGGCGGCGTGCGCCGAGTACGAGGCCGCGCTCGCGGGGTCCGGTGCGCGCGTCGTGTGCATCCCCAATGCCGCGCCCGCCCTGCCGGACCGGCCGTCCCGGCGGGCCGGCAAGGTCGTCCTGGCCGCCGGGCGGCTCGTCCACACCAAGGGCTTCGACCTGCTCATCCGCGCGTACGCGCCGATCGCCGCCGACCATCCGGACTGGACCCTGCGCGTCTTCGGAGGCGGGCCGCGGCGCGACCGGCTCCAGGCGCTGATCGACGAGCTCGGCCTCGGCGGCAGGGTCGAGCTGCACCCCCGGACCCGCCACCTGTACGCCGAGATGGAGCGGGCGTCGGTCTACGCGCTGTCGTCGCGCCGCGAGGGCATGCCCATGGTCGTCATCGAGGCCATGGGCATGGGCCTGGCGGTCGTGGCGTTCGACTGCCCGGTCGGCCCCGCCGAGATGATCGGCCACGGGCGCGACGGGCTGCTCGTCCCCCCCGGGGACGTGGACGCCATGACCGGGGCGCTCCGCCGGGTGATCGCGGACCGCGGACTGCGGGACCGGCTGGGCGAGGCGGCCCTGCGCTCGGTGCGGTCCCACCACCTGGACCGCATCGGTCCCCGCTGGTCGCTCCTGATCTCCGAGCTCGTGCCGGCCGCCCCGGCGCCGGAGCGGCCCCGGCGGTCCGGAGGTCAGACGCCCCTGAGCAGTCCGCGGACGTAGGCGGCCTGGCCCGCGTGCTGGAGGTCGTCGGAGACCACGCTGACCAGCCGCACCGCCAGCGTGACCGGCGGGTCCCACGTCCGGTCGACGATCCGGGGCAGGTCGGCGTCGGTCAGCCCGGCCACGTACTGGACGGTGCTGTCGTGCACGGCGTCGTGGTATCCCGTCAGCAGGTCCGCCGAGTCCACCCGGACGGCGGCCACCTCGTCCGGGCCGTGGCCGTACCCGGTGTCGGACGCGTCGAACGGCAGCCCGAACCGGTCGGCCCAGCCGTCCCGCGTCCAGACCTGGGCGGCGCCGGCGACCCCGGCGACATGGTCGTCCTGGATGCGGGTGAGATGCCAGACGAGCCACGCGATCGAGTTGGCGCCCTCGGCGGGGCGCTCGGCGAGCCGCGGACCGCCGAGGCCCTCGACCGCCCCGTGGACGGCCTCCTGGATCCGGTCGAACGCGTCGGTGAGCAGTTCAGCACTGGTCATTGGTCCGACGCTACCTTGATCGGGCCGGGGATTCAGGTCCGCGGGCCCCGCCGTCCGACGCGTCGCCGGCTCGGGTGCCCTGGCCGGCCTTCGCGCAGTTGGCGGGGGGCCGAATGGGTAGACGACCGGCATGAGCACTCGCGCGCCCGACCGGCGGCCGCCCGACCGCGGATTCGGGCCCGAACTCCGCGACGCGGTGACGCTGCGCGGCGTCGCCCTGGTCACCGGCGTCCTGCTGCTGCAGTTCGGGTTCATCCTGTCCTACATCGGCGCGTTCCATTCGCCGACGCCGCACCGCATCCCCGTCGCGGTGGTCGCGCCGCCCGCGGTGGCGGGACAGGTCGTCGAGCAGGTGAACGCGCTGAAGGGCAGGCCGCTGAAGGCCCGCACGGCGGCCGGGGCGGAGCAGGCCCGCCAGGAGATCCTGCGCCGCGAGGTCGACGCCGCGATCATCGTGGAGCCGCGGGGAGGCACCGACACGCTGCTCGTCGCGTCCGCCGCCGGACCGGCGCTGGCCGGCACGGCCACCGACGTCGCGAACCGGTTCGAGACCGTCCGGCACCGGCAGGTGAGGGTCGTCGACATCCGGCCGCCCGACCCCGAGGACGGCCGCGGCCTGTCGTCGTTCTACCTGGTCATCGGCTGGGTCGTGGGCGGGTACCTGGCGGCGGCGATCCTCGGCTTCGCGGGCGGCGCCCGGCCGGCGAACGGGCGCCGCACCGTCATCCGGCTGGGGGCGCTCGCCCTGTACGCGGCCGTGTCGGGGCTCGGCGGCGCGGTCATCGCCGGTCCCGTCCTCGGCGCGCTGCCCGGCCACTTCTTCCAGGTGTGGGGCATCGGGGCGCTCGTGGTCTTCGCCGCGGCGGCCTCCACCGCCGCGTTGCAGACGCTGTTCGGGCTGCTCGGGATCGGCCTGGCGATCCTGCTGTTCGTCGTGCTCGGCAACCCCAGCGCGGGCGGCGCCTACCCGGTCGCGCTGCTGCCGCCGTTCTGGCGCGCCATCGGCGGCTGGCTGCCGACGGGCGCGGCGACGACGGCCGTCCGCAACACCGTCTACTTCGCCGCCAACGCCACGGCGTACCCGCTTTGGGTCCTGGCCGGGTGGGCGCTCGGCGGGACGGCCGTCGCCCTGGCCGTGTCCGCGCTGCGGCCGGCGGCGGCCCACACCCAGGGGACCGCCTCAGCCCGGAGCGGATGAGGCGATCCCTCCGGCGGGGGCCGCGAGCGGCGGGCCGTCCACCCGGCCGGGCAGGCGGACGGTCACGACGAGGCCGCCCTCCGGGCGCGGCGCCGCGGTCACCGTGCCGCCGTGGGCCGTCGCGGTGGCCCGGACGATCGACAGCCCGAGCCCCGAGCCCCGGTCGGAGCGCACCCGGTCGTTGCCGAGCCGCCGGAACGGCTCGAAGATCGTCTCGACCTCGTAGGCGGGCACGACGGGACCGGTGTTGGCGACGGTGAGCTCCGCCCAGCCGTCCCGGCCCCGCGTGGCGACGTGCAGCTCGCCGCCGTCGCGGTTGTGCCGGATCGCGTTCTCCACCAGGTTCTGCACGAGCCGCTCCACCAGCACCGGGTCGCCCGACGTGGAGGCCGGGCCGAGCAGGCGGTCGGCGGTCACCCCGCGGGCCCGCGCCTCGGGGGCGGCCTGCCGCAGGACGTGCCCGGCGACGTCCGCGAGGTCGAGCGGCCCGGCGTCGACCACGACGTTCTCCGTCCCGGCGAGGGTGAGAAGCCCGTCGATGAGCCGCTCGTGCCTGCCGTTGACGACCAGCAGCGACTCGCCGAGCCGCTTGACGTCGTCGGTGGCGTCCGGGCGGCGCACCGCCACGTCGATCAGCGTCCGGTTGATGGCGAGGGGGGTGCGCAGCTCGTGCGAGGCGTTCGCGACGAACCGGCGCTGCCCGTCGAAGGCCCGCGCCAGCCGGCCGAGCATGGTGTCGAAGGTGTCGGCCAGCTCCTTGACGTCGTCGCGCGGCCCCTCGTAGGCGATCCGCTCGGTGAGGTCGTGGCTGCGCGCCACCCGCCGCGCGGTCTCGGTGATCGCGTGCACGGGCCGCAGCGCCCGGTCGGCGAGCAGCCAGCCGAAGCCGAGTCCGGCCGCGCCCACCAGCCCGAGCGCGATCCCGCCCTGGGTGAGCAGCGCGTTGAGCGTCTCGCGCTGGTAGTCCTCGCGCCCCTTGATCAGCGCGCCCTGCACCTTCTGCACGGTGAGCTGCGAGGCCTCCCCGGGCGGCGGTGCCGCGGCCGCCACTCCGGGGACCACCTCCTTGGGCGCCGCGCTGAAAACGCGGTCCGCCGCGGGTTCGCCTTGCCTCTGCAGGTTGTTCTGCACGAGGAGGTAGGTCAGCCCGAGCAGCACGATGCCCGCGCCGAGGAAGAGGCCCGTGTAGAGGATCGTCAGCCGCAGTCGGATCGTCGGCCGCAGCCGGTCCGTGAACCCTGCGGCACGCGTGGCTCTCATGGAATCCGGTACCCCACTCCCGGGACGGTCTCGATGACCGGGGGATCGCCGAGCTTGCGGCGCAGCTTCATCAGCGTCACCCGGACGGTGTTGGTGAAGGGGTCGGTGTGCTCGTCCCAGACCTTCTCCAGCAGGCGCTCGGCGGACACGATCGTCCCGTCCGCGCGCAGCAGCTCGGCCAGCAGCCCGAACTCCTTGCGCGCCAGGTGCACGTACCGGCCGTCGCGGTACACCTCCTGGCGGGACGGGTCGAGCCGGATCCCGGCGCGCTCCAGCGCCGGCGGCGCCGCCGGGCGGGCCCGCCGGCCGAGCGCCAGGATCCGCGCCACCAGCTCCTCGAACGCGAACGGCTTGGTGAGGTAGTCGTCGGCGCCGAGGCGCAGCCCGTCGACGCGGGCCGGGACGGTGACGGCGGCGGTGAGCATCAGCACCCGGACGAGGGCGCCGGACTCCACCACCGCGCGGCACACGTCGTCGCCGTGCACGACCGGCAGGTCCCGGTCCAGGACGAGCACGTCGTATTCGTGCACGCCGAGCCGTTCGAGCGCGGCGTCCCCGTCGTAGACCACGTCCACGGCGAGGGCCTCCGCCCGGAGCCCCTCGGCGATCGAGTCGGCGAGCATCCGCTCGTCCTCGGCGACCAAAACCCGCACGTCTGCCGTCCCCTGCCGTCGACCGGCGCGCCCTCCGGCGCGTCCTGCCGCCCAAGTCTCGGGAAGGGGGCGTAACGCCGGCATAACGCGATCCGGTTACGCCGGGGTTACCGGCCCGGGGATGGACTTGCGGTCGCCGCCGGCGCTCCGCCCGGCGGAGTCGACAAGGAGACCGACCGATGCGACGACAGACGCTCGCGGTGCTGGCGCTCGTCCCGGCCCTCGCCCTCGGCGTGCAGGGCTGCGGGGTCCTGGACAAGGACGCGAAGGCGACGGGCACCGCCAAGAAGGCCAGCGACCTGGAGAAGATGCGGAAGTTCGCCCAGTGCATGCGCGACAACGGGGTGGACATGCAGGATCCGACCGACGACGGCCGGGTGGAGATCCGCTCGTCCGCCCAGCCGGGGCCGCCCGACCCGAAGGGCCCCGGCAAGGCGCCGAAGACGAACGGCAAGGCCGAAGCGGCGCAGAAGAAGTGCGCGCACCTCATGCCGAACGGCGGCAAGCCGCCGAAGGCCAGTCCTGAGGACCTCGCCAAGATGCGCGCGTTCGCCAAGTGCATGCGGGACAACGGCATCAGCAAGTTCCCCGATCCCGAACCGGATGGCGGCATCAAGATCCAGGCAGGCGGGGGCACCGGGCTCGACCCCCGGAGCCAGACGTTCAAGAAGGCGCAGGAGGCGTGCTCGAAGTACTCGCCGGACGGCGGCAAGGGACCCTCCACGACCGTTGGCAGGGGCTAGTGGCCAGGACGCGCACCATCGCGCTCGGCGCGGCCGGGGTGGTCGTGGCGGGCGGCGCCGGGCTCGCCACGGTCGGCCTCGGCGGCGGCGAACCCGCCGCCGACCGCGGCGCGCCACCGCCCGCTACGGCGGCGATCGAGCGGACGACGCTGGTCGAGACCCAGAACGTGGACGGGACGCTCGGCTACGGCGGCGCCCGCACCATCACGGGAACGGGGCACGGCACCCTCACCTGGCTGGCCGGGGCGGGGTCGGTCGTCTCCAGGGGCAGGTCGGTGTACCGGGTCGACAACAAGCCGGTCCCGCTGCTGTACGGAAGGCTGCCGCTGTACCGCACGCTCGCAGATGGGACGGAAGGCGCCGACGTCCTGCAGTTCGAGCGGAACCTGCGAGCACTCGGCTACACCGGCTTCACCGTCGACAAGACCTTCGACGGCTCCACCGCCGCGGCCGTGAAGCGCTGGCAGGACGACCTCGGGGTGACCGAGACCGGCCGGGTCGAGCCGGGCGCCGCCGTCGTCGCGCCGGGGCGGATCAGAGTCGACGAGCGCAAGGCGAGCGTCGGCGACCGCGTCGGCGGCCCCGTCCTCACCTACACCGGAACGAGCCGCGTCGTGACCGTCGACCTGGACGTGGAGTACCGGCGGCTCGCGAAGAAGGGCGGCGCGGTGGAGATCGAGCTGCCGTCCGGCGACACGGTCAAGGGGACGATCACCTCGGTCGGGAAGGTCGCCACGCAGGCGCAGGACGACCAGCCGGCGACCGTCGAGGTGCGGATCGCGGTCGCGGGCGGGAAGGAGATCGGGTCCTACGACAAGGCGCCCGTCGCGGTGCATCTCACCGCCAACCGCCACGCCGACGTCCTCGCCGTGCCGATCGCGGCGCTGCTCGCGCAGGGGGACGGCGGTTACGCGGTCCAGGTCGTGGAGGGCGGGCGGGTCCGGACGGTGCCGGTCGAGACCGGCGCCTTCACCGACGGCAAGGTGGAGATCTCCGGATCGGGGCTGTCCGAGGGGATGAAGGTCGGAGTGCCCTCGTGAGCCCGGTCGTCGAACTGCGCGAGGTCACCAAGACCTATCCGGGCGGCGTCACGGCGCTGGACGCGGTGTCGCTGACCGTCGAGGAGCGCGAGCTGGTCGCGATCGTCGGGCCGTCCGGGTCGGGGAAGTCGACGATGCTGCACCTGCTCGGCACGCTCGACCGGCCGAGCGCGGGCACCGTCCTGGTCGAGGGGACGGACGTGTCGCGGCTGCCGGACCGGCGGCTGTCGGCGCTGCGCGCCCGGCGGATCGGCTTCGTGTTCCAGCAGTTCCATCTCGCCGCGGGTGTGAGCGCGCTCGACAACGTCGCGGACGGGCTCCTGTACGGGGGCGTGCCGCTGCCGCAGCGGCGCCGCAGGGCCCGCCGCGCCCTGGAGCGCGTCGGGCTCGGGCACCGGCTCGACCACCGGCCGCACCAGCTGTCCGGCGGCGAGAAGCAGCGGGTCGCGATCGCCCGCGCCGTGGTGGGGGAGCCCGCGATGCTGCTGGCGGACGAGCCGACCGGCGCGCTGGACTCCGCTTCCGGCGCGGGCGTCCTGGATCTGCTGCGGGAGCTGTCCGACGCCGGCACGACGGTCGTGCTCATCACGCACGACCGGGACATCGCCGCCCTGCTCCCACGGCAGGTGCGGATGCGCGACGGCAGGATCGTCCACGACGACGCACGGGTGGAGGCGACACGGTGAAGGGCGGCTCGGTGAAGACGACTCCCCGCGGGGACGGGCCGGTGCGGCTGGGGCCGCGCGACGTGCTGCGCGTCGGCGCCGCCGGCCTGCGATCCCGGCCGATGCGGGTGTTCCTGTCGGCCCTCGGCATCGCGATCGGCATCGCCGCGATGGTCGGCGTGGTCGGCATCTCGACCTCCAGCCGCGCCCAGCTCGAGGCCACCCTCGACCGGCTCGGCACCAACCTGCTCACCGTGGCGCCCGGCCGGGACTTCTTCGGCGAGGACTCGAAGCTGCCGAAGGAGTCGGTCGGCATGGTGGGCCGGATGCCGGACGTGGAGTCGGCGTCCGCGACGGCGAAGCTGGCGGACACCCACGTCTACCGCAACGACCGCATCCCGGAGGGGGAGAGCGGCGGGATCAGCGTCCTGGCGGCCCGTCTCGACCTGCCGAAGACCGTCGGCCTGACGGTCTCGGCGGGCACGTGGCTCAACGCGGGCACGGCCAAGTACCCGGCGGTGGTGCTCGGCGCGGAGACGGCCGGCCGGCTCGGGGTGTCGACGCCGAACGTCCAGGTGTGGCTCGGCTCCCAGTGGTTCACGGTGGTCGGCATCCTGGAACCGAACCAGCTGGCGCCGGAGCTGGACTCGGCCGCGCTGGTCGGCTGGGAGTCGGCGGCGGCGCACCTCGGCTTCGACGGCCACCCGACCACCGTCTACACCCGGGCCCGCAAGGACGCGGTGGTGAAGGTGCGGAACCTGCTGGCGGCGACCGCGAACCCGCAGGCGCCGACCGAGGTGCAGGTGAGCCGCCCCTCGGACGCGCTGACCGCGCAGGACGCCGCCGACAGGACGTTCACCGGGCTGCTCCTCGGCCTCGGCGGCGTCGCGCTGCTGGTCGGCGGCGTCGGCGTCGCCAACACGATGGTGATCTCGGTTCTGGAGCGTCGCGCCGAGATCGGGCTGCGCCGCTCGCTCGGCGCGACCCGCGGCCAGATAAGGCTGCAGTTCCTCACCGAGTCGCAGCTGCTCGCCGCACTCGGCGGCGTCGGCGGCGTGGCCATGGGCGTCGTGGTCACCGCGGTCTTCGCGGTGACGCAGGGCTGGCCGACGGTCGTCCCGGTGTGGGCGATGGCCGGCGGCATCGTCGCCACCCTCCTCATAGGCGGCGCCGCCGGCATCTACCCGGCCCTACGCGCAGCCCGCCTGGCCCCCACCGAGGCCCTGGCAACCCCGTAACCACCAAGGCAGGAACCCCAGCCCCCAAGGCAGGAAGCCCGGCCACCAAAGCAGGTAGCTCAACCATCAAGGAAGGGAGCCCAGCCCCCAAGGCAGAAAACCCAGCTCTCACGGGAGAAGGCTCGACCCCCACAGAAGGAGGCTCGGTCCCCACGGAAGGAGGCTCGGTCCCCCCGGAAGGAGGCTCAGCCCCACGGAAGGAAGCTGAACCCCACGGAAGGAAGCTGAGCCACGGCCGCGGGTCGGGCGGCCGGAAGGCGCTCTAAGCGCCTGGAGGTCGCCCGACCCGCCGAGCCGGGCGACCGCAGCGCCACCCAACAAAACCCCACGGGCACAACACAACCAAAACAAGGCGGGTAGAT
>NZ_JBEUPD010000062.1:0-26358 GCF_040492135.1 Actinomadura sp. NPDC000600
CGCGTCGTGGCGGACGTCCGCCGGGAGGTCGCAAGGTGAGCGCCTTCGAGATCCTGCGCAGACGCGGCCCGCGCGCTGCCCGGGCTCGGCCGCGCCAGGCGGCCGGTCCCGCCCGCGGTGGAGGCGGCCCGCGCCCGCCTGTCGGGGTACTGACCGTCAGGGGCGGGCCGCCGCCCGGCCGCGGGCCAGGGACAGGGCGAACAGGGCGCCGAGCAGGACCATGCCGGCGAGCGCCCATCCGGCGCCGTACTCGGCGCGCCGGGTCGACCCGCCGGACTCGGCGAGGGTGAGGAACAGCGTCCCGACGGTGGCGATGCCGACCACCTGCGCGAGCTGCATCAGCGTGAGCAGCAGCCCGCTCGCGTCCGCCGCGTCGCCGGCCGGGACGTGCCGCAGGGCGAGCGTCATGATGATCGGCATCACCCCGAGCCCGAACCCGATGACCACGGTGAGCGCCTCGTAGGGGACGCCGCCCCCGGCGAGGGGCCCGACGCACAGGTAGCCCGCCCCCGCGACCGCGAACCCGGCCGGGACGGCGCGCCCGTGCCAGCGGGCGGGCAGCCGCTGCCAGTTCAGCCCGACCAGCCCGAACGCGGTCACGCACGGCACGAACGCCAGCCCCGACTCCAGCGGCGACATCCGCAGGTCGCCCTGCAGGTGCAGGGTGGTGGTGAACAGGAACGACCCCCAGCTGGCCGGGCCGAACATGATCGCCACGCAGGCCGGGACCAGCAGCGGGGCGCGCAGCACCCGGGGCGAGACCAGCGGCCGCCCGCCCGCGGCCGCCACCCGCCGCTCCACGGCGGCGAAGGCCGCCGCGAACGCGGCGCTCGCGGCCAACGACGCCCAGCCCCACAGCGGCCAGCCCAGCTCGTGCCCCATGATCAGCGGGACGACGAGCAGCAGCACCGCCGGGGCCAGCGTGAGCAGGCCCGGAAGGTCCAGTTCGGCGCGCAGCGGGCGCGTCCGGGGCGCGGGCTCGTCGCGGGGCAGCACGCGCGGCCCCGCGAGCAGCAGCGCGGCGCCGATCGGCACGTTGACGAGGAAGACCGTCCGCCAGCCCGTGCCCAGCAGGTCCACGCCGACCAGCAGGCCCCCGGCCGCCTGCCCGACGACGACGCCGCCCGCGATGACCGCCGAGTAGACGCCGAGGGCCCGCGCCCGGGCCGCGCCGGTGAAGTCCCGCTGGATCATCGACATCACCTGCGGGGTGAGCATCGCCGCGCCCGCGCCCTGCAGGAAGCGGAACACCACCAGCGTCCCGGTGGACGGCGCCAGCCCGCACGCCAGCGACGCCGCCGTGAAGGACGCCAGGCCGAGGTGGAACAGGCGGCGGTGGCCCGCGATGCCGCCGAGCCGCGCGCCCGTGATCAGCAGTACCGCGTAGGAGATGATGTAGCCGGCGACGATGAGCTGGAGCCCCGCCCCCGAGGCGTGCAGGTCCGCGCGCATCGTCGGGAGGGCCACGTTGACGATGTTCACGTCGAGGATGGCCATGAACTGGCCGAGCAGGATGACGGCGAGCGCGAGCCCGCCGGAGCCGTTCCGCGACCCCCGGTCGGGAATGGCCCCGCGCAGGTCGGTTGTCTGTGTCATGTGTACGAGCGTGCTCGGAGACCGGTACCGGTAACGAGAGCCTGCCGATACTGGTACTGACAGCACCTGGAAGAGCACGCCGGTCGGAGTCAGGCTGGGGGAGTGACGATGACGAGTGCGCCCGCCGCGCCCACCGCCCGCCGCAACGGCGCGGGCCCGCGCCGCCGCACGGAACTGGCGGCGTTCCTGCGCAGCCGGCGCGAGCGGATCACCCCCGAGGACGTCGGGATGCCGCCGGGCCCCCGGCGCCGCACGCCCGGACTGCGCCGAGAGGAGGTCGCCCAGCTCGCAGGGGTGGGCGTCACCTGGTACACATGGCTGGAGCAGGGCCGCCCGATCAACGCCAGCACCCAGGTGCTGGACGCCGTAGCGCGCACCCTGCGGCTCGACGGCGCCGAGCGCGAGCACCTGTACCGGCTGGCCGACATCCCGGACGCCGCGGTCGAGGAGCACGCCGAGACCCTCCCCGAGGACGTCCAGGCGATCCTGGACGCGCTCGTGCCGATGCCCGCGGCGGTCGCCAACGCCCGCTCGGACATCCTGGCCTGGAACGCCGCCTACGCCGCGATCTTCCCGCACGTGGTGCGGGCCCGGCCGTGCGAGCGCAACACGCTGTGGATGGTGTTCACGCTGCCGCCGTGCTGCAACCCGGTCGCGAACCTGGAGGAGGCCGCGCCCGACCACGTCGCCGTCTTCCGGCACCGCTACAGCAGGCATTTGGGCGAGCCGGGCTGGAAGGACCTCGTCCGGCGCCTGCAGGCGGCCAGCCCCATGTTCGCGCGGCTGTGGGCGTCCCACGACGTCGCGCTGCCGGGGCCGACCGTGAAGCTCTTCCGGCACCGCGCCGTCGGCGAGATCCGGACGCGCACCACGAGCATGGACATCACCGCGTCGCCGAACGCGCGCCTGGTCGTCTACACGCCGACCGACGAGGAGAGCCGGGACCGGATCGGCAGGCTGCTCGCCGACCCCGGGATCGCGGAGCCCGACCACCGGCACTGACCAGCCGGCTCAGTGGCGGGCGCGCCGGGCGATCACCACCAGGTCGACGGCGGCGATCACGGCGACGGCCGCGCAGATGCCCGCCGCGGTCCAGGAGCCGTCGCCCGAACCGTTCACCGCGAACACGATCGCGGCTGCCACCGCGCCGACCAGCGCGACCGTGGACAGGACCGCGCGCAGGGCCAGCGGGCTGCGCGCGGTCACCGGCTCGTCGCCGCGCGGCTGCTCGTGCGGGTACGGTCCGTGCGACCCGGGTCCGTGCCACCCGGGCTCATTGCGGCCGATGTCGTGCCGCTCGGGCTCGTCCCACCCGGGCTCGCGCCGCTCCGGCTCGCGCCCTCCGGACTCGCGCCGCTCCGGCTCGTGGCGCTCGGGTCCGTTCCGGTCGGGCCCGCCGGCCCCGGTGCCGCCCATGGCTCACCTCGCGTAGGTGCCGACGAGCGTCCCCGATGCGACGACCTTGTCCTCGACGGCGTCGCGCAGGTCCTCGGCGGTGAAGCCGTCCCGCAGCCCGGACGGCTCCGACAGCCCGTACAGCCGGAAGAAGTACCGGTGCGGGTCGTCGCCCACCGGCGGCTTCGGCCCGCCGTAGCCCTCGGCGCCGAAGTCGTTGCGCCCGAGGACGGCGCCGGTCGGCGGCTCCCCGGCGTCCAGCCCGGTGGTCACGGGGTCGATGCCGGCGACCAGCCAGTGGGCGAACGTGCCGACCGGGGCGTCCGGGTCCTCGCACACCAGGGCCAGCTCCACCACCTCCTCGGGGGCGGGCGACCACTCCAGCGGCGGCGAGAGGTCCCCGCTGTCGTGGGAGTAGTCCGACGGCATGAGCGTGTGGTCGGTGAACGCGGAGCTCCGCAGCGTCATCTCCTCCATGAGCTGCTCGTGCCCCCTGCCGCCCGGTCGATGCACGCCACGCCCGGTCGATGCGCGCGCCCCGATCGCCGCGGGCGCTCAGCCGGCGCTGGAGGCCGCCCAGATGTTGATGCCCGCCTCGACGGCGTCCCGGTCGATCGCGGCGAGCTCGTCGGGGGTGAAGTCGAGCCGGTCGAGGGCGGCGAGGTTCTCCTCCAGCTGCGCGACGCTGCTCGCGCCGATCAGCGCCGAGGTGACCCGGCCGTCGCGCAGCGACCAGGCCAGCGCCATCTGGGCGAGCGACTGCCCGCGCGCCCCGGCGATCTCGTTCAGCGTGCGGACGTGCCGGAGGTTGTCCTCGGTGAGCAGGCCCGTGGACAGCGACGTGCCCTTGCTCGCCCGGGACCCCTCCGGGACGCCGTCGAGGTACTTGCCGGTCAGCATCCCCTGCGCCAGCGGCGAGAACGCGATGCAGCCGGCCCCCACCCGGTCGAGGGTGTCGAGCAGCCCGCCCTCGATCCAGCGGTTGAGCATCGAGTAGGACGGCTGGTGGATCAGCAGCGGGGTACCCATCTCCCGCAGGATCGCCGCCGCCTCGGCGGTGCGCTCGGGGGAGTAGGACGAGATGCCCGCGTACAGCGCCTTGCCGGACCGGACGGCGCGGTCCAGCGCCCCCATCGTCTCCTCCAGCGGCGTCTCCGGGTCGAAGCGGTGGCTGTAGAAGATGTCGACGTAGTCGACCCCCATCCGGCGCAGCGACTGGTCGAGGCTCGCGAGCAGGTACTTGCGCGACCCCCACTCGCCGTAGGGGCCGGGCCACATGTCGTAGCCCGCCTTGGTCGAGATGATCAGCTCGTCCCGGTAGGGGGCGAGGTCCTCGCGCATGATCCGGCCGAAGTTGGTCTCGGCGGACCCGTACGGCGGCCCGTAGTTGTTGGCGAGGTCGAAGTGCGTGACGCCGAGGTCGAACGCCCGCCGCAGGATGGCCCGCTGGACGTCCAGCGGCCGGTCGTCGCCGAAGTTGTGCCACAGCCCCAGCGAGATCGCCGGAAGCCGCAGCCCGCTCCGCCCGCACCGTCGGTAGGGGAGCCGCTCGTATCGCCCACTGTCTGCCACAAAGGTCATGGTCAGGAGTATTTCAGGGCAGACGGCTTGCCGTGCGCACCGCCGGTCCGCCATCATCGGCACCATGATCTTCAGGAAGGGCGGTCGCCGCCCGGGCCGTTGAGCCCCATCGAGCCGGTCTGGGAACCGGCCCTCGAAGCCCTGCCCTACCCGCGCCGCATGCGGGAGCTCGCCCTGCGGGCCCGTCGCGCCGCCGGAACCCCGGAACTCCGCGAGGCCCTCGCCGGCCTGTCGGCCCGCGGGCCCTACGAACGCCGGACCGCTCTGCACATCGCCATGGCGGCGCGGGACCTGCCCTATCTGGAACGCGTCCTCGCGGGCCCCGACATGGCGCTGCGCCGTGCGGCTCTGCGGGCCGTCCGCACGCTGCCCGTCTCCGACGACGCCGCCGCGGCGGTGCTGGACGACGCCCCCGCCGACCTGCGCCGCGCGTTCTACCGGACGCTCCGCCACTGCGGCCGCGCGGGGCTCGCCGACCGGCTCCTGCCGGACGTCCGCGCCCGCTGGGGCGATCGCGAAGCCGCCGCGCTCCTGCCGGCCTGCACGAGCGGGACGGTCGCGCGCCTCCTGCCCGACCTGGAGCACGCGGTCACCGCGTGGCGCGCCCTGGCCGGACGGCACCCCGATGCCCTCCTCGCGCGCGGCCGTGACCGGGCGCACGAATGGTCCTGGTGGAGGCGCTGCCGGGCCGGCCTCCCGGAGCTGGCCCGCCGCGATCCGGCGGGGCTGCTGGGACTGCTGGAGGCGAACGGCTCCCGCCCGGCACTGGCGCAGCTGCCGCGCACCCTGCTCCCGGCGCTGTTCAGAGCGGACGCCGTCAGGGCCGCCCGGGCGGTGCGGCGGACGGGTCGCCGGGGCCGGCTCCCGGCCGCGTACTTCGCGCATGTGGGCCGCCTGCCCTCACCGGAGCTCCGGGAGTTCGTCCAGGCCGGCCCCTACGCGCTGCGCGACCTCCTAGCGCACGTCCCGCCGCGCCGCCGGGCCGAGGTCTACGACCTCGCGGGAGAAGGCGGGCACCCGGGACTTGCCGCGCTGCCGCTGCTCGCCCTCCTGCCCCTCGGCCGGGCGGCCGGCGAGGCGCGCCGGATGCTCGACTGGCACGGCTCGGTGTGGCACTCAGCGCGATCCCGGCTGGACGATCCGGCCCTCCCGCTGAAGCTCACGGCCCACCTCCCGTACGAGGAGGCGGCCGGGCCGCTGAGGGAGGCGGCGCTCGGCGGGGACCCGAGGCTGCGCGGGCTCGCCCGCACCCTCCTGGTCGAGGCGACCGGCCGCACCGGCGACGCCGCGGCCCTTCGCGACCTCGTCGCCGAACTGGCGCGCCGCACGCGCAACGAGCGGGACCCGCTGAGGGCGGACCTCCTCGCGGCCTTGGCGTCCGTGCCGGTCCGCCTCCTGGACGACGCGTTCGCCGCGCCGCTGGAGGAGGTAGCCGCCGCGGCCGTCGACGCGCGGGACTCCTCCCAGGCGACCCGGCTGAGGCTGCGGGCTCTGGCGGACCGCCTCCTCGCCCACGCGGCGCGGCCCGCGCTCGTCCGGTGGGCGATCGGCGCCTACGCCCGCCTGGTTGCCCGGCACGGGGCGGAGGCGCTCGACGGCCACCGCCTCGACCGCGTGCTGCCCCGCGGCCGGGAGCGCGACCTGGTCGCGGCAGTGCGCCCCGGGCCAGGTGAACACGAGGTGGTCGTCGCGCTGGCACGGGCGCTCGGGCGGCGGGCGTTCGCGTCGGCGGCCCTTCAGGGCCTGCTGCGGACGGCGGTCCGCGCGGCGCCCGAGCCGCTCGCCCGCGAGGCCGCGGCACTGTGGCTCGCCGACCCGGTGGAGCGCGAGCGCCGCGCCGCGGCACTGGTGGCGGCCGACCCCTCCGCGATCGCCCTGCCCGAGGTCTGGCGCGTCGTCGCCGGCCGCCGCACCGACCTGCTCCTGCCCGCCCTGGAACGCGCCCGGACGGGCCGGTTCGGGGACCCGGGCGGGGTCCCCGCGATCCAGCCGCAGCAGCCCGGCCGGTGGACGCCGCACCAGGCCGGGCGCATGCGGGACCTGCTGGCGGCCTCGGCGGGACCTGTCGGCGCCAGGGCCGCCGCCGTCGCCTCGCTCGGCCGGCTGCCCGGTTGCCTGGACCACCTCGACGCCCGAGCGGACGGGGACGGCGAGCCCGCCCTCGCCGAGGCCGCGCTGGAGGCCATGGCGGTCTCGGACCGTCCTGCCGAGGCCCTCGCCGTGCTCCTGCGCCACGCCCGGGGCCCGCGATCGGTGGTCGCGGCGGCGGCGCTGGCACGGGCCGCCGCCGCGGTGCCGCCGTCGCGCCTCGGTCCCGTCCTGGCGGAGGCGCTGACCGGCCCGGACCGCACGGTGGCCGTCCGCAAGCAGGCGGCCCGGCTCATCGAACGGCTGCGGGTCCCCGGCGCGGCGGAGACCTTGCTGCGCGCGTGGGACGACCCCGGCCTCCACCCGGACGTCCGCATCGCGGTCGCGGCGGCGCTCCGGAGGATGCCGGAGGACCCCCGCGCGCTCGCCGCACTGGGCGCCGCCGCGGGCCCGTACGCCTCGGAACCGCTGCTGCGCGCGCTCTTCCAGGCGAAGCCCTCGGAGTACGCGCCCGCGCACCGTCCCGCTTACGCCGCACTGGTCCGCAGGCTCGGCGCGGCGGCGGACGGCCCCGGCGTGCGGTTCCGGGCGTCCAAGGCGTTCGCCGCGTGGGTCCGCTGGTACACCGGTGACGTCGGCGCCGTCCTCGCCGCCGTCGCCGACCCCTCCGACCCCGCCGGGGACGACGAGCTGCCCGTCCTCAACGCCCTGGTGCGGGCGGGCTCGGTGGCGGAGGAGGCGCTCGGCGTGCTGTCCGCCCTGCTCGCCGCCGAGCCGGGCGAGCGCGCGCGGGCGCGGGTCGCGGCCGTGGCCCACGCGATCGCCGGCCGGCCGGACGCGCCACTCGCCCGCCGCGTGGTGGAGATGCTCGCGAGGCACCCCCTGCACGTCGCCGGCGCCGCGGACGTCGCGCTCCTGTCCGCCCGCCTGAACGGCGGCGACGCCTCACCCGAGCGCATCGCCGAGGAGCTCGGGGCCCTGGCGGGCCTGCTGCGCGACCGCCCCGTCCTGGCCGCCAGGGTCGCCGACCGGCGGCTGGACCACGCGCTCGGCGCGCGGGGGAGCGGCGGGCCCGGCCGGCTCCTGCCCGCCGCCCGCGCCCTCACCGCACGCGGCGACGCCGCCTCGCACCTGCTCGCCGTCGGCGTCGTCCGGTCGGGCGGCTCGGCCGCCGGATGGGCCGGCGAATGGGGGGACCTCCTGGACGGCCTGCGCCGGTCCCCCCACGTGGACGTCCGCCAGGACGCCTGGAACGTCGTCGCGAACAGGTGACCCGCCCCGGCGGTGCGGGAGTACACAAAGGATCGGGGCCCCGGCTGTCAGGTCTGCGAGGCGTGAAGGAAGCTTGGAAGCGGCAAGAATGGTCAGAGCTAAGGACAAGGAGGTCCCAGTGGTCGTGCTGCGCAGTTACGTGTCGGGTTCCTGGCGTTCCCCGGAGGACGAGGGGGCGCCGTTGCACGACGCCGTCACCGGGGAGGAGGTCGCCCGGATCTCCTCGGCGGGGATCGACATGGGCGCCGCCCTGGAGTACGGGCGCTCGGTCGGCGGCCCGGTGCTGAGGGAGCTCACCTTCCACCAGCGCGCGGCCCTGCTGAAGGCGCTCGCGTCCCACCTGCGGGAGCACCGCGAGGAGCTGTACGCGCTGTCGGCCAGGACGGGCGCGACGCTGGGCGACTCGAAGTTCGACGTGGACGGCGGCATCGGCGTCCTGTTCGCCTACGCGAGCAAGGGCAAGCGGGAGCTGCCGAACGACACGGTGCTGGTCGAGGGCGCCGTGGAGCCGCTCGGCAAGGGCGGGACGTTCGTCGGGCAGCACCTGTGCACGCCGTCGCACGGCGTCGCGGTGCAGATCAACGCGTTCAACTTCCCGGTGTGGGGTCCGCTGGAGAAGCTCGCGCCCGCGTTCCTCGCGGGGGTGCCGAGCCTGATCAAGCCGGCGAGCCAGACCGCCTACCTGACCGCCCGGCTGGTCGAGCTGATCGTCGAGGCCGGGATCCTGCCCGAGGGCTCGGTGCAGATGGTCTGCGGGGAGCCGCGCGACCTGCTCGACCACCTCACCGAGCAGGACATCGTCGGGTTCACCGGGTCGGCGTCGACGGCCCGGCTGCTGCGCACCCACCCCGTCATCGTGGGGAACGCGGTCCGGTTCAACGCCGAGGCCGACTCGCTGAACTGCTCGGTCCTCGGGCCGGACGCGGTGCCCGGCACGGCGGAGTTCGACCTGTACGTCAAGCAGCTCGTCGCGGAGATGACCGTGAAGGCGGGCCAGAAGTGCACGGCGATCCGCCGGGCGCTCGTCCCCGCCGCGCTGATGGACGACGTCACCGAGGCCGTCCGGGAGCGGCTGGCGAAGGTCGTCGTCGGGAACCCGTCCGACCCCGCCGTGCGGATGGGCGCGCTCGCCACGCTCGACCAGCGCGAGGAGGTGCGCCGCTCCCTGAAGGCCCTCATGGACGCCGGCCGCGCCGTGTTCGGCGACCCCGAGCGGGTCGAGGTCGTGGGCGCGGACGCCGAGCGCGGCGCGTTCATCTCCCCGGTGCTGCTGCGCGCCGACGACGCCGGCCGCGCCGAGCCGCACGAGGTCGAGGCGTTCGGGCCGGTCAGCACGCTGATGCCGTACGAGGGCGCCGAGCAGGCGGTGGAGTTGGCCGCGCGCGGGCGCGGCAGCCTCGCCGGGTCGGTCGTGACCGGCGACGCGGAGTTCGCCCGGAAGGTCGTGCTCGGCGCCGCGCCGTGGCACGGCCGCCTGCTCGTGCTGAACGCCGAGGACGCCAAGGAGTCGACCGGGCACGGCTCGCCCCTGCCCGCGCTCGTCCACGGCGGCCCCGGGCGCGCCGGCGGCGGCGAGGAGATGGGCGGGATCCGCGGGGTGGTGCACCACATGCGGCGCACCGCCGTCCAGGCCGGGCCGGCGATGCTCACCTCGATCACCGGGCGCTGGGTCCCCGGCACCGACCGCACCGTCACCGACGAGCACCCGTTCCGCAAGCACCTCGAGGACCTGCAAGTCGGCGACACCGCCGTCGGCGGCCCCCGCGTCGTCACCCTCGACGACGTGGAGCACTTCGCCGAGTTCACCGGCGACACCTTCTACGCCCACACGGACGAGGAGGCCGCCAGGGCCAACCCGTTCTTCGGCGGGCGGGTCGCGCACGGCTACCTCGTCGTGTCGTTCGCGGCCGGACTGTTCGTGGAGCCGTCCCCGGGGCCCGTCCTGGCGAACTACGGCCTGGAGAACCTCCGGTTCCTCACGCCCGTCAAGCCGGGCGACGAGCTGACCGTCACCCTGACGGCCAAGCAGATCACGCCGCGCGAGGGGGCCGACTACGGCGAGGTCCGCTGGGACACCGACGTCACGAACCAGGAGGGGGCCTCGGTCGCCAAGTACGACGTGCTGACGCTGGTGGCCAAGCGCCCGCGGCACGACTGATCTTGGGACTGGGGCCCCGGCCCGCGGGATGATACGCATGGAGGGAGGCGTCTGCGGGGGAGACGGTCACGTTCAGCGCTGAACGGGGTGCGCCCATGATCAGTCCCCTGCACATACAGACGGTGCGCGAGGTCGTCCGCACCGGCTCGTTCGCGGACGCGGCCCGCAACCTCGGGTACACCGCGTCCGCCGTCTCCCAGCAGATCGCCGCCCTGGAGCGCGCCTGCGGCCTGGTGCTGTTCGAGCGCCGGGCCCGCAGCGTGCGCCCGACGAGCGCCGCGTTCCTGATGGTCAGCAAGGGCAACGACGTGCTGTCGGCGCTCGACACGCTGGAGCGGGAGCTGCGCACGGTCGCCAGCGGCGAGCGCGGCGCCCTGCAGCTCGGCAGCTTCCCGACCGCCAGCGCCCGCATCCTTCCGCGGGTGCTGGCGGAGCTGTCGCGCGTGCGGCCCGGCATCGACATCACGCTGGCGGAGGGCGAGCCAGACGAGCTGCTGCCCGAGCTGCTCGACGGCGACCTCGACCTCCAGCTCGTCTACCGGTACGACCTGTTCCCGCGCACCTGGCCCGACCAGATCGTGGAGACGCCGGTGATGGACGAGAACCTGGTGCTGTGCGTCCCGCGGGACCACCCCCTCGCCGGGGGCCGCACCGTCCGGCTGCGGGACCTGCGGTCGGAGACGTGGATCGCGAGCCGCCCCGAGAGCTCGGGCGCGCAGGCCCTGCTGCGGCTGTGCGGCACGGCCGGGTTCACGCCCAACATCGCGTTCCGCAGCAACGACTACGCAGTGGTGTGCGGGCTGGTCGCGTGCGGCCTCGGCATCGCGCTCGTGCCGGCGCTCGGCTGCGTCCCGGCGCCGGGGCTGCGGACGCTGCGGCTCAGCCGCCGCTCCCCGCGGCGGCACGTCACCGTGCTGCGCCGCACCACCAACACCAACCCGCTCGTCAAGGACGCCATGCGCGGCCTCATCGAGGTCGCCCGCGGCGTCGAGAACGAGGTCAGCGGCGCCACCGGCCCTTGAGCTCCATCGCGGCGCGGACGCGCTCCTGCGCGAGCGCCACGGCGGCCTCGTGCGTCGTCGTGCCCTGCGCGCGGGCGGCGTCGAGGACCCGGCCGGTGTTGTCGCGCATCTTCGCCGAGACCGCCGCGAACACCGCTTCCGGGTCGGGGCGGAACGCCGAGTGGCGGGCGTCCATCGCGAACCCCGCCGCGACCACGCCGCCCGCGTTGGCGACGAAGTCCGGCACGACCGTCACGCCGCGCTCGGCGAGGACGCGCTGCGCCGCCCGCCCGGTGGGCAGGTTCGCGCCCTCCACCACGATCGCCGCCTGGACGTCCGCGGCCGCGTCCTCGTCGATGACGTCCTGCAGCGCGGCGGGGACGAGGATGTCGGCCGGGACGGACAGCTCCGTGCCGGCCCGGAGGAGACGCCCGCCGTACTCCCGCACCGCCGCGTCGCCCGCCTCGGCGCGCAGGGCGAGCAGCCGCCCGACGTCCAGGCCGTCCGGGTCGTGCAGGGCGCCGTGCACGGTCGAGACCGCCACGACGGTCGCGCCCAACTCGTGCAGGCGCCTGGCCGCCGCATGCCCGACCGCGCCGAACCCCTGGATCGCGACCCGTGCGCCGCGCAGGGACGTCCCCGCGTGCTGGGCGGCGGCGTCGGCGGCCTCCGCGACCCCGAAGCCGGTCACGCCCAGCTCGTCGTAGGGCATGCCGCCGAGGACGTGCGGGGTGCCGACGGCCGCGCCCCGGTCGTCCAGCTCGTCCTGGACGATCGCCGCGTCCCGCTCCGACAGCCCCATGTCGAGGCCCGCCACGTACCGCCGGGGGATCTCCTGCGACAGGGCCCGCACGAACGCGCGCAGGACCGCCTCCCGGTCCGGCGACCCGGGGTCGGCCGCGATGCCGGCCTTCGCGCCGCCGAAGAACAGGTCGACGCCCGCCCACTTGTAGGTCATGACCCGGGCGAGCCGCGCCACCTCCGCGACCGTCACCGACGGGCTCATCCGCATGCCGCCCTTGCCCATGCCGCGGGCGGTGTTGTCGATGACGAGGACGCCCCGCATCCCGGTCCGGGTGTCGGACACGCACACGACCCTCTCGGGGCCCCACTCGTCCATGAGTTCGAGCACGTCAGACACAGTTGATCTCCGGGCGGAGGGCGTCGCCGGCGAACCGGGCCGCGTGCAGGGGGGCGACGTCGGTGAACGGCTCGCGGCCGAGGTACAGGTCGCGGACGACCTCGCCGACCGCCGGGCCTTGCAGGAAGCCGTGGCCGGAGAAGCCCGTCGCGTACAGGAACCGGGACACCGACGGGTCCTCGCCGATGAGCGCGTTGTGGTCGGGCGTCACCTCGTACAGGCCCGCCCAGCCGCCCGTCAGCCCCACGTCCAGGAGGCGGGGGGCGCGGGTCCCGATCGCCTCGGTGAGCCGGGGGAGCCACGCGTCGGAGCGGTCCAGCCGGAAGCCGGGCCGCTCGTCCGGGTCGGACATGCCGAGCATCAGGCCCTCGCCCTCGGCGTGGAAGTAGAACGACGTCGCGAAGTCGATCGTCATCGGCACCGGGCGGGGCAGGTCCGGGATCGGCTCGGTGAAGACGATCTGGCGGCGCAGCGGCTCCACCGGCAGGTCGACGCCCGCCATCCGCCCGACCGCCGCCGACCAGGCTCCGGCCGCGCAGACGACGGCGGAGGTCCGGATGCGCCCGCGCGAGGTCCGGACGGCCGTGATCTCGCCGCCGCGGGCCTCGATGCCGACGACCTCGCAGCGGGTGCGGATCTCCGCGCCGTGCCGGCGCGCGCCCGTCGCGTACCCGAGCACGACCGACTCGGGCGTGCAGTGCCCGTCGTCGGGGGAGAACGCGGCGGCCAGCAGCCCGTCGGGGGAGACCAGCGGCGACAGCCGGCACGCCTCCGCCACCGAGACCATCCGGCTCGGCACGCCCAGCTCGTTCTGCAGGGCGACGCCCGCCTCGAACGCCGCGACGTCCTCGGGCCGCGACAGCAGGAACAGGTACCCGACCCGGTGCAGGTCGATCTCCTGGCCAGGGCGCTCGGGGAAGCGGGTGAACGCCTCCAGGCTGCGGGCGCCGAGCCGGATGTTGACCTCGTCGGAGAACTGGGCGCGCACGCCGCCCGCCGCCCTGCTCGTCGAGCCCGAGCCGAGCTCGTCCCGCTCGACCAGCACCACCCGCCGGACGCCCGCCTCGGCGAGGTGGAACGCGACGCTCGTCCCCATCACGCCGCCGCCGATGACGACGACGTCGGCCTCGGCATCCGCCGCGGTCTCCGTCCCCGGTCCGGTCCCCACGCCCGCCCCTACAGCCGGAAGCCGAGGTCGGGGGTGATCTCCAGGACGTCCATCTGCGCCTTCTGGAGCCGTCCGGAGGTGTCCCAGTTCATCGACTGCCAGCGGGTGAACTGGTCCAGCACCCACATGCCCGACTGGCGGCTGCCGTTGCCGGAGCGCCCGTTCCCGCCGAACGGCAGGTGCGCCTCCGCGCCGGACGTGGAGTTGTTCACGCTCACCATCCCGGCCGAGATCCGCCGCCGGTACGCGAAGACCTTCGCCGGGTCGGCGGTGTAGATGGAGGCGGACAGGCCGTAGCCGGGGGCGTTGGCGAGGGCGATCGCCTCGTCCAGCGTCCGGTACGCGGTGACGCCGATGACCGGCCCGAAGGCCTCGTTCATGAACAGCTCCTCGCCGGGCCGCACCCCGTCGACGATCACCGGGTGGTAGAACAGCCCCGCCTCGGGGTCGCCGGCGAAGCCCGCCCGCGGCGCCGCCGCCGTGATCCGCCCGGTGGCGGACGACCCGTGCACGGTGTGGCCGGGGCCGATCCAGCCGAGGACCTTCTCGAAGCCGTCCGCGAACCGCTCGCTGATCAGCGGCCCGAACAGGACGTCGCCCGCCGGGTCGCCCACGGGCGCGGCCCGCGTCGCCTCGTCCAGCAGCCGGAGGAACTCGCCGTGCACCGACTCGTGCACGATCGCGGTCCCGAGGGAGGTGCAGCGCTGTCCGGCCGTCCCGAACCCCGAGAACAGGGCGCCCTCGACGGCGAGCGGCAGGTCGGCGTCCTCGGCGACGACCATCGGGTTCTTGCCGCCGAGCTCCAGGCAGGGCGTCTGGAGGTGGCGGCCGCACAGCTCCCCGATCCGCGACCCGACCTCGGTGGAGCCGGTGAAGCCGACCTTGTCGACGAGGCCCTCGCCGAGGGCCCGCTCGAGGCCGCGGAACGTCTCCGGGCCGTCCGCGTACACGACGTTGAGGACGCCGTCCGGCAGCCCCGCGTGCGCGAACAGCTCGTAGAACGCGTCGGCGCAGGCCGCCGCGTACTCGGCGGGCTTCCACACGACCGCGTTCCCGCACAGCAGCGCGGGGACGATGTACCAGGACGGCACCGCGACCGGGAAGTTCCCCGCCGTGACGACGGCGACGACGCCGACCGGGTCCCGGAAGGTGAACAGCTGCTTGTCGGGCATCTCGGACGGGACGGTCTGCCCGTACAGCCGCCGCCCCTCGCCGAGGAAGAACGCGCAGGTGTCGGCGATCTCCTGGACCTCGCCGAGGGCCTCGGCGTACGGCTTGCCGACCTCCCGGGTGACGGTCCGGGCGAGCGCCGCCTTGTTGGCCTCGACGAGCCGGCCGATCGCGGCGACCACCTGTCCGCGGACGGGCGCTGGCACGTCGCGCCAGGCGTCCTGCGCCGCGCGGGCGGCCCGGCATGCGCCGACGAGGCCGCCGGCGTCCGCGAGGGACACCTCGGCGACCGTCTCGGACGTGCGGGACGGGTCGGTGGAGCGGTACGAGCGCGGCCCCGCCGGGATCCGGGCGCCGCCGATGACGGAGGAGAGCACGGTCCCAGCCTGAACGGGCCGCGTGCCCGAGCCAAGATCGGGCAGAGCACGGCTTCCTTACCGCGAGGCCAAGCCGGGCTGAGGCTCTCCGGAAAGCGTCGGTAAGCGATCCTTGGGCAATTCCCAACCGGTTCGCGGCCTTGCGCGGCTTGGCCGGGCCGTGGCGGCGTCCGATGCTCGACACGCGTCCCGATCAGCCCACAGGAGCACGCATGCCCGAGCCCGCCGACGTCCACTTCCTCGAGACGGCCGCGCCCCTCGCCCCGTCCGGCGCGCCCGCGCCGCCGGGCGGGCTCACCGGCGAGCGCTGCCTGGAGCTGTTCGACGCGCAGCTCGGCAGCCGGCACCTGGACCTCGCGGCCCGCCGGCTCCAGGCGGAGGGCCGCGGTTTCTACACGATCGGCTCCGCCGGCCACGAGGGGAACGCGGCCGTCGCCGCCGCGCTCCGCCCGGACGACCCGGCGCTCCTGCACTACCGGTCGGGCGCGTTCTTCCTGGAGCGCGCACGCCAGGTCCCCGGCCAGGACCCGCTCCGCGACGTCCTGCTCGGGCTCGTCGCCGCCGCCGAGGAGCCGATCGCGGGCGGGCGCCACAAGGTGTTCGGCAGCCGCCCCCTGAACGTCATCCCGCAGACCTCCACCATCGCCTCGCACCTCCCGCGCGCGCTCGGCGTGGCCTTCGCGATCGAACGCGCCGCCCGGCTCGGCCTGGACTCGCCATGGCCGCGCGACGCGGTCGCCGTGTGCGGCTTCGGGGACGCCTCGGCCAACCACTCCACGGCCGCCGGCGCGATCAACGCGGCCGCCAACTGCGCCTACCAGGGGCTTCCCCTGCCGCTCCTGCTCGTCTGCGAGGACAACGGGATCGGCATCAGCGTCCGCACGGCGCCCGGCTGGATCCGCGCCGCCTACGGTGCGCGGCCCGGCCTCGCCTACTTCCACGCGGACGGCTGCGACCTCGCCGACGCCCACGCGGTGTCGGTGCGGGCGGCCGACTGGGTCCGCGAGCACCGCCGCCCCGCCTTCCTGCACCTGCGGACCGTCCGGCTCATGGGGCACGCGGGGTCCGACGTCGAGTCGGCCTACCGGACCCCGGCCGAAGTCGCGTCCGACATGGCGCGCGATCCGCTCCTGGGGACCGCGCGCCTCCTCGTCGACAGCGGCGCCGCGACCTCGAAGGACGTCATCGAGCTCTACGAGGCCAAGCGGGCCGAGGTCATGGCGCTGGCGGACGAGGTCGCGGGCGCGCGCCGCCTGTCGTCCGCCGCGGAGGTCATGGCGCCGCTCCGGTCCACCGGGCCCGCGGGGCGCGCGGAGCCCGCGGCGGGGGAGCCGGTGACGGTGGCGCAGGCGGTCAACCGTACGCTCGGCGAGCTGCTGGACGAGCGGCCGGGGGCGGTCGTGTTCGGCGAGGACGTGGCGCGCAAGGGCGGCGTCTACGGCGTCACGCGCGGGCTGATGAAGCGGGCCGGGGCGGCGCGGGTGTTCGACACGATCCTGGACGAGCAGTCGGTCCTCGGCCTCGCGCTCGGGTTCGGGACCGCCGGGATGCTGCCGGTCCCGGAGATCCAGTACCTCGCCTACCTGCACAACGCCCTCGACCAGATCCGGGGCGAGGCGGCGACGCTGCCGTTCTTCTCGTCCGGGCGGTACCGCAACCCGATGGTCGTGCGGGTCGCCGGATACGCCTACCAGAAGGGCTTCGGCGGCCACTTCCACAACGACAACGCCGTGGCCGCCCTGCGCGACATCCCCGGGCTCGTCATCGCCTCACCCGCCCGCCCCGACGACGCCGCGGGGATGCTGCGCTCGTGCATGGACGCCGCCGAGCACGGGGGCCGCGTGTGCGTGGTGCTGGAGCCGATCGCGCTCTACCACGCCCGCGACCTGTACGAGGAGGGCGACGGGGGCTGGCTGGCCCCCGCGGGCGGGACGGTCCCGATCGGGCGCGCCCGCACCTACGGGGACGGGGGCGACCTCACCATCGCCACCTTCGCCAACGGCCTGCGCATGAGCCTGCGGGCGGCCCGGCGCCTGGAGGCCGCCGGCGTCCGGTGCCGGGTGGTCGACCTGCGCTGGCTGGCGCCGCTCCCGGTCGAGGACCTGCTCCGCGAGGCCCGCGCCACCGGCGCCGTCCTCGTCGCGGACGAGACGCGCCGGACCGGCGGCGTGTCCGAGGGCGTCCTGGCGGCGCTCGCCGACGCCGGCTTCCGTGGGCGGGCGGCCCGGGTGGCGAGCGAGGACAGCTTCATCCCGCTGGGGGACGCCGCCTACCACGTCCTGCTGTCGGAGGACGCCATCGAGGAGGCGGCGCGGAGCATGCTCACGTCGCCTCGATGACCGGGTCGCCGCCCAGGTAGGCGGCCTTCACACGGTCGTCCCGGGCGAGCGCGGACGCCGGTCCCTCCAGCACGATCCGGCCCGTCTCCAGGACGTAGGCGCGGTCGGCGAGGCGGAGCGTCTGGTGGGCGTTCTGCTCGACGATCAGGACCGTGGCGCCCTGGTCGCGGATCTCCCGGACGACCCGCAGGACCTGCTGCGCCGTCTGCGGCGCCAGCCCCATCGTCGGCTCGTCCAGGGCGAGCAGGCGGGGCCGCAGCATCAGCGCCCGCCCGATGGCGAGCATCTGCTGCTCGCCGCCCGACAGCAGCCCGGCGGGCTGCCCGCGCCGCTCGCCGAGCCGCGGGAACATCGCGTAGACCTCCTCGCGGCGGGCCGCGACGGCGGCCCGGTCCCGGCGCCGCAGGTAGCCGCCGAGCAGCAGGTTCTCGGCGACGGTCAGGGCCGGGAACACGCGCCGCCCCTCCGGGACGTGCCCCAGCCCGGCCGCGACGACCCTGTGCGCGGCGAGCCGGGTGATGTCGCGGCCGTCGAACTCGACCCGGCCCGACCGGGCGCGGTGCAGGCCGGTGACCGTCCGGAGCGCGGTGGTCTTGCCCGCGCCGTTGCTGCCGAGCAGCGCCACGATCTCGCCCTCGCCGACCTCGAACGAGACCCCCGACAGCGCCTCGACCTGCCCGTACCGGCTGCGCAGGTCGCTCACCCGCAGGAGCGTCACCGCAGCACCTCCGTGACGAGGTCGGTCTCCGGGTCGTCCGGCACGCCGAGGTAGGCGGCGATGACCCGCTGGTCCTCCTGGATCTCGGCCGGCGGTCCCACCGCGATCGTCCTCCCGTGCTCCAGCACCGTCACCCGGTCGGAGATCGACATGACCAGCGCGACGTCGTGCTCGATCAGCACCACGGCGGCGCCGAGCGCGCTGATGCGGCCGATCAGCTCCATCAGCGCCCGCTTCTCGGTCGGGTTCGCGCCCGCCGCGGGCTCGTCCAGCAGCAGGACGCTCGGGTCGCCCGCGAGCGCCCGTGCGATCTCCAGCCGGCGCCGGTCGCCGTAGGCGAGCCCGCCCGCGGGGCGGTCGGCCGCGTCCAGCAGCCCGACGAAGTCCAGGCAGCGGCGCACCGCGTCGAGGTCGGCCCGCGACAGCGGCCGCAGCAGGGCGCGGTCGCGGGCGAACCGGCCGATCAGCACGTTCTCGGCGACGGTCATCTCCTCGAACAGCCGGATGCTCTGGAAGGTGCGCGCGAGCCCGGCGGCGGCGACCCGGTGCGGGGCGAGGCCGCGGACGTCCCGCCCGGCGAGCACGACCGTCCCGGCCGACGGCGCGATCATCCCGGTCACGCAGTTGAACGCGGTGGTCTTGCCCGCGCCGTTCGGGCCGATCACGCTGACGACCTGCCCGGCGTCCGCGCGCAGGGCGAGCCCGTCCACGGCCGTGACGCCGCCGAAGCGGCGGGACAGGCCGTCGACCTCCAGCAGCGTCCCCCGCGCGGTCGGCGGCTCCGGCGGGGGCCCGGCCCGCTCGGGCAGGCGCAGGCGGCGCGGCCGGTACGGCCACACCCCCTGCGGCCGCAGGAGCACGATCAGGATGAGCAGCAGCGCGAAGAACAGCCCCCGGTACTCCTGGACGGTGCGCAGCACCTCCGGCAGCGCGACGATCACGACGGCGCCGACCATCACCCCGGGCCGGCTGCCCATCCCGCCGATGATCACCACGAGCAGGATCATCAGCGAGGTCAGGAACGTGAAGCTGGACGGGTCCACGGTGCCGAGCTGCGCGGCGTTCAGCGGCCCCGCGACCGCCCCGGTCATCGCGCCGAGGACGTACGCCAGCAGCTTCACCCGCCGCGCGGGCACGCCGACCGCCTCGGCGGCGGTGTCGTCGGCCCGGATGGCGCGCCAGGCGTAGGCGAGCCGCGACCGGGCCAGCAGCGCGGTCGCGGCCAGCACGACGGTGAAGAACGCGAGCGCCAGGTAGAAGAAGTCCTTCGGCGTGACGATCTCCCGCCCGCCGACGGTCACCGGCGGGATCCCGGTCAGCCCGTTCGGGCCCCCGGTCACCTGCAGGTTGATCACGGTGATCCGGATGATCTCCCCGAAGCCGAGCGTGACGATCGCGAGGTAGTCGCTGCGCAGCCGCAGCGTCGGGTACCCGATGACGGCCCCCGCGACCGCGGCGGCGGCGACCGCGACCGGCAGCGTCGGCCAGAAGCCCCACTCCAGCTTGAGCATCAGCAGCCCGGAGGCGTAGGCGCCGATCGCGAAGAACGCGGCGAACCCGAGGTCGAGCAGCCCCGCGTACCCGACGACGATGTTGATCCCGAGCCCGAGGATCGCGTAGACCAGGATCGTCCCGGCGACGGTCAGCGCGTAGTCGTCGAGGGTCTGCCCGGCGACCAGCGCCAGCGCGACCAGCAGCGGCCAGCCGCCGTACCGGGCCGCGGCCTCCCCGCCCGCGAGGCGCGGCGCCCGGGCCCTCATGCCCGCTCCACGACGCGCTCGCCGAACAGGCCGGTCGGTCTCAGCGCCAGCACCGCGATCAGCAGCCCGAAGATGATGACGTCCGTCCAGCGGGACGAGACGTACCCGGCGGAGAACGACTGGACGAGGCCGATGCATACGCCCGCGACCATCGTCCCCGGCAGGTTCCCGATGCCGCCGAGCACCGCCGCGGTGAACGCGCGCAGGCCGATGAGGAAGCCCATGCCGAAGCTGATCTGCACGTAGTACACCCCGTACATGACGCCGGCCGCGCCCGCGAGCAGCGACCCGATGAAGAACGTCGTCAGGATCAGCCGCTCCACGTTGATGCCCTGCAGCCGGGCCGCGTCACGGTCCATCGCCAGCGCGCGCATCGCGGTGCCCGTCACGGTGCGGGTCACGAACAGCCACAGCGCCGCCATCAGCGCCACCGACAGCACCACCAGCGCGAGCTGCCCCCAGGTCACGTGGACGGCGCCGCTGAAGATCCGGCCGCCGTCCAGCGTGGTGGGATACGACTTGAACCGGGCGCTGGTGAGGACCTTGACGCCCTCCTCCAGCGCCAGCGACACCCCGATCGCGGCGATCAGCAGGGCGAGGCGCGGCGAGGCCAGCAGCGGGACGTAGGCGGCCCTGGCGATCCCGGTGCCGACGACGCCGGTGGCGAGGGCGCCGACCACGACGGCGGCGAGGACGGCGGGCAGCGCCATC
This sequence comes from Actinomadura sp. NPDC000600, assembly GCF_040492135.1. Lineage (NCBI taxonomy): Bacteria > Bacillati > Actinomycetota > Actinomycetes > Streptosporangiales > Thermomonosporaceae > Actinomadura > Actinomadura sp. NPDC000600. The sequence continues at coordinate 20,476 of NZ_JBEUPD010000062.1, forward strand.
CCGCCGGTCGCGCCGAGCGCGGTCAGCGCCCCGAACCCGGCGAACGCGCCGATCATGAACACGTCGCCGTGCGCGAAGTTGATCAGCCGGACCACCCCGTAGATCATCGAGTAGCCCAGCGCGATCAGCGCGAGGAAGGCCCCGATCGTCAGGCCGTTCACGAGGTACTGGACGAATTCGCTCATCGGGCCCCTGATCAGGAGGTCTTGGCGTCCACCCAGGTGGCGCCGTTCTCGTCGAGCTTCTTGTAGGCGGTGAACGCGCCGTTCTGGACCTGGACGGTGATGTAGAGCGGGTCGGTCCGGTCGCCCTTGGCGTCGAAGGTGATGGGCCCGGTGATGCCCGGGAAGTCCTTGATCTTGTGGAGTGCCTCGGTGATCGCGGCGCCCCGGGTGGATCCGGCGTCGTCGATCGCCTTGGCGACGATCTTGACGGCGTCGTACTCGTACACCGAGAACGGACCGGGGTCGGCGTTGTTCGCGGCCTTGTACGCCGAGACGAACTTCGCGGCGGCGGGCAGGTCCTTGGCGAGCGGCGCGGTCGTGGCGATGTAGCCGCCGGCCGCCGAGCCCGCGGTCTTCAGCACGGTGGAGTCGGTCGTCGCGTCCCCGCCCATGAGCGTGAACTTCAGCCCGAGCTGCTTGCGCTGCTTCATCAGCAGGCCCGCCTCGGCGAAGTAGCCGGTGAAGTACAGCACGTCCGGCCGGGTCGAGGCGATCTTGGTGAGCACCGGGCCGTAGTCGGACTGGCCGGGCTGCAGCGCGTTCTCGTAGACGACCTGGCCGCCCGCCTGCTTCGTCGAGTTCGCCGCCGCGTCCGCGAGGCCCTTGGCGTAGGTGGTGTTGTCGTGCAGCAGCGCGATGCGCCTGGCGCCCAGCGGCCCCGTCATGAACTTGGCCGCGACCAGGCCCTGGTTGTCGTCGCGCCCGCAGGTGCGGAACACCTTGCCCTTGCCGCTGTCGGTCAGGGACGGGTTGGTGGAGGCGTCCATCACGAACGGGACGCCGCGCCTGCCGTAGATCGGGATCGCGGGCACCGCCGCGCCCGAGCAGTACCCGCCGGCGACCGCCACGACCCCGCTGTTGAGCAGCTTCTGCGCGGCCTGGGCGCCCTGCTGGGCGCTGCACTGGTCGTCGGCCTCCACGATCTGGATCTTCCGGCCGTCCACCCCGCCGGCCTTGTTGATCTCGTCGGCGGCGACCTTGGCCGCGGCGAGGATGTCCTGCCCGGCCGAGGCCGAGTCGCCGCTGAGCGGCGCCGGGACACCGATCTTGATGGCGCCCGAGCCGCCGGAGCCGCCCGATCCGCAGGCGGCGGCGAGCGGGACGAGCAGCAGGCCGGCGCCCGCCGCGGTGAAGATCCGGAACCGGCGTCCGCGGTCCCGCGGGGTCAGTGGGGTCATCGGCGGCTCTCCGTCGCTCGTGGCCGGCAGGTCCCTCGTGGTCCGGGATGGTGAAAGCGTGAAACGTCGGGGCACGGGCGTCGAGACGGGCAAGCATGCGATCTCATGCACTGATCGGTAAGCACCGCTTGCCCTTTCGCCACTCGACAGCGCGGCGGGGGCCTCGCAATGATCTTCCCCATGGCCGGTGTCCTGCTGCTCTCCGCCGCCGACGTGCGCGCGGTGTTCGACCTGCCCGCCGCGATCGCCTCGCAGCGGGAGGCGTTCGGCGCGCTCGGCCGCGGGGAGGCGCGGCTCGCGCCGCGGGTGCTGCTGGACGGGCCGGGCGGCGAGGTCGCCTTCAGCTACGTCTCGCGCCTGCCCGGCGCCGGCGCCGTCGCCAAGTTCGGCAGCGTCACCCCGGGCAACGCCGCGCGCGGCCTGCCGACCGTGGCCGCGCTGGTGACCGTCCAGGACCCGGTGGACGGCCGGCCCGTCGCGATCATCGAGGGGGAGTCGGTGACGACGCTGCGCACCTCGGCGGCGAGCGCGGTGGCGGCCGACCACCTCGCGGTGCGCGGGGCGTCCCGCCTCGCGGTCGTCGGCTGCGGGGTGCAGGGCCGCGCGCACGTGCGGGCGATGGCGGCGGTCCGCCCCATCCGCGAGGTGGCGATTGCCTGCCGCCACCCGGCGACCTGCACCGCCGCGTCCGAGCTCGCGCGGGAGCTGGAGCTGCCGGTCGAGCCGGCGGCGTCCGCCCGTGCGGCCGTCCGGGGCGCGCAGATCGTCGTCACCGCCACCACCAGCGCCGAGCCGGTCGTCCTCGGCGCGTGGCTCGAACCCGGGTGCACGGTCGTGAGCGTCGGATCCTTCGCCCCCGACCGGGAGGAAGTGGACGGCGAGGTCCTCGCCCGCGCCGCTTCGGTCGTCGTGGACGACGTGACGACCGCCCTGGAGCACGCCGGTCCCGTCGTGGCCGCCGTGCGGGCCGGGTCCCTGGACCCCGCCCGGCTGCGCCCGCTGGGCCCGGTCGTCGCCGGCCTCGCCGCCGGACGCGGCTCCGACGACGAGATCGTCTTCTACAACAGCGTCGGCCTCGGCGTGCAGGACGCGGCGGCGGCCGCCGTCATCGTCGAGCGCGCCCGCGCGGCCGGCGCCGGGACGCCCGTGGAACTGTGACCGGCCCGGACCTCGCGCGCCCGCCGAGTACACTGGCCGTTCGGTAGAGCGAACGCGAGGCGAGCGAGCGGACGAGGGGCGGGAGCGTGGGCGCGTCAGGGGAATCGGTGCGGGACGTGCTGGCCGGCAACCTGCGCCGCGCGCGGCTGGAGCTCGGGCTGTCGCTGTCGGAGCTGTCCCGCCGCTCGAAGATCGGCAAGGCGACGCTGTCCCAGCTGGAGGCGGGCGCCGGGAACCCCACGATCGAGACCGTGTTCAGCCTGTCGCGCGCGCTGGAGGTCCCCATCTCCGACCTGCTCGACCGCCAGGAGCCGTCCGGGCTCACGGTGGTGCGGGCGGCGGAGGTGGAGGTGCTGCGCGGGGAGGGCGTCGACCTGCGGCCGCTGCGCGGCATCGAGTCCGGCGGGGCCATGTTCGAGGTGTACGACCAGCAGGTCAGGGCCGGCCGCCGGCAGGACTCGCTCGGCCACGTCGGGATGGAGCACACGATCGTCCAGTCCGGGCGGCTCGCCGTTCGGGTGGACGACCGGGACGTCGAGCTCGGCCCGGGCGACTACGTCGGCTTCGACGCGCGCCTGCCGCACAGCTACACCGCCGTCGAGGGGCCCGTCCGCTCCGTCCTGCTGCTGCAGTACACCGCTGACCAGCGGCTCCACGCCTCGGCCGGGACGCCGTCCCATCTGGTGGAAACCCCGTGAAGTCCGACCCGTCCGCGCGTTGACATCGCGCGCGCGACGCGCCTACTCTCGGAATCGTTCGGTTTAACGAACGGTAAACGGGAGGGTCGATGACGCGGGTCGTGGTGCTGGGCGCCGGGATCATCGGCGCGGCCTGCGCCCGCGAGCTGGCCCTGGCCGGATGCGCGGTCACCGTGGCCGACCGGGGCGGCCCCGCGGCCGGGACCACCGCCCACGGCGAGGGCAACATCCTGCTCTCCGACAAGGGGCCGGGCCCCGAACTGGAACTGGCGCGGCTGTCCCGCGAGCTGTGGCCCGCCATCCTGGACGGCGACCCGAACGCCGCCGGCGTCGAATGGGACGCCAAGGGCGGCATCGTCGTCGCCACCACCCCCGCGGGCGCCGAGGCGCTGACGGAGTTCGCCGGCGCCCAGCGCAAGGCCGGGATCCGCGCCGAGGACCTGGACGCCTCCGCCCTCGCCGCCGCCGAGCCCCACCTGACGCGCGACTTCACCAAGGCCGTCCACTACCCGGAGGACGCGCAGGTCCAGCCCGCCGGCGCCGCCACCGCCCTGCTGGCCGCCGCCGTGCGCGCCGGCGCCGCCGTGCGCACCGGATGCGAGGTGCTCGGCGCGGTCCGGCGCGGCGGCCGCGTCACCGGCGTCCGCACCTCCGGCGGCACGCTCGGGGCCGACGCCGTCGTCAACGCGGCCGGCCCCTGGGCGGGGGAGGTCGCCGCGCGGCTCGGCGTCCGGCTCGGCGTCCGGCCCCGCCGCGGCGAGGTCCTGGTGACCGCGCCGATGCCGCCGACCGTCTTCCACAAGGTGTACGACGCCGACTACGTGGGCGCGGTCGGCAGCGGCGCCGGGGACCTGCAGGCGTCCGCCGTCGTCGAGTCGACCCGGGCCGGGACGATCCTGCTCGGCTCCTCGCGCCGCCGCGTCGGGTTCGACGACCGGCTCCGGCCCGAGGTGCTGTCGGTCATCGCGGCCAAGGCGCTGCGGCTGTTCCCGTCCCTGGCCGGGGTGCCGGTGATGCGCGCCTACGGCGGGTTCCGCCCGTACGTCGACGACCACCTGCCCGTCATCGGCGCCGACCCGCACCTGGAGGGCCTGTGGCACGCCGCCGGGCACGAGGGCGCCGGGATCGGCCTGTCCGCCGGGACCGCCGCCGTCCTGCGCGACCTCATGCTCGGCCGCGCGCCCGCGATCGACGCGGCGCCGTTCCGCGCGGACCGGCCCGCCGTCCAGTGCGAAGGAGAGACCCGATGAGCGCACGACTCGTGCCCGCCGACGGCGACCGGACCGGGCGCCGCCCGGACGCGCCGCTGCGGATCACCGTGGACGGCGAGCCCGTGGACGGCGTCGCGGGCCAGACCCTCGCCGGCGTGCTGCTGGCGGCGGGCCGCCGCACCTGGCGGCGGGGCCCGTCCGGCGCGCCGCGCGGCGTGTTCTGCGGGATCGGCGCCTGCTTCGACTGCCTCCTCACCGTCAACGGCGTCCGCGACGTGCGGGCCTGCCGCCGCCGCGCCAGGGACGGCGACGCCGTCGAGACCCAGACCCGGGACGCCCGGTGAGCCGGCACGTCGTGGTCGTCGGCGCCGGACCGGCGGGGCTCGGCGCGGCGGCGGGCGCGCTGCGCGCCGGGGCGCGCGTCACGCTGGTCGACGCGGCGGAGGAGCCCGGCGGCCAGTACCACCGGATGCCGCCCGCCGCGTTCGGGGCCGCCCGCCCCGGCCGCCTGCACCACGGATGGCGCGGCTTCGAGCGGCTGCGCGACCGCGTGCTCGGCCATCCGCGCTGCGACTGGTGGCCGGAGAGCGCCGTCTGGACCGTCGAACGCGCCGAACAGGGGCCGCCGCACGTCCACGTGCTGCGAGGTGAGGCCGACGGCGCCGGACGGGAGCGGCGCGTGCTGCGCCCGGACGCGCTGGTGCTCGCGCCGGGCGCGCACGACCGCGTCCTGCCGTTCCCCGGCTGGGAGCTGCCCGGCGTCTGCACCGCCGGGGCGGCGCAGGCGCTCGCGAAGGGGGAGCGCCTGGTCATCGGCGACCCCGTCCTGATCGCCGGTTCTGGACCGTTCCTGCTCCCGGTCGCCGCGTCGCTGCTCGAGGCCGGCGCCACCGTCCCGGAGGTGCTGGAGGCCAATCCCGCCGCCACCGTGGCGCGCGGCTGGGCCCGGCGCCCGTGGGAGCTGGCGCACCAGGCGGGCAAGGCGGGGGAGCTGGCCGGGTACGCGAGGCTGCTGGCCCGGCACCGCGTCCCCTACCGGACGGGCCGCGCCGTGATCGAGGCCCGGGGCGACGGGCGCGTCGAAGAGGCGGTCACGGCGCGGCTCCACCACGACTGGTCGGTCGTCCCCGGCACCGAGCGCACCGTCGCGGTGGACGCCCTGTGCGTCACCCACGGCTTCAGCCCGCAGCTCGAGCTGGCCGTCGCCGCGGGCTGCCTGCTGCGCGGCGGGGCCGCCGACGCCGCCTTCGCGGGCGTCGACGCCGACCAGCGCACCAGCGTCCCGGGCGTCTACGCGGCCGGGGAGATCACCGGCATCGCCGGGGCGCCCGCCGCCCGCACCGAGGGGCTGCTCGCCGGCTGGGCCGCCGGGGGAGGAGACCCCGGCGACCGCGCGGCCGCCGCCCTGCGCCGC
>NZ_JBEUPD010000063.1:0-24413 GCF_040492135.1 Actinomadura sp. NPDC000600
GGGCACGGCCTCCAGCGCCCGGACCCCGCCCCGCCGCACGCCGGGCCCATCGCGCAGCGGGACGGGCTCGTCGCGCTGGAGGCCGTGCCCCCGCTCGGCCGGCTGTCCGGCGCGGAGGCCGAGGCGCTCAGCGAGGTCACGGACGAGGTGCGGGTGACGCCGTGGCGGAGCGTCGTGCTGCGCGACCTGGACCGCGACGAGGCGGGCCGCGCGGCGGAGGCGCTCGCGGCGGCGGGCTTCGCGACGGACCCCGCGTCGCCGTGGGTGGGCGTGACGGCCTGCACCGGGAGCCCCGGGTGCGCGAAGTCGCGCGGCGACGTGCAGGGCGAGGCGCGGCGCTTCGTCGCGGGCCTGAGCCGCGCGCCCGAGACCCCCGTCCACTGGGCGGGATGCGAGCGGCGCTGCGGGATGCCCCGCGGCCCGGTCGTGCTGAGGACGGCGGAGGGACAGCAGTGATCGATTACGTCCGGGACGGCGCCGAGATCTACCGGCGGTCGTTCGCGACGATCCGCGCGGAGGCCGACCTGTCGGGCCTGCCTGAGGACGTGGCGCGGGTCGCGGTCCGCATGATCCACGCCTGCGGCATGACGGACCTGGTCGAGGACCTGGCCTGGTCGCCGGGGGTGGTGGCGCGGGCGCGGGCGGCGCTGCTGGCCGGCGCGCCGGTCCTGTGCGACGCGCGGATGGTCGCGTCCGGCGTGACCCGCGCGCGGCTGCCCGCCGGGAACGAGGTCGTGTGCACCCTGGGCGAGCCAGGCGTGCCGGAACTGGCGGAGCGGCTCGGCACCACGCGGAGCGCGGCGGCGCTGGAGCTGTGGGGCGACCGGCTCGGCGGCGCGGTCGTGGCGATCGGCAACGCGCCGACCGCGCTGTTCCGGCTGCTGGAGCTGGTCGAGGCGGGCGCGCCCCGCCCGGCGGCGGTCCTCGGGATCCCGGTCGGGTTCATCGGGGCGGCCGAGTCCAAGGAGGCGCTCGCCGCGAGCGGCCTGGACCATCTGGTGGTGCGCGGGCGGCGCGGCGGCAGCGCGATGACGGCGGCGGCGGTCAACGCCGTCGCCAGTGAGGCGGAGTGATGGCGGGACGGCTGTTCGGCGTGGGCGTCGGGCCCGGGGACCCCGAACTGGTCACGGTGAAGGCGGCGCGGCTGATCGGCGAGGCGGACGTGGTCGCGTTCCACAGCGCGCGGCACGGCCGCAGCATCGCCCGGGCCGTCGCCGAGCCGTACCTGCGGGACGGCCGGATCGAGGAGCAGCTCGTCTACCCGGTGACGACGGAGACGACCGACCACCCCGGCGGCTACCAGGGCGCGCTCGAGGAGTTCTACGCCGACTGCGCCGCCCGGCTCGCCGCGCACCTCGACGCGGGGCGGACGGTCGTGGTGCTGAGCGAGGGCGACCCCCTGTTCTACGGGTCGTACATGCACCTGCACAAGCGGCTCGCGCCGCACTACCCGGCCGAGGTGGTGCCGGGCGTGACGTCGGTGAGCGCGGCGTCGGCGGCGGCGGGGCGCCCGCTGGTGGAGCGGGAGGAGACGCTGACCGTCCTGCCCGGGACGCTGCCCGGCGAGGAGCTGGCCGAGCGGCTGCGCACCGCGGACGCGGCGGCGGTCCTCAAGCTCGGCCGGACGTTCCCCAAGGTCAGGCAGGCGTTCGAGGACGCGGGCCGGCTCGGCGACGGCTGGTACGTCGAGCGCGCCGCCACCGACCGGCAGCGGGTCCTCCCGCTCGCCGAGGTCGACCCGGCGGACGTGCCCTACATGTCGCTCGCGCTCCTGACCAGCCCGGCGGAGCGCACGTTCGAGGCCCCTCCCCCGGCGCGTCCGGAAGGCGCCGGGTGCGTGTGGGTGGTCGGGCTCGGGCCGGCGGGGCGGCCGTGGCTGACCCCGGAGGCGCAGGACGTCCTGGCGTCCGCCACCGACCTCGTCGGCTACGGCCCCTACCTGGACCGGGTGCCGCCGAACCCGAGGCAGCGGCGGCACGGGTCCGGCAACCGGGTGGAGGCCGACCGGGCCCGGCACGCGCTGGCGCTCGCGCGGGACGGGGCCCGCGTCGCCGTCGTCTCGTCCGGCGACCCCGGGGTGTTCGCGATGGCGACGGCCGTGCTGGAGGCGGCGGCCGAGGACGAGTTCGCGGACGTGCCGGTGCAGGTCGTGCCGGGGCTGACGGCTGCGCAGGCCGTCGCCGCCCGGGCGGGCGCTCCGCTCGGGCACGATTTCTGCGTCCTGTCGCTGTCGGACATCCTCAAGCCGTGGGACGTGGTGGCGCGGCGCCTCAGGGCCGCCGCCGAAGCCGACCTGGTGCTGGCCCTCTACAACCCCTCGTCGAGCCGGCGCAGGCACCAGCTCCCGGCGGCGCGCGACCTGCTGCTGGAGCACCGCTCCCCCGAGACGCCCGTGGTGATCGGGCGGGACGTCGGCGGGCCGGAGGAGAGCGTGACGGTGACGACGCTCGGCAAGCTGGACCCCGAGCAGGTCGACATGCGGTGCCTGCTCATCATCGGGTCGTCCGCGACGCGGGTGACCGACCAGGGCGTGGTCTACACCCCGCGCCGCTACCCCTGAGCCCAGGTCGCGGCAGCGGCCACGTCCCCCGTCACCCGGACGCCCTCGGGGAGGGCCGGACGGTCGACCATGACGACCGGCAGGCCCGCCTCGCGGGCGGCGGTGAGCTTGGCGCGGGTCATCGCGCCGCCGCTGTCCTTGGTGACGAGGACGTCGAGGCGGTGCTCGCGGATCAGGGCGCGCTCGCCGTCCACGGTGTAGGGGCCGCGCGCCAGCAGGACGTGCACGTTCGACGGGACGGGCGGCTCCGGCGGGTCCACCGACCGGGCGAGGAACCACGCGTCGGTCCGCTCGGCGAACACCGGGAGGCTGCGGCGGCCGGTGGTGAGGAACGCGCGGGCGCCGTCCGGGAGCGCGGCGGCGGCGTCCGGCAGGGACGGGACGCGCCGCCAGTCGTCGCCGTCCTCCTCGTCCCAGCCGGGGCGGCGCAGCGCGAGCAGCGGCACGCCCGTCAGCCGCGACGCGTGCGCGGCGGAGGCGCTCATCCGCTCGGCGAACGGGTGCGTCGCGTCCACGAGGCGGTCGATCCGGTGCTCGCGCAACCATGCCGCGAGCCCTTCGGCGCCGCCGAACCCGCCGATGTGGACCTCGCCGGCGGGCAGCCGCGGGTCCGACACCCTCCCCGCGAGGGAGGACACGACGTGGACCCCGTCCTGGCGCGGGCCGGTCAGCCGGGCCGCGAGAGCGCGGGCCTCCGCCGTCCCGCCGAGGATCAGGACGCGCCGCACGCCCGGTCCCGCCCGGCGCTGTAGAGGTGGCTGTCGGGGAACGCCGACGCGGTGAGGACGCGCCCGACGACGATCACCGCGGTGCGGCGGACCCCGGCCTCGCGCACCCGGGCGGCGATGTCGGCGAGGGTGCCGCGCAGGACGAGCTCGTCCGGGCGGCTGGCGCGGGCGACGACCGCGACCGGGCAGTCCGCGCCGTAGCGGGGCACGAGTTCGGCGGCGACCTCCTCGATGCGCTGGACGGCCAGGTGCAGCACCATCGTGGCGCCGCTCGCGCCGAGGGTGGCGAGGTCCTCGCCGTCCGGCATCGGGGTGGCGCGGACGGCCGTGCGGGTCAGGATGACGGTCTGGCCGACGCCGGGGACGGTCAGCTCGCGCCCGAGCGAGGCCGCCGCCGCGGCGAACGCCGGGACCCCGGGGACGACCTCGTAGGGCACGCCCTCCGCGTCGAGCCGGCGCATCTGCTCGGCGACCGCGCTGAACACCGACGGGTCGCCGGAGTGCAGGCGCGCGACATCGAGGCCGTCGCGGTGCGCGGCGGTCAGCTCGGCGACGATCCCGTCCAGCGTCATGTCGGCGGTGTCGACGAGCCGGGCGCCGGGCGGGCACGCCTCCAGCAGCTCCACCGGCACCAGCGACCCCGCGTACAGGCAGACGGGCGCGGACTCCAGCACGCGCAGCCCGCGCACGGTGATGAGGTCGGCGGCGCCTGGACCCGCGCCGACGAAGTACACCGTCACAGGGTGTCCTTCCGGGTGGACCAGACGGTGACGGGCATGGCGGGGCGCCAGCCGGTGAACCCGCCGAGCGGGGCGGCGCGCTCGACGCCGACGCGGACCAGCTCGCCGCCGTGGGTCCGGCGGAGCTCGACCAGCCGGGCCTCCGATTCGAGGGTGACGGCGTTGGCGACGAGGCGGCCACCGGGCCGGAGCGCGTCCCAGCAGCGGTCCAGCAGGCCGGGGACGGTGAGCCCGCCGCCGATGAAGACCGCGTCGGGGGTCGGGAGGCCGTCCAGCGCGTCCGGGGCGCGGCCCTCCACGACGCGGACGCCGGGCACCCCGAGGACCTCGGCGTTGCGGCCGATCCGCTTGGCCCGCTCCGGGCCGTCCTCGACCGCTATCGCCTCGCACGACGGATGCGCCCGCGCCCACTCGATCGCGACGCTGCCGGAACCGGCGCCCACGTCCCACAGCAGCTCACCGGGCAGCGGCCCGAGGCGCGACAGGGTCACCGCCCTGACCTCGCGCTTGGTGATCTGCCCGTCGTGCTCGAAGGCCTCGTCGGGCAGCCCGGCGACCCGCGGCAGCGGGTCGGCGTCCGGTCCGGGCAGGCACTCCACGGCCACGACCGCGAGCGCCGACGCGGCGGGCTCGGTCCACTGGGACGCGACGCCGTGCGCGAACGTCTCGCTCTCGGCCCCCAGGTCGGCGAGGACCGTCATCCGGCTCGGGCCGAAACCGCGGCCGGACAGCACCGCGGCGACGATGATCGGGGCCTCGCGTCCGGCGCCGAGCACGATCAGCCGCCGCCCGGGGGCGATGACCGCGTTCAGCGTCGAGGCGGGACGGCCCACGATGCTGAGGACGTCCACCCGGTCCAGCGGCCAGCCGAGCCGGGCGCACGCGAGCGACGCCGACGACGGATGGGGCAGCACGCGGAGCCGGTCGGCGCCGAGCATCCCGGCGAGGGTGGAGCCGATCCCGTGGAACATGGGGTCGCCGCTCGCCAGCACGGCGATCGCGCGCCCCTCGTACCGCTCGATCAGCCCCGGCAGCGCGGGGAGCAGGGGCGAGGGCCAGGCGACCCGCTCCCGGTACTCGCCGGGGACGAGGTCGAGCTGCCGCTGGTTGCCGAACAGGACCTCCGCCGACCGCAGCGCCTCGCGCGACTCCTCCGCGAGCCCGTCCCACCCATCGGCGCCGATCCCCACGACGGTGATGACACGCGCGTCCACTGGCCTCCTCGGTCGAACGGGACGCCAAGCCTATAGGAGCGCTCTGGCACACTTGGCGCCGTGAAGCGGCTTTTGATCATCGGCATCGGCGCGGGGGACCCGGACCACCTGACGTTCCAGGCGGCCAAGGCCATCGCCGCCGCCGACGCCTTCCTCGTGGTCGACAAGGGCGAGGCCAAGCACGACCTGGCCGGGCTGCGGCACGACCTCATCGCGGCGCACGGCCGGCACCCGTACCGGATCGTGGAGGCCCGCGACCCCGACCGCGACCGCGACGCCGCCGCCTACACCGCCGCCGTCGAGGACTGGCGCTCCCGCCGCGCGGGGATCTACCGGTCGTTCGTCGAGGACGAGCTGGCCGACGGGGAGACCGGCGCGCTCCTGGTCTGGGGCGACCCCGGCGTCTACGACAGCACCCTCGCGGCGCTGGAGGAGGTCGGCGCCGAGTTCGAGTACGAGGTGATCCCCGGCATCAGCAGCGTCTCGGCGCTCACCGCCCGGCACCGCGTCGGGCTCACGCGGGTCGGGCGGCCCGTCCACATCACCACGGGCCGCCGCCTCGCCGCCGAGGGCGCCACCGCCGACGACGTCCTCGTGATGCTGGACGCGCACTGCGCGTTCGCCGAGGCGGGCGAGGGCTACCACATCTACTGGGGCGCCTACCTCGGCACGCCCGACGAGATCCTCGTCTCCGGCCCGATCGCGGAGGTGGCCGAGGAGATCCGCGCCGTCCGCGCCGAGGCCCGCGCCCGCAAGGGGTGGATCATGGACACCTACCTCCTGCGGCGCGAGTCCCCGGCGCGGCCCTGACCGGTGCGGGGCTGACCGGCGTCAGGCCTTGGACGCGGCGGGCTCCCCCGCCTGGGCCGCCTGCTCGGCCGCGGCGGTGACCGAGCGCCCGCGCCCGGGGATGGCCAGCGCGACGGTCCCGGCGACCAGCGCCACGCCGCAGCCGATCAGCAGGCCGGCGCGGAAGCCGTCCTCGGACGGCAGCACGTGCCCGCCCAGGTCGATGGTCATCTGGGACAGCACGACCCCCACCACGGCGGCCGACACCGAAGTGCCGACGGAGCGCATCAGCGTGTTGAAGCTGTTGGCCGAGGCGGTCTCCGAGCGCGGCACCGCACCCATGATCAGGGCGGGCATCGCGCCGTAGGCGAGGCCGACGCCCATCCCGCAGATCGCGGTGACGACCATCAGGCCCCACGCAGCGCCGATGAGCAGCGTGGACGACCCGTACCCGAGCGCGATCACCAGGCTCCCGGCGACCAGGGTGACCTTGGGCCCGCGGGCCGCCGACAGCCGCGCGCCGAGCGGGGACACCGCCATCATCAGCAGGCCGGACGGGACCATCCACAGGCCCGCGGCGACCATCGACTGGCCGAGGCCGTACCCGGTCGCCTCCGGCAGCTGGAGCAGCTGCGGCACGATCAGCGACTGGGCGTACATCGAGAACCCGATCACGACCGAGGCGGCGTTGGTGAGCAGCACCTGCGTGCGCGCGGTGACGCGCAGGTCGACCAGCGGGTCGCGGGTCCGCAGCTCCCACCAGCCCCAGGCGAGCAGGACCGCGACGGTGGCGGCGAACAAGCCGACGGTCGTGCCGCTCGTCCAACCCCAGTCGGCGCCCTTGGAGACGCCGAGCAGCAGGCACACGAGGCCGGTGCCGAGGCCGATCGCACCGACGGCGTCGAAGCGGCCCCTCGCCTGGACGGGCGTGGCCGGGACCAGAAGGTAGATCAGCGTGGCGACGAGCGCGCTCAGCGCGGCCGAGCCCCAGAACAGCACCCGCCAGCTCGTGTTCTCGGCGATGACCGCCGCCAGCGGCAGCCCGAACGCCCCGCCGATGCCCATGGACGAGCTCAGCAGCGCGATCGAGGACCCGAGCCGCTCGGGCGGCAGCAGGTCGCGCAGCGCGCTGATGCCGAGCGGGATCATGCCCATGCCGACGCCCTGCAGGCCCCGTCCGACGACCATCGGGATCAGCGAGCCCGACAGCGCGCACAGCACCGACCCGGTGATGAGCGGCACCATGCAGGCCAGCAGCATCCGGCGCTTGCCGTACAGGTCGCCGAGCCGCCCGATCATCGGCATGGCGACCGCGGAGGCGAGCAGCGTCGCGGTGACCACCCAGGTCGCGTCGGAGGGCGTGGTGTGCAGCAGCCGCGGCAGCTGCGCGATCAGCGGCACCACGAGGGTCTGCATGAACGCGGCGACGATGCCGCCCACGGCGAGCACGCCGACGATCCCACCGGGTCGGACGGCGGGCGCGGACTCGTCCACGTGACATCCCTTCTGTCGGGTCGGAGAACTTGTGCACCATACATACGATGTGGTGGATACACAACATATGTATGACGCACATCACCGTGGTAGGGATGAGGTGCGAGGATCGAGGCAGGAGCGACCCGGACGGCCCGCCGCCGGGAGAAGGACCGGCATGGACAAGCCCACGGAACTGATCGAGTACGAGACCATGGTGCTCGGGCGGCACAGCCTGGCCACCCGCCGCTCCCGGCGCGAGGGCGGCCTGCTGGAGCGCAGCGCCTACATCCTGCTGAGCCGGATCCGCATCGAGGGCCCGATGTCGATCCGGCAGCTCAGCGAGGCGTTCGACCTCGACCCCTCGACGCTCAACCGGCAGACCTCGGCCATGCTGCGCGACGGCCTCGTCGAGCGCATCCCCGACCCGGCGGGCGGCATCGCCCGCAAGTTCCGCATCACCGCCGAGGGCGAGCGCCGCCTCGACAGCGAGCGCGGCCAGATCGTGGCCGGCATCGACAAGATCATGGCGGACTGGCCGGCGGAGGACGTCGAGGCGTTCGCCTCCTTCCTCCAGCGCTTCAACACCGACATCGAGCGCCTCGCCGGAAGGCCCTGGCCCCGCCCCTGACCGTTCCGGCCGGCGGCCGCGGCGAAAGCCGTCTCGCGACGGCGGCCGCCCTCGAGGCCCCGGGGCGGGCTCATTTCCCGGCCGGCCATTGTCCGCCCTTGGGAACGTGCCTAAATTGACTGGAGCGATGCCGCGCCTTCCGGAAGGAGCGAGCCATGCCCGAGTCCGTCCGAGACCAGCCGCCGTTCCGGGCCGACCATGTCGGCAGCCTCCTGCGTCCGCCCGCCCTCCTGGCCGCCCGCGAGGACCACGCCCGGGGGCGCCTCGACTCCGCGGCCCTGGCCGAGGCGGAGGACGCCGCCATCCGCGACGCCGTCCGGATGCAGCGCGAGGCCGGGCTGCGGTCGGCCACCGACGGCGAGTTCCGCCGCACGTCCTGGCACATGGACTTCATCTACCGGCTCGGCGGCATCAGCCCCGCCGACGAGGAGATCAAGGTGCGGTTCCACGGCGCGGCCGGGGACATCGAGTTCACCACCGCGGCGCTGCGCGTGCACGACCGGGTCCGGCTGGAGGAGACCATCTTCGCCGACCACTTCGCCTTCCTGCGGGACGCGGTCGGCGACGGCGTCACCCCGAAGCTGACGATCCCGTCGCCGAACATGGTCCACTACCGGGGCGGCCCCGCGGCGATCGACCCGGAGGTCTACCCCGACGTCGAGGAGTTCTGGGCCGACCTCGCCGCCGCCTACGCCGAGCAGGTGCGCAGGCTCGGCGCCATGGGCTGCCGCTACCTGCAACTGGACGACACCAGCCTCGCCTACCTCAACGACCCCGCGCAGCGGGCCCTGGTCACCGAGCGCGGGGACGACGCCGAGCACCTGCACCTGCGGTACATCAGGCAGATCAACGCGGCGCTGGCCGACCGCCCCGAGGGCATGAACGTCACCACCCACATGTGCCGGGGCAACTACCGCTCGTCCTGGACGGCCGAGGGCGGCTACGACTTCGTCGCCGAGGCGCTGTTCGGCGAACTGGACGTGGACGGGTTCTTCCTGGAGTACGACGACGCCAGGTCAGGCGGCTTCGAACCGCTCCGGTTCGTCCCGCCGGGCAAGATGGTCGTGCTCGGCCTCGTCACCACCAAGCGCGGCGAGCTGGAGTCCAAGGACGACCTCAAGCGCCGCATCGACGAGGCGTCGCGGTTCGTCCCGCTGGAGCAGATCTGCCTGTCCCCGCAGTGCGGCTTCTCCTCCACCGTGGAGGGCAACGTGCTGACCGCCGAGCAGCAGGCCGCGAAACTGCGCCTCGTCGCCGAGACCGCCCAGGAGGTCTGGGGCTGAGCATGTCCGGAATCGGTCGTATCGGTTAACGGCGGGTGAAGTTATCGGCCTCGGGACGGGCCCCGCCCGGGGGGCGGCAGTAGGCTCGGCGCGGAACAGGCGCAGGTCGGAGAGGAACCGGGTACTTGAGCGTGATCAATGTCGGGCAGGCGATCGTCCTCGGGATCGTGGAAGGCCTGACCGAGTTCCTCCCGGTCTCCTCGACCGGCCATCTGAAGATCACCGAGGGCCTGATGGGCATCCCGGTGGACGACAAGTCCGTCGTCGGGTTCACGGCGGTGATCCAGGTCGGCGCCATCGCGGCCGTGCTGGTGTACTTCTTCTCCGACATCGTCCGGATCGTCAAGGCGTGGGGGGTCGGGATCGCCCGGCCGTCCGAGCGGTACCACCACGACTACAAGTTCGCCTGGTGGGTCATCTACGCCACGATCCCGGTCGTGATCGTCGGGGTCGCCGCCAAGGACCTCATCGAGGGCCCCCTGGCCTCGCTGTGGGTGGTGGCCGGGTCGCTGATCGTCGGCAGCGCCGTGATGTTCGCCGCGGACCGGCTCGGCACGCACAAGCGCGGCGAGGACGACACCTCCCTCACCGACGCGATGCTGATCGGCTCCTCGCAGATCCTCGCCCTGCTGTTCCCGGGCTTCTCCCGGTCGGGCGCGACGATGTCGACCGGGCTCATGCTCGGCCTCGACCGGGTCGCCGCGACCCGGCTGTCGTTCTTCATGGGCATCCCCGCGCTGACCGGCGCCGGCATCTACGAGCTGCCGTCCGCCCTCGGCTCGGGCGCCGGCGCGCTGCCGCTCGCGGTCGGCACCGCGGTGTCGTTCGTCGTGGCCTACGCGTCCATCGCCTGGCTGCTGCGCTTCGTGGCCCGGCACAGCTTCACCTCCTTCGTGGTCTACCGGATCGTCATCGGCCTCCTCCTGTTCGGCCTCCTCGGCGCGGGAACGTTGAACGCCTGAGCCTCGCGGGGTATGCGAGAGACTGTCACGGTTCGCGCGCCGGGGGGAGCACGGCGTGCGCGCAGACCCCGCCGAGGAACGGAGCGCCGAGCATGAACGACGCGATGTGGGCCGGAACGGTCGCCATCACCGGGCACGGGAAGGACGAGCTGGAGGCGTACCTGGCGCGGCCGCTGGGCGACGCCCCGCGCGGCGGCGTCGTGGTCGTCCACCACATGCCCGGCTTCGACCCCGGCACCAAGGAGTTCGTCCGGACGTTCGCCGCGCACGGCTACGCCGCGATCGCCCCGAACCTGTACTCGCGCGAGGGCGCGGGCGTGAGCCCGGACGACCAGGCCGCCGCCGCCCGCGCCAAGGGCGGCGTCCCCGACGAGCAGCTCGTCGGGGACGTGGCCGGGGCCGCCGCCCATCTGAACTCGCTCGACCACGCCAACGGCCGGATCGGCGTGATCGGCCACTGCTCGGGCGGGCGGCACGCGTTCCTCGCCGCCTGCGAGCTGGACATCGACGCGGCCGTCGACTGCTACGGCGCCTTCGTCGTGAACGACCCGCCGGAGGACTACCCGACGAGGGCCCGGTCGATCCTGTCCAAGGCGCCGGGCCTGTCCTGCCCGCTGCTCGGCCTGTTCGGCGAGGAGGACCAGTTCCCGTCGCCCGAGGAGGTGGCTTCGCTGGACGCGGAGCTGACCAGGCTCGGCAAGGAGCACGAGTTCCACACCTACCCCGGCGCGGGGCACGCGTTCTTCGCGGTCGAGCGGCCCGCGTTCCGGCCCGCCGCCGCGAAGGACGGCTGGCAGCGGATCTTCGCCTTCTTCGACCGCCACCTGAGCGCCTGAGAGGAGACCCCATGTGCACCTACCAGACGGTAAAGGTGGAGCTGGACGGCGCGGCGAAGGGCGCGACCGGCTGGTTCACGCTGACCGGCGGCGCGGTCTACGTCGACCACCCGTACCACGCCTGCCACGAGCACACGGTGAACATCGACTTCACCAACGCCGGGGAGGGTCCGTCCGCGCGGGTGGCGGTCGAGCTGACCGAGGAGTCGGCACTGGCGCTGGTCGAGGCGATCCAGCAGGCCCTCGCCGCCGCCCCGCCCGGCCTCGCCTCGGCCGACCGCTCCGCGGGCGCGGCCTGACAGCGGGCCGGCCCGGGGCCTGAACCGGTGCGGCGGAGGGCGCGTACCGTCTTGCGTGCCATCGGACCAGATCGATCCGAGCCTGCTGCGCCAGAGCGCGCACAGCCCGTCCTTCTTCGCCCTCCAGCGGGCCTCGCCCGGGCACCACGACCTCGTCGACTTCTGCATCCCGTGCAACCCGTACTTCCCGACGCCGGGGATGTTCTCCCGGCTCGCGGGCTCGCTGGAGCAGATACTGAAGTACTACCCGAGCGACGCGGATGCCATTGCCGCCGAACTCTGCGCCGTGCTCGGGCACCACCCGCAGACGGTCATCATGGGCAACGGCTCCACGGAGCTCATCACCTGGATCGACCATCTGCTGGTGCGCGAGAGCCTCGCCACGCCGATCCCGACGTTCGGCCGGTGGACGGACCAGCCGATGGAGACGGGCAAGCGGGTGGACATGTTCCAGCTCCACGAGCTGCTCGGCTTCGAGTTCGACGTGGACGCCTTCGTGCGGTTCGTGCGGGCGCGGGGATCGCGGACCGCGGTCGTGTGCAACCCCAACAACCCCGACGGCGGGTACGTCCCGCGCCGCGAGATCGTCCGGCTGCTGGACTGCCTCATCGACCTGGACCTGGTCGTGGTGGACGAGTCGTTCCTCGACTTCGTGGACGCCGAGGCGCACCCCAGCGTCGCCGACGAGGCCCGCATCCGGCCGAACGTGATCGTGCTGAAGAGCCTCGGCAAGAACTTCGGCCTGCACGGCGTCCGGTTCGGCTACCTGGTGGCGAACCCGGCCCTGGCCCGGACGGTCCGGGGGGCGCTGCCGAAGTGGAACCTCAACTCCTTCGCGGAGTTCGTGGTGTTCCTGCTGCGCGAGCACGGCGCCGAGTACCGCGAGAGCCTGCGGCTGCTGGCCCGCGACCGGCTGCTGATGGCGCAGCAGCTCGCGTCGCTGCCGGGCCTCAAGGTCTTCCCGTCCCAGGGCAACTTCGTCATGGTCAAGCTGCCGGACGGCAAGGACGGCGTCGGCCTGCGCGACCACCTGGTCGCGCACCACGGGGTGTTCGTCCGCGAGTGCGGCAACAAGCTGGGCTCGACGAGCCGGTTCCTGCGGCTGGTCGTGCGGCCGCAGGAGGACGTCCAGCGGTTGCTGATCGGGCTCGGCTCCTACCTGTACGGCTCCGCGTCGGAGGTTCCGCCCGACAACGTGGTGGCGCCGGGCCACCGGTGGGGCGAAGGGGAGCCGCAGCACGCCGAGACACGTCCTGAGGATTTCCGCGCCGCCATTTAAGGAAAGGCCGAAAAGGCGGGAGTGCGTCTGTTTCCTGGGGAATTGGCGGCATGCTGCCGCCACCCTCTACGTTGGCCGGGTCGCTCATCGCACGCACGCCATTACGGACGTGTTCCCATCCCCCGCCTGGAGAGGCCCATATGGAGACTCCGCTCGTCATCGACCCGGCCGGAAGCGACGTCCAGGGGGAGGCCGCGAAACTGCGGGCCCGGGGGCCGGTGACCCCCGTGGAACTGCCCGGCGGCGTCGTCGCGTGGGCGGTGACCGGCCAGGAGCAGCTCAAGCGGCTGCTGGCCGACCCGCGGGTGTCCAAGGACCCGAACCTGCACTGGACGAAATGGATCGACGGCGAGATCGCCGAGGACTGGCCGCTGAGCCTGTGGGTCTCGGTGCGGAACATGTTCACCGCCTACGGCGAGGACCACCGGCGGCTCCGCACCATCATCTCCCGGGCGTTCACCCCGCGCCGCACCGAGGCGCTGCGGCCGGACGTCGAGGAGATCACCCGGTCCCTCCTGGACGGCCTGGCCGCCTCCCCCGGTGGCCGCGCCGACCTGCGCGAGGCGTTCGCCTACCCGCTGCCCATCGAGGTGATCTGCCGGCTGTTCGGCGTCCCGGACGAGACCCGGCCCGCGCTGCGCCGCTGCGTGGACGGCATCTTCAACACGGCGCTGACGGCCGAGGAGGCCCTCGCCAACCAGACCGAGATGTACGGCATCCTGCAGGACTTCGTGGCGTTCCGGCGCCGGGAGCCCGCCGACGACCTGGCCGGCGTGCTCATCTCCTCCCGCGACGAGGACGGCTCGCAGCTGAGCGAGCAGGAGCTGGTCGACACCCTGATCCTGATGATCTCCGCCGGGCACGAGACCACGGTGAACCTGCTCGACCAGGCGATCACGGCGCTGCTCACCCACCCGGCGCAGTACGCGCTCGTCCGGTCCGGCGAGGCGCCGTGGACGGAGGTGATCGAGGAGGCGCTGCGCTGGCAGGCGCCGGTCGCGAACCTGCCGCTCCGCTACGCCGTGGAGGACATCGACGTCGACGGCGTGACGATCGGCAAGGGCGAGGCGATCCTCGCGGCCTACGCCGCCGCGGGGCGCGACCTCGCCCTGCACGGCGACGACGCCGACCTGTTCGACCTCCGGCGGGCGAACAAGGAGCACCTCTCGTTCGGGCACGGCGCGCACTTCTGCGTCGGCTCGCACCTCGCGCGGCTGGAGGCCGAGATCGCGCTGCCCGCGCTCTTCGGCCGCTTCCCCGGGATGGAGCTCGCCGTCGACCCCGCCGAGCTGAGGCCGGTGGAGTCGTTCATCTCCAACGGCCACCGGGCCCTGCCGGTCGTGCTCGGCTCCTGAGACCCCGCGCTAGCCGTTCCGGCGGGCCCGGGCCCGGCGCTTGCCCTCGTGCATCGCCTGGACCCGGGCCACCGGGATCGTGCGGCCCTGCTCGACGAGGTCGGCGGGGACCGGCTGCGGCTCGGGCATGAGTTCGGCCCAGGGGTCGCGGTCGGCGAGCAGGGCGGCGGCAGTCCTGATCGTGAAGTCCTGCGGCACCACGCTGCCGAGGTCGTCCCAGGACACCGGGAAGGAGACCGGCGCGCCCGGCCGGATCCGCGGGCTGTAGGCGGCGACGACGGTCGCGCCGCCCGCGCGGGTCGAGTCGAGGAACACCTTGCCGCCGCGGTCCTCGCGGATGAACGCCGTGGTGGCGAGGCCCGGGTCGAGCCGCTCGGCGCGCACGGCCAGGGCGCGGGTCGCGGCGGCGACGTCCTCGGTGGACGTGGCGCCGTCCAGGGGAGCGAACACGTGGACGCCCTTCGCGCCGCTGGTCTTGACGGCGCCCCTCAGGCCGGAGTCGTCCATCGCGCGGCGGACGAGGTGGGCGGCGGCGACCGCGGCGCCGAAGTCGTCCGAGCCGGGCGGGTCGATGTCGATGACCAGGTGGGTGGGCGCGTCCCACGCGCCGGCGCGCACCAGCGGCGGGTGGTACTCGACGGCGCGTTGGTTCGCGAACCACAGCAGCGTGCGGCGGTCGTCGCACAGCGCGTAGGAGACCTCGCGCTGGGAAGTCTGCGCCCACACCGTCACCGTCCGGACCCAGGACGGGGTGTACTTCGGCGTGTTCTTCTGCATGAACGGCTTCTGGCCGCGCAGCACGCGCTTGACCGACAGGGGACGGCCCGCCAGCTGCGGGACCAGGCGCCCGGAGACGGCGTCCAGGTAGTCGACCAGGTCGCGCTTGGTCGCGTCGGCCCCCTCGAACAGGGACTGGTCGAGGTTCGTCAGCCGGACCCCGTCGCGCTCTTCATCGCCGCTCACCCCTCCAGCTTCGCACGCGGCTCCGACAGCCCCGTGGGATAGCGTCGCGTCCATGTACGTACCGGCGCATTTCTCGGCGGACGACGCCGAGGTCAGGGAACTGCTGGCCGGCTGCGGGGCGGCCGACCTCGTCACCGCCTCCCCGCGGGGGCTGATCGCGACGTACCTGCCCGTCCTGTACGACCCGTCGGTGGGCGAGCACGGCGCGATGCTGGCGCACGTGGCGCGCAACAACGACCAGTGGCGCGAGCCCGCCGCCGGGGAGTCGCTGCTCATCGTCCACGGCCCGGACGCCTACGTGTCGCCGTCCTGGTACGCGTCCAAGGCCGAGCACGGGCGTGTGGTGCCGACGTGGAACTACCTCACCGCCCATGTCTACGGCCGGCTCGTCGTGCACGACGACCCGGCATGGGTGGAGTCGATGGTGCGCCGCCTGACCGACCGCCACGAGCAGGGCCGCGACCCGTCCTGGGCGGTCGACGACGCCCCGCCCGCGTTCGTCGCCGGTCAGCTGCGCGCGATCGTGGGCCTCGAACTGGTCATCACCCGCATCGAGGCGAAGGCGAAGATGAGCCAGAACCGCCCCGAGGCCGACATCGCCGGGGTCGTCGAGGGCTACCGGGCTCAGGGCGACACCACCATGGCGGACGCGGTTCGGACGGCGACGGGCTGGAAGGGTCGCTAGGGGTAGCGCGGCGGGTCAGCGGGGGCGCCAGGGGGATTCCGGCGAGGTGGGGCGGGCGTCTGCCGCCACCCGGAGGGCGTAGGTGGGCGTGGGGGCGCCGTCCACCGGGCCCAGGTAGTCGTGGCCGGTCAGGTGGCACCAGGCGGGAAGGTCGATGGGGGCCGCCGGGTCGGCGGCGATGAGGTGGACGACGGTGCCGGGGGCCAGGTCCGCGATATGGCCGCGCAGTTCGAGCAGGAGGCGCACGCAGGAGCGGTCGCCGCCGTCGATGACGACCGGATTCGAGCTCATTCCCACCCCCGGGTCCGCGAGGTTAGCAGGACGCTGTGGGAAATATAGGGCTTTAGTGCGACAAGGGCGGTGGTCAGTCCGACGCGGCCCGGACAACCCGCCCGATTCCGGGCCCCCGCCTGGGCGGCGACGCGGCCGGCCGGGGCGCCCGCGAGGGCGACGGCGTCCGTCGCGGCGCACATTTCGATCAAGGATTCCAGGCGCGGGTCATCCGGAGCGAGGTCCTGAGCGTCAAGTTCGTATCCGGTCAGGGAAGCTCAGGGAAGAGGACGGGCCTGGAGTGGGCGGCACTGCTCGCGCGGACGCGCTCGGCGACGCTCGCCTCCGCGTCGCGGGACGCGGACGGCGGCCGGACGGCGGCGCGGGCAGGCGGCGCCGGCGCGGTCCCCCAACGCGACAAAACGGGATCAAACGCGAGTGAACGAGATCGTCGGCGATATGGCGGAGGGAGGTCCTAGACTTGACTCTTTCTTTCAGGTTTCGTCCAGCTTTGGAGCTTACAGTCGCAGTGGAGTACCCCCCGTTGTCATCCAGGTGAGGAAATCGGCTTTGGGGCGAGTCATGGATCTCGGAGTGGGACGAGTGGAGCGCACGGAGACCTGCGGGACGCTGACGTTCCCGGACGAGGTCGACCTGAGCAACGGCGAGGCGGTCCTCGCGCAGGCCGTCCGGCTCCTGGACTCCGGGACGCCCGCCCTCATCCTCGACCTGACCGGCTGCACGTTCTGCGACTCCAACGGGCTGAACGTCATCACGCGCTCGCAGATGCGCGCGACGGAGCTGGGCGTGCCGATGTGGGTGGTGCTGCCGCCGCGCGGGATCGTGCGCCGGGTGTCGGAGGTGGCGGGGCTGCAGCGCCGGGTCGCCATCGCGCCGGACGTGGCGACGGCCCGCGAGGCGCTGGCCGCGTCGGCGGGCGGCTGACCGGCTAGCGTTCCAGGGCGCGGTCGATCCACTCGTCCGCGACGCCGAGGAGCAGGTGGCCCGCGCCGAGGATGCTGGCGTCGCGGCCCGCGCGGGAGGTGGCGATCTCCAGGTTGCGGGTGGCGAGCGGCAGGCACCGCTCGTAGATGACGCCCCGGATGGTCGCGACGAGCGGCTCGGCGTTGGACAGGCTGCCGCCGATGACGAGCGCGTCGGGGTTGAAGAAGTTCACGAGCGCGGTCAGCACGTCGCCGATGAGGCGCCCGGCCGTGCGCACCGCGCTGGTCGCCTGCGGGACGCCGTCCGCGACGAGGTCGACGATCCGGGACGGGTTGTCCACCTCGATGCCCTGGGCGGCGAGGGACGCGGCGAGGGCGGCGCCGCTGGCGTGCGCCTCCAGGCAGTCGGGGTGGCCGCAGGAGCAGTCGACCGTGGCCTCCGACAGGATCCGGACGTGGCTGATGTCGCCGGCCGCGCCGCGGCCCCGGTGCAGCCGCCCGTCGACGATGACGCCGCAGCCGATGCCGCTGCCGAGCTTGATGACCATGACATTGTCGAGGGCCGGCCATGAGCCGCGGTGCTCGCCGACGGCCATGAGGTTGGCGTCGTTCTCGACCAGGGCCGGGACGCCGACGCGGCCGGTCACGTAGTCGCGGACGGGGAAGTCGTTCCAGCCGGGCATGCGCGAGGGCGACACGACCTGGCCCGTCGCCGGGTCGACCGGCCCCGGCAGCCCGATCCCGACGCCGCGGACCGGGACGTCCTGCAGTCCGTGGTCGCGGGCGAGGGCGTGCAGGCCGGCCAGGACCGCCGTCAGCGTCTCCTCGGGTCCGACGGCGATGTCGCACGCCAGGTCCGCGAGCGCGAGGGGCGTTCCCGCGAGATCCACGACCGCGAGGCGGGCGTGGTGCGCGCCGAGGTCGGCGACCAGGTACACGCCCGCCGCGCGGGCGAGCCGAAGGCGGCGGGGCCGCCGGCCCCCGCGCGAGGCCCCGGCGCCTTCCTCGGCGAACAGGCCGGCCTCGATGAGCTGCTCGACCCGCAGCGAGACGCTGGAGGCGGCGAGGCCGGAGAGCCGGGCGAGTTCGGCCCGCGACTCCGCCTGGCCGGTCGCCACCAGCCGCACGAGTGCCGCCGGTCCGTCGTCTCTGCTGTTGCGCACCCCAGATAGATAGCATGCGCGAACTTGGTACGGCAACGCGTTGACTTACGTCGATTTGACGCTCTATGGTCCTCATTGACTTCGATTTCGAAGGAAGTTGGGACGTAGGTGACCGAATGATCGAGGTTCGCGGCCTGTACAAGCGCTTCGGCGCCCACACCGCCCTGCGCGACGTGGATCTGGACGTCGCCCGCGGCGAGGTCGTCGTGGTGGTCGGCCCGTCCGGGTCGGGCAAGTCGACGCTGTGCCGGTGCCTGAACCGGCTGGAGACGCCGGACGCGGGCGTCGTCCGCATCGACGGCGAGGAGCTGCCCGAAGAGGGGCGCGCTCTCGCCCGCCTCCGCGCCGACGTCGGCATGGTCTTCCAGTCGTTCAACCTGTTCCAGCACAAGACCGTCCTGGAGAACCTGATGCTCGCGCCCACTCGGGTGCGCGGCGTCTCGCGCGCCGAGGCAGAGCGGACCGCGCGCGCCCTGCTCGACCGGGTCGGCATCGGCGACCAGGCGGGCAAGCTGCCCGCGCAGCTGTCCGGCGGCCAGCAGCAGCGCGCGGCGATCGCCCGCGCGCTCGCCATGCGGCCGAAGGCGATGCTGTTCGACGAGCCGACCTCGGCGCTCGACCCCGAGATGGTCGGCGAGGTCCTCGACGTGATGACGGGCCTCGCCCGCGACGGCATGACGATGGTGGTCGTCACCCACGAGATGGGCTTCGCCCGCCGGGTCGCCGACCGCGTCGTGTTCATGGCGGACGGCGAGGTCGTCGAGACCGGAGCGCCGGCCGCCTTCTTCGACTCCCCCGCCAGCGACCGGGCCCGGGACTTCCTGGCCAAGGTCCTCAGCCACTAGTGCGACCCCCGGCGCGCCGCCCATGGCGCGCCATCCCAGAAAGGTTGATGATCATGGTGCGTACCCCTGCGGGGATGCGGCGGGCGGCGGTGGCCGCGGTCGCGGCGCTGTCGCTGACGGGCCTCGCGGCCTGCTCCGGCGGCGACTCCGACGCCGCGGTGCCCGGCTCCGGCGGCGGCAAGGGCGACGACCTGGCGGCCTCGGCCCCGGTCGCCGCGAACCTGCCCGCCGGCTCCACCATGGAGAAGATCAAGCAGCGCGGCGAGCTGGTCGTGGGCGGCTCGCTGGACGCGCCGCTGCTGTCCCAGCAGAACCCGGCGACCAAGAAGGTCGAGGGGCTGGACGCCGACTTCGGCCGGCTGCTCGCCAAGTACATCATCGGCAAGCCCAACGTGAAGATCGTCAACTCGGCGTCGGAGACCCGCGAGGCGCTGCTGGCCAACGGCACCGTGGACGTGGTGTTCCAGACCTACAGCATCACTCCGGAACGCGCCAAGCAGGTCGCGTTCGCCGGGCCGTACTACAGCTCCGGCCTGGTCATCGCCACCAAGAAGGACGAGACCGGCATCAAGGCCCCGGCCGACCTGAAGGGCAAGACCGTCATCGCGGGCGCCAACACCCCGGCGATCCCCGCCATCAAGAAGGCCGCCCCGGGCGCGAAGATCATCACGTTCGGCAGCGACCCCGAGTGCGTGCAGGCGCTCAAGCAGGGCCGCGGCGACGCCTACGTCCAGGACGAGGCCGTGCTGCTCGCGACCGCGAAGCAGGACCCCTCCATCCAGATCCAGGGCAAGCCGTTCACCAGCGACCCGTACGGCATCGGCCTCAAGCACGGCGACGCGCAGATGAAGCAGTTCGTCAACGACTGGCTCAAGCAGATCGAGCAGTCGGGCCTGTGGGCGAAGGTCTGGAAGAACTCGATCGGGACGGTCGTGCAGGGCGAGGCCCCGCAGCCGCCCGCGATCGGCTCCGCGCCGGGCTCGGAGTGAGCGGAGGCCCCGCCCTGTCATGAACGTCATCACCGACCACCTCGGGGAGTTCGGCGACGGCCTGCTGCGCACCGTCGAGCTGACGCTGCTGGCCCTCGCC
Source organism: Actinomadura sp. NPDC000600 (assembly GCF_040492135.1). Lineage (NCBI taxonomy): Bacteria > Bacillati > Actinomycetota > Actinomycetes > Streptosporangiales > Thermomonosporaceae > Actinomadura > Actinomadura sp. NPDC000600. The sequence goes on from NZ_JBEUPD010000063.1 coordinate 20,109, forward strand.
GGAGCCCTCGCGACCGGGACCGCGGTCGCCGCGATGCGGGTCAGCCCGGTGCGCGTGCTGCGCGCCGCCGGGATGGCCTACGTCGAGGTGCTGCAGAACATCCCGCTGCTGGTGTGGCTCGTCATCGCCGTGTTCGGGCTGCCGGAGATCGGAGTGATCGCCGGGCTGTTCACCACCTCGGTCGTCGTGATCGCCCTCTACCAGGGGGCGTACACGGCGGAGGCGATCCGCTCCGGGATCAACGCGGTGCCGGCGGGGCAGGGCGAGGCCGCCCGCGCGCTCGGGCTGACCTTCGTCCAGTCGCTGCGGCTGGTCGTCCTGCCGCAGGCGCTGCGGACGGTCGTCCAGCCGCTCGGCAACATCGCGATCATGACGCTGATGAACACGGCGCTGGCCGCCGCGGTCGGCGTGGTGGAGCTGACCGCCGCCGCGAACCGGGTCAACCTCGCCGAGGCGCGGCCGATCTGGATCTTCGTGACGGCGGGCCTGGCGTACATGGCGCTCTCGGCGGTCTTCGGGCTGGTGACCGGCGGACTGGAACGGAAGCTGGCGATCCTGCGATGAGCTCCTCGCGACTGCTGTTCGACGAGCCGGGGCCGCGCGCCCGGCGCCGCATCCGGATCGCCACCGCGCTGACCCTGCTCGGCGGCGCCGTCCTCGTCGCGCTCGCGCTGCGCCAGTTCGGCGAGAACGGCCAGCTCGCCGCCGACCGGTGGCGCCCGTACGGGACCTGGCCCATGTGGCGGTACCTGCTGGAGGGTCTGCGCTCCACGCTCTACGCCGCGGCCGTGTCGATCGCCCTCGCCATGGCGGCCGGCGTCGCGCTCGCGCTCGGGCGGCTGTCGCCGGCCCGGTGGCTGCGCGTCCCGTCGGTGGCCTACGTGGAGATCGTCCGGACGGTCCCGGCGCTGCTGCTGGTCTACGTCGTGCTGTTCGCGCTGCCGAAGTACGGCCTCGACCTCCCGCTGTTCTGGAAGCTCGTCGTCCCGCTGTCGGTGTCCAACGCCGCCGCGTTCGCGGAGATCTTCCGGGCCGGGATCCGCTCGGTGGAGCGCGGGCAGCTGGAGGCGGGGCTCGCGCTCGGCCTGACCCGGGGGCGGGCGATGCGGCTCGTCGTGCTGCCGCAGGCGGCGCGGCGCGTCCTGCCGTCGCTGGTCAGCCAGTCCGCCGGGCTGCTGAAGGACACCTCGCTCGGCTACGTCGTCAGCTACGCCGAACTGCTCTACAGCGGGAAGGTCCTGGCGAACTACAACCACCTGCTCATCCAGACCTACCTGGTGATCGCGCTGATCTACCTGGTGATCAACGCGTCGCTGGCCAAGCTCGCGCGGACGCTGGAGGCGCGGCAGCGGACCCGTCCGTCCCGCGCCGTCCGCGAGGCCGTCCCGGCGGCGCGACCGTGAGGACCGACATGTACGAAGTACTGGCCGAGGTCGTGCGCAACGGCTTCGCCGAGAGCCGCCACTACGGCAGCGTCGCCGGGTTCGCCCCGGACGGCTCCCTCGCCCACGCGCGCGGCGCCGTCGAGGAGACGGTCCTGCCGCGCTCCACGACCAAGCCGTTCCAGGCGCTCGCCTGCCTGAAGGCGGGCGCGCCGCTGGACGGGGAGCGCCTCGCGATCGCGGCGGGCAGCCACACCGGCGAGGACTTCCACGTCAAGGCCGTCGAGGGGATCCTCGCGGACGCGGGGCTCGGCGCGGACGCGCTCCAGTGCCCGCCGTCCTGGCCGGAGGACGAGGCGACCAAGGCCGCGCTGATCAGGGCGGGCGAGGGCGAGTCGCGGGTGCGGATGAACTGCTCCGGCAAGCACGCCGCCATGCTCGCCGCCTGCGTCGCGAACGGCTGGCCCCTGGACACCTACCTCGACCCGTCGCACCCGCTGCAGCAGCTGGTGCGGCAGGTGATGGCCGACTGCGCCGGGGAGGACCCCTCGCCCGTCGCGATCGACGGATGCGGAGCACCGCTGTTCGGCCTCACCCTGACCGGCCTCGCCCGCGCCGCGCGGTCCCTCGTCCTGGCGCCGGACGCCCGCCCGGTCGCCGACGCCATGCGCGAGCACCCCGAGTACGTGGGCGGGACGGGCCATGCCAACACCGAGTTCATGCGGGCGCTGCCCGGCTCGGTCGCCAAGGGCGGCGCGGAGGGCGTGTTCGTCGCCGCCACCGCCGAGGGCCGCGCCGTCGCGGTGAAGGTCATCGACGGCAGCCCCCGCGCCACCACCGCCATCGCGCTGCGCGCGCTCGCCGCGCTCGGCGCCGACACCACCCCGGCCGACCCGCTGGGCGCCGTCCCCGTCCTCGGCGGCGGACGCCCGGTGGGCGAGATCCGCACCATCCCGGAAGGACGTACGTGAGCCTCACCTACGAGATCTGCATCGACGACGTCGCGGGCGCCGTCGCCGCCGAGAAGGCGGGCGCCCAGCGCGTCGAGCTGTGCGCGGCGCTGTTCGACGGAGGGCTCACCCCGACGCTGGGCACGGTCCGCGCCGCGCTGGCCGCGGTGTCGTCGATCAGGGTGCACGTCATCATCCGCCCGCGCGGCGGCGACTTCATCTTCGACGAGCACGAGGTCGCGGCGATGGAGCACGACGTCGCGCTCGTCCGGGAGGCGGGCGCGCACGGCGTGGTGATCGGCGCGCTCACCCCGGAGGGCGCGGTCGACCGCCCGGTCGTCGAGCGGCTCATGGCGGCGGCAGGCGGGCTGCCCGTCACCTTCCACCGGGCCTTCGACATGGCCGCCGACCCGTTCGGCACGCTGGACCTCCTCGCCGATCTCGGCGTGGCGCGCGTCCTGACGTCCGGGCAGGACGTGAGCGCGCTGGAGGGCGCGCCGCTGATCGCCGAGCTGGTGCGGCACGCCGGCGACCGGATCATCGTGATGCCCGGCGGCGGCGTGACCGACCGCAACGTGGCGCGCGTCGTGGCGGCGACCGGCGCCCGGGAGATCCACTTCGCGGCGCTCAGCGAGGCGCCGAGCCCGGCCGTGCACCGCAACCCGTACCCGTTCATGGGCGGGGAGCTGCGGCGGCCGGAGTACCAGCGGCTCGTCACGACGTCCGGCGGCATCGCCTCGGTGATCCGCGCCGCCGGCTAGCGCGCCTCCGCCGACGCCCGCAGGCCGTCCGCCCCCGCGCGGGGAGGTCAGGGCTTGCGGGCGACGGCGGCGTAACCGGCCACTTCGGCGGGCTCGCCCCAGGGAGTGTGCTCGGGACGCCACCTGGACATGGAGACGACTCCCGGGTCCAGGAGTTCGAGGCCGTCGAAGAAGCGGGTGACGGCCTCGCGCGTGCGCGGCACCATCGGATTGGCCGACTTCTCGTTCCAGTCCTCCTGCGCCTCGGCCTGGGCGGTCTCCCCCGCGTCGAAGTCCAGGGTGGCGTGCGTCATCACCAGGTGGCTCCCGGACGGCACGGCGTCCAGCAGCACGTCGAGGACGCGCCGGGCCTCGCCGTCGTCGTGGACGAAGTGCATGATGCCCAGCAGCATGATCGCCACCGGCTTCCCGAAGTCGAGCGTCGCGGCGGCCTTCGCCAGGATCTCGCCCGGTTCGCGCAGATCGGCGTGGATGTAGTCGCAGGCGCCCTCGGGGCTGCTGCTGAGCAGGGCCCGCGCGTGGGTCAGCACCAGGGGATCGTTGTCCACGTAGACGATGCGCGCGTCCGGCGCCACGCGTTGCGCGACCTCATGGGTGTTGTCCATGGTCGGCAGACCGGTGCCGATGTCGAGGAACTGGCGGATGCGGGCCTCGCCCGCGAGGTGGCGGACGGACCTGCCGAGGAACGCGCGGTCGGCGAGGGCGATGTCGACGATCTGCGGGAACATCGCCCGGAACTGCTCGGCGGCCCGCTGGTCGATCTCGTAGTTGTCCTTCCCGCCGAGCAGGTAGTTCCAGACCCGCGCCGAATGCGGAACGTTCGTGTCGATCTCCGGCCCCTCGGCCACGGCGGCACCTCCTGGATCTTCTGTTTCCGCCCAACCTAGCGCCGCGGCGAGCCGCCCGCCCATCAGTCGGCCCACCCCGGACGCGCGCACCGCGGTCGGGCGGTTCTTTACTTGATCTTGTGGCTCCGGGGATGCCGGAGAGTTGCGGACGGGGCATGGATGTCTGCGACCGGGACGACGGGGCCGGGACGGCGAGACGAGCGGGAGCGGGGAGCATGCAGGTGAAGCTGGAGGCGGAGCTCGGCCGCATCCCCATCCTGGACGTGGCGCCGGTGGTGGGGTGCGGCCGGTGGCCGGCGAAGGCGGTGGCGGGTGAGACGGTCGAGGTGTCGGCGACGGTGTTCCGTGAGGGGCACGAGCGGTT
>NZ_JBEUPD010000064.1:0-21673 GCF_040492135.1 Actinomadura sp. NPDC000600
GGCTTGCCGAGGAGCGCGCCGAAGCCGCCGACGAGGTCGCCCGCGCCGCGCGCGCCACCGCCCAGGCCGAGACCACGGCCCGGCAGGCCGCCGAGGAGACCGCCCGCACGCTGCAGGACCAGCTCGGGGACGTCCACGAACGCCTGCGATCCACCGAACACGACCTCGCCCAGGCCCGGGGCGAGCTCGACCGGGTCGGCCGCCGCCTGGAACACGTCCAGGACCAGGCGCAGAGTGCCGCCGACCAGGCTCGCGCGCGCGAGCAGGACCTGCGCACCCAACTCGACCAGGCAAGTGGTCGGCTCACCGAGGCTCAGGGCGCCCTCGGTGCGGCCACTGAGCAGTTGGAAACGGCGCACAGCGAACTCGCCCGGCTGCGAGCCGCTCTCACCGTCGCTGAACAGGCTGCCCAGGCCGCCGACACGCGTGCCAGTGAGGCCGTTGAGCGCGCGATCGGAGAGCGCGACACCGCCCGCGAGCACCTGCTCGTCCAGACCACCCGGTTGCAGGCGCGGATCGACGCGCTGACCGCGGAACGCGACGCCGCCCGCGAGGCCGCCACCGCGCACCTCGAACGCGCCATCCGTGCCGAGCACGCCCGGCCCGTACCGCAGCCCGCCCCGCCCGCCGCGGACGGCAGCGGCGAGCCGTCCGGCGGCGGGTCCTCGAAAGAGGCTGATCAGGGTCGGGGGAACACGCCGACGTATGTCTCCGACCAGCACTGATCGGGGCTTGGGCAGCAGCCGAACGGCCAGTGGCCTCCAAACCGGCCGTGAAGGCTTGGAGCAGCGCTACTGGCCGTTCTGTGCGCTACCTACTGGTCGGATCCGACGGCGGTCGCGGTCAGAGGCCGACGTCGGCCAGCCACTGGCTCGTGGTCCGGGGGTGGAGGCCCAGCAGCTTCTGGGCGGAGGTCTCCGGCGTGATGGAGCGGCCCGGCATGGTGCTCATCATCTGGTAGGCCTCCGCGATGTCGGCGGCCGGGCCTTCCCCGAGCAGGGGCGCGACCGAGGTGCGCATCTCGTCGGGAGTGATCGGTTCGAAGACCACGTCCCGCCCCAGCCGGGCGCCGAACGACTCGGCCAGGTCCGGCCCCGTGATCGCCGGGTACTGGCCGACCGAGACCGCACCGGTGACGTCCGGGCGGTCGAACAGGGCGGCGACGGCGTCGGCGATGTCCAGGTGCGACGCCCAGGAGACGGGGAAGTCGGCCCGTATCGGGTAGGGCAGCACGCCGCGCTCGCGGATCGAGTCGAGGACAAAGGGCATGAGCAGGTTCTCCAGGTACAGCTCGGGCGCGACCACCGCGTGGGACACGCCGCTGTCGGTCAGGCCGGCGGCCAGGGCCGCGGCGGCACCGCCGATCGCGGGATCGATCGGGAAGCCGCTGGTGGAGAACACGACGCGGCCCGGCCGGGCGGCGCGGACGGCGGTCAGGATGTTGTCCGCGAAGAGCCGGCGGTCCTCTTCCGCGGCCACCGGCAGGTGGACGAAGACCCCTGCGGCGCCCCGGTAGGCGTCGGTCAGGTCGGCGGGGGAGGAGTAGGCGGCGGAGACGACGCGCGCGCCGTCCACGACGGCATGCTCGTCGCGGCTCACCGCGGTCACGGCCTTGCCGGCGGAGGCGAGAGCGGCGACGACGGGGGCGCCCTGGGCGCCCGTGGCGCCATGGATCACATAGGTCATGGGGTAATTAGTGCATGCACTGCACCAGTTACATCAACTGCACTAATGGGATACGGTCGGAAATGTGGCTGATCCCTGCCTCCCCGAGTGCGGCGTTGCCCGGTTTCTCGTGCTGCTGAACGGGCCGTGGGCGACCCTGATCGTGCGTGAGCTCCTGAAGGGCCCGCACCGGTTCAACCAACTGCGCGAGGCCCTGCCCGGCATCAGCCCCCACACCCTGACCAGCAGGCTGCGCCAGTTCGAGCGGCACGGCATCGTCACCCGAACGAGCTACGCGGAGATACCGCCGCGCGTCGAGTACGCGTTGACCCCGCTCGGCGAGGGGCTACGCGACGTCCTGGACGCCATGGGGACCTGGGCCATGGCGGTGCCGGACCCGGAGGCCGACCTCACCCCCTGACGCCCGCCCCGCGACGTGGACAGGGGCTACAGCGGCCGGCGTCAGCGGGGGGCGCCGGTGCGGATGCCGTCGAGCACGATCTGCAGGTGGCGGCGCCAGTCGGCGTGGCCGCCGGGCTTGAAGTACATGGTGGCGATCACGCCGTTGGCGAGCATCGTGAAGTCGCCGAAGGTGAGGTCCTTCCGGACCCGCCCGGATGCGACCGCGTGGTCGATGATGCGGGCGACGGCCTCGGCGAACTCGGCCTTCTGCTGCAGGACGTCCTCCCACTGCGGCTCGTCGGAGCCCATGAGCGCCAGCTGGAAGCCCGCGTCGCCGTTCGCGGCCTCCAGGTAGCCGCGCAGGACCGCCTCCAGGGCCTCGGCCGGGTCGTCGATCTCCTCCGCCGCGCGGGCCAGGCCGGCCATGCCGTGGAAGCGCTCCTGGACGATGGCCGTCAGCAGCGCCTTCTTGTTGGGGAAGTGGCGGTAGAGGGTGCCCATCCCGAGGCCGCAGTGCGCGGCGATGTCCTCCATCTGGGCACGGTGGCCCAGGCGAGCGAACAGCTCGCCGGCGGACCTCATGATCCGCTCGCGGTTGCGGCGTGCGTCGGCGCGCAGGGGCCGTGGGTTCTCGGTCATGGCTTGACAACCGGAAGCGTAATTCCGGTACTGTGCAGGCGCAAATAGGAACCGGGATTCCGGTTCCGTTTAATCTCGGTGCGGTACTGGAGGTCCCGTGCTCGTCATCACCACTCCCACCGGCCAGATCGGCCGCCAGGTCCTCGACAGCGTCCTCGACGACGGCGACCGCCCCGTCCGGGTGATCGCCCGCGACCCCTCGCGCCTGCTCGCGCGGGTGCGCGAACGCGTCGAGGTCGTCCAGGGCACGACGGACGACGTCGGCGTCGTCACCAAGGCGTTCGCGGGCGCGGACTGCGTCCTGTGGATCGTGCCCCCGAACCCCCGCGCCCAGAGCCTCCCGAGACACATGCTCGACTTCGTCGAGCCGCTGTGCGAGGCGGTCGTCAGCCAAGGCGTCGAGCGAGTGATCGGCCTTTCGAGCCTGGGCCGGGGCACTGCCCGGAACGCCGGTCAGATCTCGGCGGTTTTCGCCATGGACGACCTGATCGAGAGCACGGGCGTGCACTACCGCTCCCTGTGCCCGCCGGGATTCATGGAGAACATGCTCTGGCAGGTCGAGCCCCTGAAGAGCCAGGGCGTGTTCTTCTCCTCGCTCTCCGGCGACCGCAAGATCCCGACGTGCGCCACGCGGGACATCGCGGCCGCCGCGGCCCGGCTGCTCCTCGATGCCTCCTGGACCGGGCAGGAGGACGTCCCGCTCCTCGGCCCGGAGGACCTGTCCCACAACGACATGGCGCAGATCATGTCCGAGGTGCTGGAGCGGCCCGTCCGCTACCAGCGGATCTCCGGTGAAGCCCACAAGGCGGCCCTCGTGGAGCACGGGATGAGCGAGGCATGGGCGCGGGGCGCCGTGGCCATGGCGGACGCGGTCGGCCGGGGCATCTACAACGCGCAGCCGCGCACCCCGCAGGCCACGACGCCCACCGGCTTCCGCCAGTGGTGCCGGGAGGTGCTCAAGCCGGCCGTCGACGCCTGAGCGTCCCGGGACCGGCGGGCGCCTGGAGCCGTGACCGGGCAGGCCGCGTGGACGCGGGCAGGGGTGGCCGGCCCAGGGCGCGTGCGCGAACTCCGAGACGGCGCCGCGCCCTGCGCGCGCTCAGTCCGCGGGAGCGCCGAACCACCTGGGCAGGCGGTCGAGCAGTTCCGTCTGGTCGTCGCCGACCCACACCACGTGGCCGTCCGGCCGCAGCAGCGCCGCGGGGACCCCGAGGTCCTCGGCGGTGTCGACGACGTGGTCCACCCGGTCCGCCCAGCCCGCCACCGAGAGCCGGCCGGTCTGGTCGAGCAGCAGCCCGCGGCCGCCGTGCGTCAGCTCGTAGAGGCGGCCCTGCTTCAGCTCGACGTCCCGCAGCCGGCGGCCGACGAGCGGATGCCCGTCGCCGAGGTCGTAGCGGATCCCGGTCGCGATGATCTTCTCGGTGAGGTACCGGTTCACCTCGTCGAAGTCCATCAGCTGCGACAGCAGCCCGCGCACGGCGCGAGGGCCCGGCTCGGTGGACAGCAGCTCCATCTGCGCGCGGGTGTTGTCCAGCACGTCGGCGGCCACGGGGTGACGCTCGGTTTGGTAGCCGTCCAGCAGCCCCTCCGGCGCCCAGCCGCCGACCTCGGCGGCGAGTTTCCAGCCGAGGTTGAACGCGTCCTGGATGCCGAGGTTGAGGCCCTGCCCGCCCACCGGCGGGTGGACGTGCGCCGCGTCCCCTGCCAGCAGCACCCGGCCGACCCGGTAGCGCTCGGCCAGCCGGGTGGCGTCGCCGAAACGGGACAGCCAGCGCGGGGAGTGGACGCCGAAGTCGGTGCCGCCGACCGCCCGCAGCCGCCGCTTGAAGTCCTCGAGCGTCGGCGGCGCCGAGCGGTCCTCGGCCACCCCCTCGGCGGGCACGACGACGCGGTGGACCCCGTCCCCGACGGGCATGAGGCCGAACCGCCTCTGGGTCTTCTGGACCTCGGCCATCACGGAGGCCAGCGTCTCGGGCGGCGCGGTCACCTCCATCTCGCCCAGAAGCGTCTCGACCCGGGAGGGCTCGCCGGGGAAGCCGACGCCGAGCAGCTTGCGGACCGTGCTGCGGCCGCCGTCGCAGCCGACGAGGTAGCGCGAGCGCAGCCGCGTCCCGTCGGCCAGCTCGGCGGTCACCGCGTGCTCGTCCTGGCTCACGCCGACCACCTCGCGGCCGCGCCGCACCTCGGCGCCGAGCTCGGCGGCGCGCTCGGCCAGCAGCCGGTCGGTGACGGGCTGCGGGATGCCGAGGACGTAGGCGTGCGCGGTGTCGAGCCCCTCGGGCGCGGGTTTCCTGATGCCGGCGAAGAAGCCGCCGAGCGGGTGCTTGCGGCCGTGCGCGAGGAACCGTTCCAGCAGGCCGCGCTGGTCCAGCACCTCGATGCTGCGCACATGCAGGCCGAGCGCGCGCACGAACGGTGGCGGCTCCTCGTCCTTCTCCAGGACGAGCACGCGCACCCCGTGCAGGCGCAGCTCGCAGGCGAGCATCAAGCCGGTCGGCCCGCCGCCGACCACGATCACGTCGATCATGAATCCCCATTCACCAGAGCGGTTCTCGGCCGTCCCGCCGGCTCGGCTCTCCCGCGCGCGCCGACTCCCCGCGGACGCGGTGCGGGCCTCGCCGGCGGCGCGCGAAGGCGCCCCCGCCCGCGCGTCGACGCGCACGGGTCGCTTCCCCGTTTACGCAGGTACCGGCCTCGGCCGACGATTCTGCGGCACGACGGGGGTCTTGCCGCAAGCCCCCTGCTCCGCTATAAGTTGAAAATGGAGGGAGTGCGCGTCGGTCGCCTCCATTCAGGGACAGGCCGGGTCAATATCCGCTCGGCTGGAAGAATTCCCGCGCATAGGGATCGTCAAGGGTCGCCAGATGGTCCAGGCCGCCCGTGGCGGTGACCCTTCCGCGTCGCCCGAGGCATTCAGCCGTCGAGTCCGATCAGGCCGTCGAGGCGTCCGGTGCCGCCCGCCAGCCGGGTGTCGTCGATGAACGTCCCGTCGCGCATCGAGACCAGCCGGTCCGCGGTGGCCGCGACGCGCTCGTCATGCGTGACGATCACGAGGGTCTGCCCCGCGGCGCGCAGGTCCGCGAAGATCCTCAGCACGTCGCGCGTCGCCGCGGTGTCCAGGTTCCCGGTCGGCTCGTCGGCCAGCAGGACCCGGGGCTCGTTGGCCATGGCGCGGGCGATGGCCACCCGCTGGCGCTGTCCCCCCGACAGCTGCCAGGGCAGGTGCCGGGCGCGGTCGGCGAGCCCGAACCGCTCCAGCAGGACGGCCGCGCGGCGCCTGGCCGCGCGCGCCGAGCGTCCGGCGAGGAGTGCCGGCAGCTCAACGTTCTCCGCGGCCGACAGCTCCTCGATCAGGTGGAAGGCCTGGAAGACGAACCCCACCGACCGGCGCCGCAGCCGGGCCAGGCCGCGTTCGTCCACGGTGTCGATGCGCCGTCCGGCCAGCCACACCTGGCCGGAGGTCGGCCGCTCGAGGCCGCCGAGCAGGTGCAGCAGGGTGGACTTCCCGCAGCCGCTGGGCCCCATCACCGCCAGCGTCTGCCCCGCCGGTACGTCGAGGTCTATTCCATCGACCGCGCGGACCAGGCCCTGCCCCTGGCCGTGCTCCTTGGTGAGGTCGCGGACCTGCAGCACACCGCCGAACTCGTTCATACACCCTCGGTTTCATCTCCGCGCCGCGACCAGACCCGCTCGCAGGCCTCCAACCAGCGCAGGTCCGCCTGCAGCCGCAGCGCGACTCCTTCCAGCAGCAGGCCGGCGGTGGAGCCGTCCTCCTCGGCCAGCGACGCGCGCTGCGCCTCGCCCAAGCGGCGCATCAGCTCACGGCGCTGCGCGTCCACCAGCTCCACCGGATCGGCGAGCCGGGCGGCGGCCGCCGCGGCGAGCTTGAGGTGGAACTCCGCCAGATCCGGCTTCGGCCAGTCGACCTCGGCGAGCCACGCGGCCACCCGCTGCTGTCCGGCCGGGGTCAGCGCGTACACCTTGCGGTCGGGCCGGTCCGGCAGCCCGTCCGCCCGCTCGCAGACGACCAGTCCCGCCCGCTCCAGCCGGGCCAGGGTCACGTAGATCTGGCCCGCGTTCATCGACCGTCCCAGCGGCCCGAGATCGCGCCGCAGCCGCTCGCGCAGGCGGTAGCCGTGCGACGGCTCCTTCGCGAGCATCGCCAGCACTGCGTCCTGCATGCATCCCCCTAACGGCTGGCCAATAGATAGCGGTTATCTACTGCGGACGTCAAACGGGCTCGTCCCGGGTCTGGGGTCCGGGGGCGTGCTGGAGCGGTTGCGGACGACGGGCCGCTGACGACCGCTACTGCGTGAGCAGGGAGAGTGCCGGGAAGGCGTGGTCCTGCCAGAGCAGCCGCGAGGCCTCTTCGGGGTAGGCCGCGATCACCGGCCGAGTGTCGATGAGCTGCGTGAGGCGGTGGTCGGCGTCGTACCGGGGCCAGCCCGGGTCGCCGTGAGCGGCGAACGCCGTCCATGCCGAGCGGATCCGCGCGGACAGCTTCTCCGCCTCGGGGAAGGGCGGGTCACCGATCAGCATGGCGGGCCGCCCGCTGGACAGGTTGCCGAAGACGAGCGGCACGTCCAGGCCGTGGCAGGCGCCGAGGCTCCCGCCCGCTCCCGGGGCGGGCCAGGTGAGCTCGTAGAGGTGGGCCCGGCCGCCGCCGGCGATCTGCGCGTCGGCGAGGCGGAGGCTCGGCATGCGGAACAGCCAGTCGGCGTTGACCAGTTCGTACAGCTCCTCTTCGGTCGCGGCCGGGAATGCCTCCCGGTACCGGCGCGCGCCGTCCGGGCCGGGGGCGAGCAGGTGCAGCGCGGTCTCGGTCTGCTCGTGGGCGACCTGTCCGAGCACCCCGTCGATCAGGCTGAACAGCCGGTGCTCGTCACGGGTGTGCCCGACGAGGAGTCCGACGTCCCGGGCGGCGCCGTCCGCCAGGGCCTGCCAGGGGGTCGCGGGCAGGACGTCGCCGTCGACGACCGGCGCGAACGGGATCGGCCGGTGCGTGATCGGCCCCCACCGCTCCCGCCACCGGCCGATCCCGGCGGAGAGCGCGTCGCCCGCGGCGGGCAGCCGGTCCGGGGCGACGGCCGACAGCCCGGCCGCCGTGGGGCGCGCTCCCACTTCGGCGGCGCAGGCGGCGGCGATGTCGGCGGCCAGTTCGGGGGAGAAGAACGTGCCCGGCACGCTCTGCGCGACCGCCCGGCGGAAGAGGCCCGCGGCGCGCGGCATGGCGAGCAGCGCGGCGACCGATCCGCCGCCCGCCGACTGCCCGAAGACCGTGACCCGGTCGGGGTCGCCGCCGAAGGCCCGGATGTCGTCCTGGACCCACCGCAGGGCCGCGACCTGGTCGAGCAGCCCCCGGTTGGCCGGGGCTCCGTCGATCTGCGCGAAGCCCTCGACGCCGAGGCGGTAGTTGAGGGACACGACCACGGTGCCGCTCCGGGCCAGGTTGCCGGCGTCGTACTCCGGGAGGCCCGCGTTGCCCGTGACGTAGCCGCCGCCGGGGATCCACACCATCACCGGCAGCTTCGCCGCCGGATCCGGTTCCGGTGTCCAGATGTTGAGCGTCAGCCAGTCGTCGCCGGTGGTCTCCGGGGGCTGCGCGAGCATGCCGGACTGCGGGGGCGGCGGGCCGTACGCGACCGCCGGGCGCACGCCGTCCCAGCCGCGCACCGGCTGCGGCGCGGCGAAGCGCAGGGCGCCGGCCGGCGGTTCGGCGAACGGGACGCCGCGGAAGACCGCCGTGCCCGCCTCCCGGACCCCGCGCAGGACGCCGGCCTTCGTGCGGACTTCCGGTTCGGCCCCGGAGAGGCTGGTGACGGCCACGGCGCGGGTTTCCTTTCCGTCGCCCTTTCCGCAGAGCATCCCGGTGCCCGCCCTCCGCGGACAAACCATTTACGGGCGGGACCGTCACGGCCTCGGAGAAGCTCCATGGCCACGCGGGTCACAGGTCCAGCGGAAGGGAACTGACCGGCGTCGACGTGGCGCGGTGAGTTCGCGGTGAGCATCCGGTGAGCCCGCCTCGCGACCGTTGGTCCATTGCCGGATCCGCCGCGGACCGGCCAATGGACAGGGAGCGACGATGAACGTTCTGACCGGCAGGACGGCTTTGGTGACGGGCGGCTCGCGGGGCATCGGCCGAGCGGTCGCGCTTCGGCTGGCGGCCGAGGGCGCGCTGGTCGCCGTCCACTACGGCGGCAACGAGGAGGCGGCCAAGCAGACCGTGGCGCGGATCGAGGAGGCGGGCGGCCGCGCGTTCGCGGTCCGGGCGCGGTTCGGCGAGGACGGCGCGGTGGACCGGCTGTTCGACGAACTGGCCGCAGGCCTGGCCCAGGCCGGGCGGGATGGAGCCGGGCTGGACATCCTGGTCAACAACGCGGGCATCGCCTCGACCACCCCGATCGCGCAGGTCACCCCGGCGGAGCTCCGGAGGCTGCTGGAGGTCAACGTCGCCACCCCGTTCTTCGTGATCCAGCGCGCGCTGGCGCTGCTGAACGACGGCGGCCGCATCATCAACATGGGCTCGACGGCCAGCCGGTTCGCGGTCACCACCCAGATCGGCTACACGATCAGCAAGGCGGCGCTGGAGTCGATGGCGCCGTCGCTGGCCAACGAGCTCGGACGGCGCGGCATCACGGTGAACACCGTCGCGCCCGGCGCGGTGCGCACCGACATGACCGCGGGCTACACCTCGATCCCCGAGGTGGTCGCCGGGCTGGAGTCGATCACCGCGCTGGGGCGGCTGGGCGAGCCCGAGGACGTCGCGGACGTCGTCGGGTTCCTGGCGGGCCCGCAGGGCCGGTGGGTGACCGGCCAGACCGTCGACGTCTCGGGCGGGACGTTCCTCGGTCCGATCGCTCCTTGATCGTCCGCCGGTGGATAATCGCCGGCATGCGGTTCGGGATCCTCGGCGAGACCAGGGCGTGGCGCGGCGACGGCGGCGAGGTCCCGCTTGGCGGTCCGGCCCGGCGGGCGCTGCTGGCCCTGCTGCTGGTGCGCCCCGGAGAGGTCGTCTCGTCGGACCGGCTGGTCGAGGAGATCGATCCGGCCGGAGCGCTGTCGGCGCATTCCCTGCAGTCCCAGGTCTCCAGGCTCCGCACGGCGCTGGGCGGCGGCGCGGTGATCGAACGGGCCGGAGCGGGCTACCGCATCGCGGTCGATCCGGACGACGTGGACGCCTGCCGGTTCGAGCGGCTGGCCGGGGCGGGCCGGGCGGCGCTGGCCGGCGGCGACGCCGGACGGGCGCTCGCCCTCCTGCGCGAGGCCCTGGAGCTGTGGCGGGGACCGGCGCTGGCCGAGCTGCCCGACAGCGAGACGGCCCGGTCCGCCGCCGCACGGCTGGAGGAGCAGCGGCTCGGGGCGGTCGAGGACCGCATCGAGGCCGCGCTCCGGCTCGGCGAGCAGGGCGCGGTCGTAGCCGAGCTGCGCGAGCTGGTCGGCCGCCATCCGCTCCGGGAGCGGCTGGCGGGGCTGCTGATGCGGGCGCTGTTCGCCGCGGGCGGGCAGGCGGAGGCGCTGGTGGTGTTCGAGGAGATCCGCCGGCGGCTGGCCGACGAGCTGGGCGCCGACCCGTCGGCCGAGCTGGCCGCGCTGCACCGGGAACTGCTCAGCGCCGATCCGGCGCCGGCGCCCGCCGCGCCGCCCGCCCAGCTGACGAGCTTCGTGGGCCGCTCCGGCGAGGTGGCGGAGGTCGCGGGGCTGCTGCGGGTGGCCCGGCTGGTCACCCTGACGGGGCCCGGCGGCGTCGGCAAGACCCGGCTGTCGGTCGAGGTCGCCGGCGCCGAGGCGGCGGACGCCGAGGGCGCGGCCGGTGAGGTGTGCTTCGTGGAGCTGGCCCCGCTGCGCGACGGAGCCGGGCTGCCGCAGGCCCTGCTGGGCGCGCTCGGCCTGCGCGAGAACGGCCTCCAGATGGACGGCGGCGCGAAGGCGCCGGTCGACCGCCTGATCGCGGCGCTGTCGGACCAGGTGCTGCTGCTCGTCCTGGACAACTGCGAGCACGTCGTCGACGAGGTCGCGAAGCTGGCGGCGCGGCTGCTGGCGACCTGCCCGCGGCTGCGCGTGCTGGCCACGAGCCGCGAGCCGCTCGGCATCATCGGCGAGCACCTGGTCCAGGTGCGGCCGCTCGACGCCGACGCGGCCGTGCGGCTGTTCACCGAGCGGGCCCGCGCCGTGCGGCGGGGCTTCACCGCCGACCCCGGGCTGCTGCGGCGGATATGCGCGGCGCTCGACGACCTGCCGCTGGCCATCGAGCTCGCGGCCGCGCGGTCGCGCACCCTGGAGGCCGGCGACCTCGCCGGACGGCTGGACGATCTCCTCGGCGTCGCCTCACGCGGCAACCGCACGGCCGACGAGCGGCATCGCACGCTGCGCTCGGTGGTCGCGTGGAGCTGGGACCTGCTCTCCGAGCCCGAGCAGCGGGCGGCGCGGCGGTTCGCGGTCTTCGCCGGGGGCGCGACGGCGGAGTCGGCGATGCGGGTGTGCGGCACCGACGGTGAGACGCTGGAGTCGCTGGTCGACAAGTCGCTGCTGGAGTTCGCCGGCGGCCGCTACCGGATGCTGGAGACGATCCGCGCGTACGGCGGCGAGCTTCTCGACGCGGCGGGCGAGCGCGCGTCGGTGCGGCGCGGCCACGCCCGGCGCGTCCTGGAGCTGGTGCGGGAGGCCGATCCGCATCTGCGGCGGGCCGAGCAGCTGGAGTGGCTGCCCGTCGTGGCCGCCGAGCACGGCGACCTCGTGGCGGCGCTGCACTGGGCGGTCGAGGAGGCGGAGACCGGGCTCGCCTTCGAACTGCTCGCCTCGGCGTTCACCTACCTGTGGATCCGGGGCGCGTCCGCGTCGGCCGCGCCGCAGGCGACCGCGCTGCTCGCGCGGGTGGGCGAGGCGGTCCCCGCCGGGCTCGGCGAGGAGTACGCGGCGTGCGCGCTGCTCGCCGCGTCGGCGTCGGCGTCGGGCGACGCGGGGCAGGAGATGTGGCAGCGGCATCGCGCTGCGGCGGCGAAGGCGCTGGCGGCCGCGTGGCCCGGCGACCGGCCGGGCCGCTACCCGGTCGTCCTGCTGCTGTGGATGATGCGGAACGCCAACGGACCCGACCCGGAGGGCGCGTTCGCGCTCGTCTCGTCCCAGCGCGACTGCGCCGAGCCGTGGGCCCGGGCCGCCGCCCACTACGTGTCGGGGTTCGGACGCCTCGGCGAGGGGGACCCGGCGGGGGCCGAGCACGCCTTCGGCGAGGCCCTGCGGGGGTTCCGTTCGCTCGGCGACCGGTGGGGGAGCGCGCTGGCCCTGGACACGCTCGCCGGAGCGGCGGCCGCCCGCGGCGACCGGGGGCGGGCGGTCGCGCTGACCGACGAGGCCCTCGTGCTCACCGAGCAGCTCGGCGCCCTGGAGGACAGCGCCGACCTGCTGGTCAACCGCGGTGACCACCGCGCCGGCGACGACGCTGCGGCGGCCCGTGCCGACTACGCGCGGGCCGCCGTGCTCGCCCGCCGCGCCGGCAGCTCCACCTACCTGGCGGCCGCCCTGCGCGGCCTCGGCGACATCGCCCTGGGGGAGGGCGACCTGGCCGACGCCGAACGGCTGTACGCGGAGGCGCTGGAGCGGATCGACCCGCACTGGATCAAGAGCCTCGGGCCCCGGCTGCGGACGCTCATCGGGCTGGGGCGCGTCGCCGACGCCCGCGGCCACGGCGCCGAGGCGCGCGGGCGCTACCGGGAGGCCGCCGCGGCCGCGGACGGGATGGGGACGTCCGCCTCGGAGGTGCTGCGGATGCTGGGGCTGCCCGAAGAGGTCGTGGACACGGTGCTGAGCACGGTGACTTCGCCGCGGTGACCGCGGGCGCGGTGAGCGCACGGTGAGCCCGCGGTGAGCGCCCCCTTGGAAGCTCTGGGTCATGACGAACCTCAAGGTACTGATCTCCGGCGCCTCCGTCGCCGGCCCCGCGCTCGCCTACTGGCTCCACCGGCACGGCTTCCAGCCCACCATCCTGGAACGCGCCCCCGCCCTCCGCGACGGCGGCTACGCCGTCGACTTCCGCGGCGAGGCCCACCTGACGGTCCTGCGCCGCATGGGCATTCTGGCCGACCTGGAGCGCGCCCGTACCGGCGTGGGCTCCATGTCGTACGTCAACAGCGCGGGCAAGGAGCAGGCCAAGATGCCCGCCGACCTGTTCGCCGGGGACATCGAGATCCTCCGGGGCGACCTGGCCAGGATCCTGTACGACGCGACCAGGCAGCACACCGAGTACGTCTTCGGCGACTCCATCGCCTCGCTCACCGAGGACGCCGACGGCGTGGAGGTGACCTTCGAGCGGGGCGCGCCGCGCCGGTTCGACCTGGTGATCGGCGCGGACGGGCTGCACTCCAACACCCGCCGCCTGGTGTTCGGGCCGGAGGAGCGGTTCGTGAAGCACCTCGGCGTCAACTGCGCGATCTTCACCACGGCCAACCACCTCGGCCTGGACCACACCGGGCACGCCTACCGCACCGCGGGCAGGCTCGTCGCGATGTACAGCGCCCGCCACAACTCCGAGGCCAAGGCCGTCTTCTACTTCGCCTCGCCGCAGCTGGACCTGGACCGCCGCGACGTGGCGGGGCAGCAGGCCGTCCTCGCCGAGACCTTCACCGGCAACGGCTGGCAGAGCGACCGGTTGCTGCAGGACATGCGGTACGCGCCCGACTTCTACTTCGACTCGGTCGGCCAGGTCCGCATGGACGCCTGGTCGCGGGGCCGGGTCGCGCTGCTCGGCGACGCCGCGTACTGCCCCTCCTCCCTGTCGGGCATGGGGTCGGGGCTCGCCCTGGTCGGCGCGTACGTGCTGGCGGGCGAGCTGGCCTTGGCGGGCGGCGACCACCGCGTCGCGTTCGGGCGGTACGAGGAGGAGATGCGCGAGTACGCGGTGGGCTGCCAGAAGATGGGCGACGGCGTCGCCAAGCTCATGGTCCCCGGAAGCCGCGCCATGGCCACGTTCCTCAACCGCTACTACAAGGTCATGCCGTACCTGCCGGGGAAGAACATGGCCGCCAAGATCGCCCGTAAGGCCGCGGAGAACATCACGCTGCGCGACTACCGCGAGCTCGCCCGGCGGTAGGCGTGCGGCAGAGGGTCGGGCGCGGGTCGCCTGCCATGTCCCCGCCTCGGCCGCGCCCGATTGATAATCTCAACGTTGAGATTGCGGCGGGAGGGCGAGACATGGCGGACGCGGTGGACGCGATCCTGGCGCAGTGGGGCCGCGAGCGTCCCGACCTGGACGTGTCGGCGATGGGCGTCGTGGGGCGCATCTCGCGGGCGCAGTCGCTGCTCGGCCGGGAGCTGAAGGAGTTCTTCGCCGCGCACGGGCTGGAGAGTTGGGAGTTCGACGTGCTGGCGACGCTGCGCCGGCACGGCGCCCCCTACGAGTTGACGGCGGGAGCGCTGCTGCGGGCGGCGATGGTCACCTCGGGGGCGATCACCAACCGGATCGACCGGATGGAGGCCAGGGGCCTGGTGGAGCGGGTGCGCGACACCGGTGACCGCCGGTCGGTGCGGATCCGGCTGACGCCGCGCGGCCTGGAGATCGTGGACGAGGTGGTCGGCCTGCACGCCGCCAACGAGGAGCGCCTGCTGGCGGCGCTGTCTCCGGCCGACCGCGACCACCTGGCCGGCGCCCTGCGCATCCTCCTGGAGTCGCTCGGCGACACCTCCCTCGACACCGCCCCCGGCGAGCCCTGACACCCGACCGCCCGGCTCGCCCGAGCGCCAGAGCGCAGGTGGGGCTCCCCGCGGTGGCCTGGCGGTCAGGGGGCCGCTGGTGTGGTGAAGGGGCGGATGGCGCGGGTGGCTCGGTCGGCGATGGCGGCCAGGTGGTCGGCGAGTTCGGGCGGGTCCAGCAGGGTGTAGTCGAGGGGCAGCAGGGTCACGCGGTAGGCGAGGAAGCGCAGCGAGTCCGACCGGGTGTGCAGCAGGCAGGTGCGGTCGTCGGCGGGTTCCAGGACGCCCTGCCAGGCGGTGACGTGCTCGGCGGCCTGCTCGATGGGGGCGTGCAGGAGCAGCCGGGCGCGGATCGTCCCCGATCCGCCGGCCAGGGCGTCCATGGCCCAGGAGGCGGCGTCGGCGCCGCCGGGCAGGTCGCGTTCGGGGCCGCGCATGCCGGTGCGGTGCGGGTCGGTGATGCGGTCGGCGCGGAAGGTGCGCCAGGCGGCGCGGTCCTCGTCGTGGGCGACCAGGTACCAGCGGCGGCCCGCGGTGACCAGGCGGTGCGGCTGGGCCAGGCGGCGGGTGCTGCGGCCGTCGGCGGCGGTGTAGGTGAAGCGGGTCTTCTCGCGGGTGAGGCAGGCGGCGGCGAGCAGGGCCAGGACGGCGGGGTCGGCGGCGGGCGGGGCGCCGTCCTGCGGGGGGAGGGGCACGGCGGCCTCGGTGAGGGCGGCGACGCGGTGCCGCAGGCGGTGGGGCAGGACCTGCTCGAGCTTGGCCAGGGCGCGCAGCGAGGTGTCCTCGATGCCGGTGACGGCGCCCGCGGCGGCGGTGCGCAGGCCGATCGCGATGGCGGTCGCCTCGTCGTCGTCCAGCAGCAGCGGCGGCATCGCGGCGCCGGCGGTGAGCCGGTAGCCGCCGGTGCTGCCGTGGGTGGCGTGGACGGGGTAGCCGAGCTCGCGCAGGCGGTCGACGTCGCGGCGGATGGTGCGGGTGGTGACGCCGAGGCGCTCGGCCAGTTCGGTGCCCGACCATTCGCGGGGGGTCTGCAAAAGTGACAGCAGCTGGAGCAGCCGCCCGGAGGGATCGCGCATGTCCTCCATCCTGCCGTGCCTATAGGACGTTGGGTGACCTAATGGCCCTCTAGCGTCGGAGGCGTCGGGGCCGGACCGTCCGGTCCCCGGTGATCGGAGGCACGACATGCTGCGGGGATTCGCCACCATCAGCTACTGGGCGGACGACATGGAGGCGGCCAAGGACTGGTACGCCGAGCTGCTGGGGATCGCGCCGTACTTCCGGGTCGCGGGCCCGGACGGCGGCACCGCCTACTACGAGTTCCGGGTAGGGGACTACAAGCACGAGCTGGGGCTGGTCGACGCCCGGTTCCGTCCGGAAGGGCCGGCGGCGGGCCCGGGCGGGGCGGTCATGTTCTGGCAGGTGGACGACCTGGAGGCGGCGGTGGAGCGGCTGGTGGCGATGGGCGCGCGGGAGCACGAGAAGATCACTGAGCGGGGCGAGGGGACGGGGTTCGCGACCGCGTCGGTGGTCGACCCGTTCGGCAACGTCCTGGGGGTGATGTCCAACCCGCACTACCTGGAGGTGCTGGGCCGGGCGGCGCCGCGCTGACCCGTCCCGCCGCGCGGCCCGCCGGGGTGCCCGGCGGGCCGCGCGGGGTCAGGCGCCGTGGAGGTACTCGCGCAGGTGGCGGGCGGTGAGGGTGTCGGCGCCGGCGACCAGGTCGGCGGGCGTGCCGGTGAACACGACGCGGCCGCCGTCGTGGCCGGCGCCCGGGCCGAGGTCGATGATCCAGTCGGCGTGGGCCATGACGGCCTGGTGGTGCTCGATGACGATGACGGTGTTGCCCGCGTCGACGAGGCGGTCCAGCAGGGCCAGGAGCTGGTCGACGTCGGCGAGGTGCAGGCCGGTGGTGGGCTCGTCCAGGACGTAGGTGGCGGCCTTCTCGGCCATGTGGATGGCGAGCTTGAGGCGCTGGCGCTCCCCGCCGGACAGGGTGGTGAGGGGCTGCCCGAGCCCGAGGTAGCCGAGGCCGACGTCGGCGAGGCGGTCCAGGACGGCGCGGGCCTGCCCGGCGGTGAAGAACTCGCGGGCCTCGGCGACGCGCATGGCCAGGACCTGGCTGATGTCCTTGCCGCGCAGGGTGTAGGTGAGGACCTCGGCGGTGTAGCGGCGCCCCTCGCACTCCTCGCACACCGAGGCGACGCCGGCCATCATCGCCAGGTCGGTGTAGACCAGCCCGATGCCCTTGCAGGCGGGGCAGGCGCCTTCGGAGTTGGCGCTGAACAGGGCCGGTTTGACGCCGTTGGCCTTGGCGAACGCGGTGCGGACGTGGTCCAGCAGCCCGGTGTAGGTGGCGGGGTTGCTGCGGCGGGACCCGCGGATGGGGGACTGGTCGACCACGACGACGCCGTCGCGGCCGGGCAGGGACCCGTGGATGAGGGAGCTCTTGCCGGATCCGGCGACGCCGGTGACGACGGTGAGGACGCCGAGGGGGATCTCGGTGTCGACGTTCTTGAGGTTGTGCAGGTCCGCGCCCTTGACGGCCAGGTGCCCCGAGGGCTCGCGGACCTTGTCGCGCAGCCGGGCGCGGTGGTCCAGGTGGCGTCCGGTGAGGGTGCCGGAGGCGCGGAGCCCGGCCAGGTCGCCGGTGTAGCAGACGCGGCCGCCGTCGGCGCCGGCGCCGGGGCCGAGGTCGACGACGTGGTCGGCGATCGCGATGGTCTCGGGCTTGTGCTCGACGACCAGGACGGTGTTGCCCTTGTCGCGCAGGCGCAGCAGCAGGTCGTTCATGCGGGCGATGTCGTGGGGGTGCAGGCCCGCGGTGGGCTCGTCGAAGACGTAGGTGATGTCGCTGAGGCTGGAGCCGAGGTGGCGGACCATCTTGACGCGCTGGGCCTCGCCGCCCGACAGGGTGGTGGACTCGCGGTCCAGGCTGAGGTAGCCGAGGCCGATCTCGACCAGGGAGTCCAGGGTGCCCTGCAGGGTGGCCAGCACCGGCGCGACCGACGGCGCGCCGATCCCGCGGACGAAGTCGGCGAGGTCGCTGATCTGCATGGCGGCGCAGTCGGCGATGTTGAGCCCGGCGATGCGGCTGGCGAGGGCGGCGGGGTTGAGGCGGGTGCCGCCGCAGGCGGCGCACGCGCTGAAGGCGACGGCGCGCTCGACGAACGCGCGGATGTGGGGCTGCAGGGACTCGGTGTCCTTGTCCAGGTAGAGCCGCTTGACCTTGACCAGCAGGCCCTCGTAGGTGGTGTTGATGCCACTGCTCTTGATCTTGGTGGGCGCCTTGTGGAGCAGGTCGTCCCACTGGGCGGGGGTGTAGTCGCGCAGCTTGGCGTCCGGGTCGAACAGCCCCGAGTCGGCGATCACCTTCCAGTACCAGGACCCGACGCCGAAGTTCGGGACGGTGATGGCGCCCTCGTTGAGGGACAGGTCGCGGTCGACGAGCCGGTCCAGGTCGACGCGGGAGACGCGGCCGAGGCCCTCGCAGTCGGGGCACATGCCCTCGGCGTTGTTGAAGCTGAACGCCGAGGAGGTGCCGGCGTGCGGTTCGCCGAGCCGGCTGAAGACGATCCGCAGCATGGTGTGGGCGTCGGTGGCGGTCCCGACGGTGGAGCGGGAGTTGGCGCCCATCCGCTCCTGGTCGACGACGATCGCGGCGCTGAGGTTGCGCAGCGCGTCCACGTCGGGGCGGCCGACGCTCGGCATGAACCCCTGCACGAACGCGGTGTAGGTCTCGTTGATCAGCCGCCGCGACTCGGCGGCGATGGTGCCGAACACCAGGGACGACTTGCCCGACCCGGACACGCCGGTGAACACGGTCAGGCGGCGCTTGGGGATGTCGAGGCTGACGTCGGCGAGGTTGTTCTCCCGCGCGCCGCGGACCTCGATGACGTCGTGGGCGTCGGCGGCCCGGAGCGCGCCGGCGTGCGGCTCGGGCTGCGCGGTCGTCGGCTGGAGCGGCATGGGGCTTCCTCACTCGCTTGATATCTTAGAGCGTAAAGAGATCCTCGATCCGGATCAGTTTATGGCATAAGGAGATGCACGTTGGTCGTCTTCGCCGGGCAGGGCGACCCGCGCCGCTCGATGGACCTGCTGTGGCGCGGCGCGGAGCCGTCCCGGAGGGGGCCGGGGCCGCGGCCGGGGCTGAGCGTGGAGGTGATCGTGGACGCCGCGATCGCCGTCGCCGACGCCGAGGGGATGGCGGCGCTGTCGATGCGCGCGGTCGGCGAGCGCCTGGGCCGCACGGCGATGGCCCTGTACACCTACGTGCCGGGCAAGGCCGAGCTGGTGGACCTGATGTACGACCGCGCGCTGGCCGAGCTGCCCGGCGGCTACGACGCCTCGGACGGCTGGCGGGCGGCGCTGGTGCGCTGGGCGGAGGACTCCTGGGAGTTCTACCTGCGGCATCCGTGGATGCTCCAGGTGTCGCAGGCGCGCCCGGTGCTCGGGCCGAACGAGTACCGGGCGCTGGAGGCGCTGCTGGGCGTGCTGGCCCGCACCGGGCTGCCGGCGCGGCGGGTGCGGCGCGCGGTGTCGGCGCTCTCGAGCGTGGTGCGCGGCGCGGCGCAGACCCTCGCCGAGTCGCGGCAGGTGGTGCGCGACACCGGGATGTCGGAGGAGCGGTGGTGGTACGGCCGCGCCGGGGCCCTGGAGGACCTGGCGCCCGGGTTCACCGAGTGCTTCCCGCTGGTGGCGTGGCTGGACGCCGAGGGCGGCCTCGCCGTGGACGAGGACGTCCCGTACCTGGAGCGGGCGGCGCGGGAGGCGTTCGAGGGCGGCCTGGCCCTGGTCCTGGACGGCATCGCCGCCGCCGTCGACGCCGAGGGGATCGACGCCGAGGGGGACGGCGTCGCGGGCGGGTGAGGCGGGTCAGCCAAAGATCGCGACGGGGTCGCCGGTGAGCCAGACGTTGTCGATGACGACGCGGCGCATCACCCAGCCGGGCCCGTCGCCGGCGCGGACCAGGTCGACGTCGTAGAGGTTCTTCAGCAGGGCGTGCACGGAGCGGTCGGCGACGAGCAGGTGCTGGGCCTCCACCAGCGCGGTCAGCCGGGCGGTGTCGCCGTCGAGCTCGACGCGGGGGTTGGTGACCTGGTGGGTGGTGGCGACGCGCCCCTCGAACATGCCGAGGATCGTGTCGACGATCGTGTCGCGCCCGGCCATCGGCGGCGGCTCGGCGCCCCACGCCGAAGCGGCCGGGCGGAAGTCCAGCACGGCGTCGGGGGCGAACGCGGAGGCGAACAGCGCCCGGTCCTTGAGGTCCTGGCCGAGCCCGAATCGGTACAGCGCGTCGGTGACCTCGAGGCGGTCCCGCAGGTCGGCGGCTCCGGCGTCGGCGGTCAGGGCGTGCGAACGGGTGACGTACACGTTTCCTCCCAGGCGGGGGTCGGGTCGTGGTGGCGCGTCCAGCCTCCCGGCGGCCGCCGTGGCGATCAACGCCGCATCGTGCAACCATCGTGAAACCACGCTTAACGATCGGGGGTGCGGCGGTGCTGGAGCGGCACGAGATCGAGGCGCTGCTGGTGCTGTCGGAGGAGCTGCACTTCGGCCGGACGGCCGAGCGGCTCGGGGTGTCCACGGCGCGGGTCAGCCAGACGATCCGGGGGCTGGAGCGCCGTGTCGGGACGCGGCTGTTCGACCGGACGTCCCGGCGGGTGGAGCCGACCCCGGCGGGCCGGCGGCTGGCCGGGGAGATCGGCCCGGCGTGGGAGCGGATCGGCGCCGCGGTGCGGCGGGCCGTCGAGGAGGGGCGCGGGGTCACCGGGACGCTGACGGCCGCGTTCACCGACGCCGCGGCGGGGCAGCTGCTGGCCGGCGCGGCCGAGCTGCTGCGCTCGCGCGAACCGGGCTGCCGGGTGGTGCTGCGGGAGGCGCGGCCGGGGCAGGCGCCGGCGTGGCTGCGCGACGGCGAGGCCGAGGTGTGCCTGGCGGAGTTCCCGCTGGAGGGCCCGGGCGTGGTGGCCGGGCCGGTGCTGCTGCGGGAGGCGCGGATGCTGGCCGTCCCGTCCGGGCACCCGTTCGCGCGGCGCGCCGCGGTGCCGCGGGCCGACCTGGCCCGGGTGCGCGTGCTGGACGCGCCGCCCGGCGCGACGACGGCGGAGCTGCTCACGCTCGTCGGCGCGGGCGAGGGGGTGCTGTGCGTGGGCGCCCACACCCGCCGCTACCACGCGCGGCCCGACGTCGCCTACGTGCCGCTCGACGGGGCGCCGCCGCTGGAGTGGGGGCTGGCGTGGCGCGCCGGCGCCGAGACGGCGCGGGTCCGCGCGTTCACCCGCGCGGCACTGGACCTGCTCGACTCCGGCGGCGCATGACCCGGTGCGGCGGACCCGGCGCGTCCGGCCTGGGCAGGGGCGACCGGACCGCGGGCCGGCGTCCGGCGCGGCGCGGGGTGTGAGGTGCGTCTCTCGTGAAGTCCGGAACGTCACATCGGGGCCCGCAGGGGGCCTCCTATAGGTATGGAGACCTTCGCGGTCCAGCCGCGCGACACGACCTGCCACACCCTCCTGTACGCCTCCCACCACGCGTTCCGCCGGGATCTGGACCGGCTCGCGGCGGCCGCGGCGGCGGGCAAGGGACGGGCGGCCCATGTGCGCGCGGGCTGGGAGAACCTCAAGGAGCAGATCCGGCTGCACCAGGAGCTGCAGGACCGGTGGCTGTGGCCGCGGGTGGAGCGCGTGGTCGCCCGCCGTGCGGAGCGGGCGGTGCTGGAGGAGATGCGCGCCGACCACGCCCGCCTGGCCCCGCTGGTCGCCCGGGTCGACGCGGCGATGGGCGCGGGCGCGGCGGGGGAGGGCGGCGACCTGCGCGCCGCGGTGCGCGAGCTGCGCGAGGCGCTGGAGCGGCACCTGCGGCACGAGGAGACCAGCGCGCTGCCGCTGGCGGAGTCGGTGCTGGCCGAGGCGGAGTGGCAGGAGCTCGCCGCCGAGTCCCGGGGACGCTGTGAGGCGGGCACGCCGATGTTCGTCCCGTGGGTGGTGGACGGGATCGGGCCGGTGGAGCGCAGCCGGTTCCTGACGTCGCTGCCCAAGCCGCTGCGGGAGCTGAACCGGGTGATGTGGGAGCCCCGCTACCGCAAGCGCCGCCTCTGGAGCATCTGATCCCGCCGCCGTTCATGGGGCGGGTGTCAGAAGCGCGCGGTGAGCAGGGCCAGGACGGCGACCCCCGCGGTGAGCCAGGCGGCGTAGTCGCCGACGTCGCCCGAGTGCAGCGCGTGCAGGCGGCGGGTGGCGGCCCCGGCGGCGCGTCCCGGGGCGGCGCGCGCGGCGGCCGGCGCGCGGGTCCG
>NZ_JBEUPD010000065.1:0-17459 GCF_040492135.1 Actinomadura sp. NPDC000600
GCGCGCAGGCCGTGGGCGTGGACGACGTCGGCGCCGCGCAGCAGCCGGCGCAGCCGGGCGACGGCCCTGGCGTCGCCCGCGGGCCTGGGCCGGTCGGCGAGGTCGACCTCGGCGAAGCGGGCGCCGGCGGCGCCGAACCCGAACAGCTCCTCGGTGGCGGCGGGCCCGCACACCACGACGCGGGCGCCGCGCTCGACCAGGCCCTCGGCGACGGATCGGACGTGGCGGCCGACGCCGCCCGCGCTGGTGCCGAGGACGAGGGCGACGCGCAGCCCGTCCAGATCCTGCCTGTCAGACATTGCGGACGACCTTCCGGCTGAGGACGGCCCGCAGGTCCCGGCCGTCGATCACGAATGCGATGACCACGAAGACGGCGCCGGCGACCAGCGCGGCGAGCGCCCCGGTCCCGACGTTGCGCAGCTCCGCCGCCGGGCCCGTCCCGCCGAGGCCGAGCAGCGCGGCCGTCGCGTACCCGGCGGCGCCGCCCGCGGCGGCGCCGAGCAGCCCGGCGGCCAGCGCCCGCGGCACGCCCCGCACCGCCGCGGCGCCCCGCGCGCGCACCAGCGTCACGAGCAGCAGGACCCCGGCGACGGTCATCCCGACGGCGTTGCCGACGCCGAGGGCCGCGACGACCCACTGCCGGTCGACCGACAGCACCAGCGCGACCTCGGCGACCATGACGACGACCCAGCCCGCGACCACGGCGGTCGCGCCCATCCGCCCCTTGTGGCAGGCGTACAGGACGCGGCCGAGGTGCGCGACGAGCCCGTAGCCGAGGAGGCCGGGCGCGAACGCGAGCACCGCGCGCGACAGCACCTCCTGCTGGTCGGGGTGGCCGGGGTTGAACACCGCCGCGACGGGGACGGCGACGGCGGCCAGCGCGGCGGCGCCCGCGCACGACACCAGGATCACCGCACGGGTGGTGGACGCGGTGACCTGGTCGAACCGCTCGTGGTCCGCCGCGCTCATCCTGGCCGACAGCAGCGGGAACGCGCTGGTCGCGATCGGCACAGCGAGGATCGCCCACGGCAGCAGGTAGACCGCCCACGCGTACTGGTAGTTGGCGAGCGCGCCGCGGGTGCCCTGCGAGCTGAGCCGGACGACCAGCAGCGTCGCCAGCTGCTGCGCCGCGACCGTCGCGATCCCGGCCGCCGCGAGCCGCCGCACCCGCCGCGCCACCCCGTCCGGGAAGCGCAGGGTCGGCCGCAGCCGCAGGCGCAGCCGCCACGCGGCGACCGCCGCCGTCGCGGCCATCGCGACGCCGCCGAGCGCCGTGCCGATCGCCAGCGTCAGCTCGGCCCCGAGCGGGAGCCCGGCCAGGTCGTTCTCGAAGCCCCTGCCGAGCGGCGCGTAGACGACGTAGGCGCCGATCACCACGAGGCTGGAGACCAGCGGCGCGAGGGCGGGCGCGACGAACCGGCGGTGCGACTGCAGCAGCCCGTACAGCACGACCGCGATCCCGTACATCACCATCTGCACGGACTGGATCGCCAGCATGTCGCCGCCGACCCGCACCACCTCGCCGCGCGAGCAGCCCTGCGGGTGCTCGGCCACCGCCAGCTCCATGAGCGGGTGGGCGAGCAGCGCCATCAGCGCCGACAGCGGCACCATCAGCACGACGATCCAGGTGAGCAGCGCCGACCCGATCCGGCGGACCTCCTCCCGGTCGCCGCGCTCGGCGGGCCCGGCCAGGACGGGGACGACCATGCTCGCCAGCGCGCCGCCCGCGACGATCTCGTAGACGCTGCTTGGGAGCTGTGTGGCGCTGAAGTACGCCTGGCTCAGGCATGAGGTGGTGACCGTCTGGGAGAAGGCGTAGGTGCGGCCGAACCCCGCCAGCCGCGCCAGCACGGTGATGACCGCGATGACGACGGCGGCGCCGGCGAGCCCGCCGGTCAGCCGGCGCATGCCCGGCCGCCGCCGGGCCGGCGGTGGCGCTTGTGACGGGGGCACGGTAGGCGAAGGCACGCTCGTGGACGTCTGCGGGGGGCCGTGGGGCGGGCTAGGCGGGATCGGTGACGCCGTCGCCCACCGGGCCCGCCTGCGGCGGGACGGCCGGGCGGAACGCGTCCTCGGTGTGGGGCTTCTCGGAGTCCGCCTTCACGGAGTCCGCCTTCACGGAGTCCGCCTTATCGGGGTCCGCCTTCCCGGTGCCGGCCTCGGCGCCCGGCCGCGTGGTCTCGGCGGGGGCCGGCGCGGGGACGGCGGCGGGGCGGCGGCCCAGCATGTCGATGCGGTTCAGCACCGGGTTGCCCGCGATGACCTTGGTGAAGCTGACGAACTCGCTGGCGGCGTTCAGCCCGGCGATCCCGGCGAGGACGGCGAGCCGCGGCCCGCGGCCGAGGCGGGTCGCGGCGAGGCCGAGCAGCGCGCCGAGCGCGTTGGCGCCGGTGTCGCCGAGCATCGCGCGCTCGCCGAGGTCCTCGGGCAGCAGCGCGGCGGCGGCGCCGAGCGGGGCGGCGACCACGGCGGAGCCGGACCGCGTCAGCGCCAGCGGCGTCCCCGCGATGAGGCCGACCTTCACGGCCCGCCCGGGGCGCAGGTCGAACAGGTTCATCAGGTTCGCGGACCCGGCGATGACGGCGCCGTTGACGAGGGTGTCGAAGGCCCGGCCCGTCCGGGTCGGGGCGGGCGAGCCGGCCACGGCGGCGGCGGCCAGCCCCGTCGCGCCGATGCCGAGGATCTTCACCGCGCCGCTGGTCACCTCGCCGCGCGCGAGCGCGGCCAGGTGGCCCTTGAAGCCGCGGGAGGACGCCGAGCCGGCGAGGTCGTCGTAGCCGCCGAGGGCGCCGGCGCCGGCGCCGGCGAGCAGCGCGGCGGCGCGCATCCGGCCGGTGGCGCCGGGGGCGAGCAGCCCGGCCGCGGCGGCGCCCGCGACGAACGCGGGCCCCTCCAGCAGGGTGACCGGCTCGCCGCGGTGGTTGGTGCGGCCCCAGACCTGCTCGCCGGGCAGCCCGTTCAGGCCGGGCGGGCGCTGCGTCAGCGCCGCGTACGCGGCGCGCGCGGCCACCGCGCCCAGGCCGACGCCGACCGCCAGCCGCGTGCTCCTGGCGATGCCTCGTCCCATCAGGTCACCCGCTCTTCCCCGCCGTGGGCGCGGGCGAGGGCAGGTAGCCGCTCGCGCCGGCGCCCGTGCCGTACTGCCCGGACTTGCCGCCGATCTCGTTCTGCAGCGCCAGGATCGTGACGACCTGGCCGGCCGCGGTGTCCACCACGTCGACGGTGGAGACCGAGTCGGCGGCGTCGGAGTCGCGCAGCGCCGCGATCAGCCCGCCCTCCTGAGCGGAGGTCGGCGGGCCACCGACGACGGTACCGCGCCCGGCGGCGTCGAGTGCGGAGGCCAGCGAGATCAGTGCCTTGTTGTCGTCGCCGCCGCCCGCGTAGGCGTACGCGGCGGCGGGCGCGACCATGACGGCGAGGGTGGCGTGCTGGCCGGGCTTGCCGCTGGTGGTGACGTATCCGGCCTGCTTGAAGCCGTTGAGGACGGCGCCCCCGGCGGCGTCCTCGCGGCCGGACTTGGCCGGGTCCCTGGTGACGAGCGCGGCCGCGAGGACGGCGCCCGCCTTGCCGTAGGCGCCCGCGTTCTCCGGGAACTTCACCTCGTCGGTCTTGAGCTGGGTGGCGAGCTCGTCGACGGTGGTCTGCTGGTCGTCGTCCAGGAGCTTCTTCTGGATCGTGACGCGCCCGGTGACGGCGGCGCCGGAGTCCTTGGCCAGCCGGCTGACCTGCTCGATGCTGTCGTTGCCGGCGCCCGGCGTCTCGACCAGCACCACGGACTGGCCCTTGAGCCGGTCGGCGACGATCTGCGGCGAGAGCGCCTTGGTGAACTGCTCCTCGCCGTCCAGCTGGTGCCGCAGGGTGCGCTGGTCGAGCCGCGCCTGCTGGGCCGTCTTGGCGGCCGAGTTCGCCTGCTGGCGCAGGGTGTCGCTCACCGAGTTGGACAGCGTGGTGGAGCCCAGGACGATGCCGAGCGCCAGCGCGAGGAAGATCGCGACGATGGAGACGAGGTGGTAGCGGAAATCGATCACGTGAAGAGTCCGGTCAGCCAGAAGAGGAAGGCGTGCCAGCGGTCGGCGAGCAGGGGACTGATGACGTCCCCCGCCGGGGACATGGCGACGGCGGTGACGATGGCGATGAACGCGCCGAGGACGAGGAACAGCAGCGACCAGGTGGAGATCCGGCTGCGGTAGAGCCGGCTGACGCCCTTGGCGTCGACGAGCTTGCTGCCGACGCGGAGCCGGGTGAGGAACGTGCTGGCCATGCCGGCGCGCCCCTTGTCGAAGAACTCCTCCATGTTGGCGTGCGTGCCGACCGCGACGATCAGGGTGGCGCCCTTGTCGTCGGCGAGGAGCATCGCGATGTCCTCGCTGGTGGCGGCGGCGGGGAACACCACGGCGTCCTTGCCCAGCTCGTGCACGCGCTTCAGGCCCGGCGCGCGGCCGTCGCGGTAGGCGTGCACGACGAGCTCGGCGCCGCAGGTGAGCGCGTCGTCGGAGACCGAGTCCATGTCCCCGACGATCATGTCGGGGCGGTAGCCGGCCTCCATCAGCGCGTCGGCGCCGCCGTCCACCCCGATCAGCACGGGGCGGTACTCGCGGATGTAGGGGCGCAGGGTCGCGATGTCCTCGCGGTAGTGGTAGCCGCGCACCACGATCAGGGCGTGCCGCCCGCCGATCCTCGTGGCCACGTCGGGGACGCCGACGCCGTCGATGAGCAGGTCGCGCTCGCGCTTGACGTACTCCATCGTGTTGGCGACGAACGCCTCCAGCTGGGAGGCGAGCCCGGCCTTGGCCTCGGTCAGCGCCTCCTCGATGGACTCGGCGGTCTGCTCGGTGCCCTTGGCGACGACCTCCTCGCCCCGGTGCACGGCGGGCCCCTCGACGCGGACCTGGTCGCCCTCCTGCAGCTTGCTGAAGATCTCGGGGCCGACGTCGTCGACCAGCGGGATGCCCGCCTCGATCAGGATCTGCGGGCCGAGGTTCGGGTACCGGCCTGAGATGCTGGGCGCGACGTTGACGACGGCGCCGACCTCGCGCGAGACCAGCGCCTCGGCGCTGACGCGGTCGAGGTCGACGTGGTCGATCACCGCGACCTCGCCGGGCTGCAGCCGCTTGGTCAGGTCCTTGGTGCGGCGGTCGAGCCGGACCGTGGCGCTGACCCCGGGCCGCCCGTCGTCGCGGCCGCGGCCCAGCGTGAGCACGCGCCGGGGCAGCCTCTGGGCCAGCCGGGCGCGTCGCTCCGCGGTGGGTGATGACTCGTTCATCAACTGCCATCCTGCCAGAGCACGGGAGCGGACGCCGGGAACCGACGACTGTCCAGGCGTGTCCGTTCACGCACTCTCTGTAATCTTTGCCGGAGCGGGCGGCGGCCCGCGGCGGCGCCGACAGGGTCCGATGTGGGTCTGACGTGCGGTCTGACGTGGGATCCCGGGGCCGCCGCTACCGTTCCTCGGCGGCCATGGCGAGCAGCTCCTCGGCGTGCGCGCGGCCGAGCTCGGAGTCCTCCAGGCCGGCCAGCATGCGCGAGAGCTCCCGGACGCGGCCCTCCCTGTCCAGGGCGGTGACGCCGCTGCTGGTGACGGTGCCGTCGTCGGACTTCTCCACCAGCAGGTGCTGGTCGGCGAACGCGGCGACCTGCGGCAGGTGCGTGACGACGATCACCTGGGCGTTGCGGGCCAGCCGCGCCAGCCGCCGCCCGATCTCCACCGCGGCCTTGCCGCCGACGCCCGCGTCGACCTCGTCGAACACGAACGTCGGAACGGGGTCGGCGCCCGCGAACACGACCTCGATCGCCAGCATCACGCGGGACAGCTCGCCGCCCGAGGCGCCCTTGTGCAGCGGCAGCGGCGGCGACCCCGGGTGCGGGGCGAGCCGCACCTCGACCTCGTCGACGCCGTGGGGGCCGTGGTCGCCGGTCGGGGTGACGGTGACGACGACGCGGGCGTGCGGCATCGCCAGCGCGGTCAGCTCCTCGGTGACGGCCTCGGAGAACCGCTCGGCGGCCCGGGTCCGGACCGCGGTCAGCTCCGCGGCCTCGGCGGCGAGGCGCTCGGTCAGCTCGGCGTGCTCGGACCGCAGCTCGTCGATGCGGTCGTCGTCGCCCTCCAGCTCGGCGAGCCGGGCCGCGGACCGGCGCGCCCACTCCAGGACCTCGGTGACCGTCCCCTCCGTCCCGCCGTACTTGCGGGTGAGCGCGGTCAGCTCGGCGCGCCGCTCCTGGACGGCCGCGAGCCGCGCCGGGTCGGCGTCCACGGACTCGGCGTAGGACGCCAGGTCGGTACCGACGTCGGAGACCAGGTAGCCGGCCTCGGCGAGCCGGTCGGCGAGGGCCGCGAGCTCCGGGTCGTGGTCGCGGACGGCGTCCAGCGCGTTGCGGGCCTGGCCGAGCAGGCCGGTCACGTTCGCGGCCTCGAACGCGGCGGCAGGGTCGCCGAGCAGGGCCTCGTGCGCGGTGTCGGCCGCGCCGCGCAGCGCGTCGGCGTGCCCGAGGCGCTCCTCCTCGGCGGCGAGGTCGGTGTCCTCGCCGTCCTTGGGGTCGACCTTCTCGATCTCCTCCAGGCCGAAGCGGAGCACGTCCGCCTCCTGGGCCCGCTCGCGCGCCCGCGTGGTCAGCTCCTCCAGCAGCGCGCTGACCTGGCGGTGCCGCTGGTAGGTCTTGGTGTAGGCGCGCATCGGCTTGGTCAGCGAGCCGCCCGCGTACCGGTCGAGCGCGCCGCGCTGCCGCGACGACTGCAGCAGCCGCTGCTGGTCGGACTGCCCGTGCACGGCGACCAGGTCGTCCGCCAGGGTGATCAGCACGCTGACGGGGACGGACCGGCCGCCGAGGAACGCGCGGGACCGGCCCTCCGCCGACACCGAGCGCGTGACGATCAGCGCGCCGTCGTCGAGTTCGCCGCCGGCGTCCTCGACCCGCTCGACCACGCGGCCGCCCGGGTCGACGACGATGCGGCCCTCGACCGTGGCGCGTCCCGCGCCGGGCCTGACCCGCTGCGGGTCGGCGCGGCCGCCGAACATCAGCCCGAGGCTGGTGACCACCATGGTCTTGCCCGCCCCGGTCTCCCCCGTCACCACGTTGAAGCCCGGCGACAGATCGAGCACGGCCTCGTCGATCACCCCGAGGCCCTGGATCCGCACCTCATCGACCATCGGACGCACCAGCGTCACAACCCTCCGCAACCAGATCCCCGATCAGCGCCTGTGGAGATTATCTCCTCTGCCCGCCCGCCGCCTCCCCGTCCGGCCCCGGAGACGCCCCCTCGGGCGGGAAGCCGGGCCCCGGGTAGCCGGCGATGCCCCCGGCCGCCGGGGCGTCCCCGACCTGCGAGTCGCCGAGCGGCGGGGACGGCCGGGACGGCTGGCGGACCCGGCCGCGCCAGCCCGTCACGGGCAGCCCGAACTTGGTGACCAGCCGGTCGGTGAACGGGGTGAGGTGCAGCCGCGCGAGCCGGACCGGCTCGGCACCGCGGCGGACCTCGACCCGCGCGCCCGGCGGCAGGTCGAGCGTGCGCCGCCCGTCGCACCACAGCACCGCGCGGGGCGTGTCGGGCAGCACCTCCACCGCGACCGACGAGCGCGGCGAGACCACCAGCGGGCGCGCGAACAGCGAGTGCGCGCTGATCGGCACGACGAGCATCGCCTCCACCTCCGGCCACACGACCGGGCCGCCGGCGGAGAACGCGTAGGCGGTGGAGCCGGTCGGGGTGGCGCACACCACACCGTCGCAGCCCCAGTTGGACAGGGGCCGGCCGTCGATCTCGGCGACGACCTCCAGCATCCGCTCCCGCTCGGCCTTCTCGATGCTGGCCTCGTTCAGCGCCCACGTCGTGCCGAGGACGGTGCCGTTGCGGCGGGCTGTGACGTCGACGGTCATGCGCTCCTCGACGTCGTAGCGGCGGGTCACGACCCGGTCGACGGTGGCGGCGAGGTCGTCGCGCTCGGCCTCGGCGAGGAACCCGACATGGCCGAGGTTCACGCCGAGAAGCGGGGTGCCGGAGCTGCGGGTCAGGTCGGCGGCGCGCAGCAGCGTCCCGTCGCCGCCGAGGACCATGACGACCTCGGCCTCGTCGGCGGCCGCCGCGTTGCTGGGCATGACCTCGACGCCCGTGCAGCCGATGTCGTCGGCCTCGCCGTCCAGGACCCGGACGCAGATCCCGGCCTCGCTGAGCCGCTCGATGACCAGTTGGGCGCTGCGGACCGCCTCGGGCCGCCCGGTGTGCGTCACGACCAGCACCGACCTTGTGCTCATGCTCTCGCCCCACTCCCCGACGCTCTCCGGCGTACAGACGTCTGGACGAACGCCTCCGCGCGGGGCGTTCCCGATTCGGACGCCCTCTGTACGCGCGGCGCGGCGCCGCCGCTCACTGCGGGCCCTCCGCGATGGCCTTCGCCAGGGCGTCCTCGTCCAGCGGAGGGGCTCCCGCGCGCAGCCACAGGAAGTACTCCACGTTGCCGGACGGCCCCGGAAGCGGGCTCGCCGCCACCCCGAGGACGCCGAGGCCGAGGGTCGCCGCGTGCCCGGCCACGCCGCGCACGGCGTCGGCGCGCAACTCCGGGTCGCGGACGACGCCGCCCGCGCCGACGCGGTCCTTGCCGACCTCGAACTGCGGCTTCACCATGACCGCGTAGTCGGCCTCGGGGGCCGCGCACCGCTGGACCGGCCCGAGGACGAGCTTCAACGAGATGAACGACAGGTCGCCGACGACGAGACTCGGCGGCGCGCCGCCGAGCATCCGGGGCTCCAGGTCGCGGATGTTGACCCTCTCCATGACGGTGACCCGGTCGTCGGTGCGCAGCGACCAGGCGATCTGCCCGTACCCGACGTCGACCGCGTACACGTGCGCGGCGCCGGCGCGGAGCAGGACGTCGGTGAACCCGCCGGTCGAGGCGCCCGCGTCCAGGCAGACGCGGCCCTTGACCTCCAGGCCCTGGAACGCCTCAAGCGCGCCGGCGAGCTTGTGGCCGCCGCGCGACGCGTACTCGGGGCCGCCGCCGGCGTCGGCCACGACGATCGCGGACCCGGTCTCGACCTGCGTGGCCGCCTTCGCCGCGGTCTGCCCGCCGACGCGGACCCGCCCGTCGGCGATCAGCTGCCCGGCCTGCTCGCGCGAGCGGGCCAGCCCGCGGCGCACCAGTTCGGCGTCCAGGCGGCGCCGGCTACTCACGGGGGCGCAGGGCGTCGGGGAAGGCGGGCCGGGGCGGCGCGGGCCGCTCGTCCTGGCCGGCGGCCGCGAGGAGCTCCTGGAGCCGCTGGTGGACGTCCTCGAAGACCTCCACGTGCGCGGGGACGGGCCGCCCGCCGAGCTCGCCGAGGAGGGCGACGGCCGCGTCCACGCGCGGGTCGCCGGTCGGGTCGGGCGGCGGCACGGCCGGGAACTCCGGCTCCTCCGCGGCCTCGTCGGACATCACGTTTACCTCCCAGTGCTCCCGGAGCGCACGCGACGAGTCGCCTCCGGCTCACCATGAACGCTACCGTCCCTGAACGACATCGATGCCGGACGAACGGGGAACGGCCTGACCATGGCGAACGAGGAGGAGTGCCGTGCGGCGCTGGAGCGTATCGCGGCGCGCCTGGGGGAGGTCGACGCCGACCGGCTCGCCGAGCACGTCGTCGAGCGGACGATCAGCTGCCGTGTCGCGGACCTCGGGCTGGCCTACCGGACCCGGCTCCACGGGGGCGGCCTCGACCCGTTCGAGCACGACGACGACCCCAGGGCCGCGCAGGTGCGCCTCACCGTGGAGAGCGACGACCTCGTCGCGATGGCGTTCGACGAGCTGAACCCGGCCAAGGCGTGGACCGCCGGCCGCCTGAAGATCGAGGCGAGCATCTTCGACCTCCTCCGCCTGCGCAAGCTCCTCTGACCGCGGCCTTCCCGCAGGGCCCAGGCCCTCAGAGCGAAAGGGTCTCCAGGGCCTCGGTGAACGCCTCTGCCGGCGGCGGCTCCTCGCTCTCCCAGGCGGCGGAGGCGAGGGCGCGGAGGCCGTCGTAGGGATCGCCGGATCCGCTGAGCGCGAACGTTCCGCCGTCGCGCTGCGCCGTCCAGCCGCCGCAGCGGTGGGCGCCGCCCTCCCGGACGGTCTCCGGATGCGGCACGAGCAGGCCGGAGAGGTCGGGCGCGAGATAGGTGGGGCGCCGGTGGGGCGGGGCGGTGAGCGCCTGCAGACGGCCGGTGACGCCGGTGAAGACGAGCAGGCTGTCGGCGCCGCCGTTGAAGGCGCCCTCGATGTCGGTGTCGAGGCGGTCGCCGACCACCAGCGGGCGCTCGGCGCCGGTGCGCAGGATCGACTCCTGGTGCAGCGGCCGCTCGGGCTTGCCGGTGACGACCGGCTCCACGCCGGTGGCGGAGCTGATCACGCGGAGGAGGGCTCCGTTCCCGGGGTGCGGCGGCCCCTCGCCGCCGGGGATGGTCAGGTCGCCGTTGGACCCGACGAACAGGGCGCCCATGCTGACCGCCTGCGCGCCTTCGGACAGCAGCCCGTAGCCGAGGTCGGGGTGGTAGCCCTGGACGACGGCGGCGGGGCGCCGCGACGCCGTCGACACCGGGCGGAGGCCCTGCTGGTAGAGGGCGTGGCGCAGGCCCATGCCGCCCACCACCAGCACCTCCGACCCGGCGGGCAGGCGCTCGGCCAGCAGCCGGGCGGCGGCCTGGGCCGAGGTCACCACGTCCTCCGCCTCCGCGGGGACGCCGACCTCGGTTAGCAGCGCGGCGACCGCCGACGGCGTCCGCGACGCGTTGTTGGTCACGAACGCCAGGCGCTGCCCGGCCGCGCGGGCCTTGGCGAGCGACTCCGCCGCCGCCGGGACGGGCCTGCGGCCGACGTACACGACCCCGTCGAGGTCGAGCAGGGCGACGTCGTACGCCTCGCTCAGGGGGCGTTCGCTGCCTTTCATCGGGCTCCTCATGCCTGGGATCGTACGGGGGTTGTTACCAACGGGTAAGGGGCGGGTCAGCGCCGGGCGGCGAGGGTGGCTCTGGCGTGCTGCAACGCCCGCGCGTAGTCCTTGTTCTCGGGCCGCATGGCCGCGGCGAGCGCGAGATGCTCGACGGCGGCCTCGAAGTCGCCCATCCGGCTGAGCGACAGCCCGAGCCCGAACCGCGCGTAGTCCTCGGCGGGCTCCTCCTCCACGATCCCGCGGAAGCTCTCGGCGGCCGCGTCGAACTGCCGTGCCCCGAACTGGGCGCGGGCGAGCGCCTCCCGGATGCTGTGCGACTGCGGTTCGGCCTCGGCGGCCCTGGTCAGCAGCTGGAGCGCCGCCGCGGCGCTGCCCGCCCGCAGCAGCTCCAGGCCCCGCGTGTACCACTCGTAGACGCCGCCCTGCGGCGGGGCCGCGTGCTCGTCCGGGTCGTCGCCTGGGGAATCCTCCGGCCGTCCGGGTCCTTGAGTACTCATGTGGACCTCCCCTCGGACATCGATCACTACGACCGTACCCGCCGCGCCTCCGGACGCCCTCCGCTGAATAGCATGCCCAGCGTGGACGACGACCTCTCCTCCGGCCTGGACCCCGAGGAGTTCAGCGCGCGGATCTTCGGGACGGCGGCTCCGCGCACGGGCGGCGGCCTGGAGCTGGCGCCGTTCCGCGGCGTCCGCTTCGTCCCCGAGGTGGCCGGCGACCTGGCCTCGGTGACCATGCCGCCGTACGACCTGATCGACGAGGCGGCGGCGCTGCGGCTGCTGGCGGAGGGCGGCCACAACATCATCCGGCTCAACCTCCCGCGCGCCGCCGGGGAGACCTACGCCGAGGCCGGCCGGCGGCTGCGCCGCTGGCTGGAGCGCGGCGCGCTGACCGTCGACCCCGAGCCGGCCCTGTACGTCTACGAGGCCGCCCGCGGCGCGGCGGTCCTGCAGCGCGGCCTGATCGGCGGCCTCGGCCTGCGCGCGGAGTCCGACGGCGTCGTGCTGCCGCACGAGAACGTCTTCCCCGGCCCGGTCCGCGACCGGCTCGCGCTGATGGCGGCGGCGAACGCCAACCTGGAGCCGATCTTCCTGGTGTACGAGGGCGGCGGCGACGCGGCCGGCGTCGTCGACGACGCCGCGGCCGGGACGCCGCTGATGGAGTTCGACGCCGACGACGGGCTGACCCACCGGCTGTGGCGCGTCACCGACCCCGCCCTGCACGCGCGGGTGGACGCCGACCTCCGCGGCAAGCAGGCCCTCATCGCCGACGGGCACCACCGCTACGCCACCTACCGCGCCCTCCAGGCGCGCCGCCACGCGGCCGGCGACGGCCCCGGCCCCTGGGACGCGGGCCTCGCCCTTCTGGTCGACTCGACGCGCTACCCGCCGCACCTCGGCGCCATCCACCGCGTGCTCCCCGGCCTCCGTCCGGACGTCGCGCTGGACAAGGCGCGCCAGGTCTTCCGCGTGTCCGCCTTCCCGGACGAGGAGGCGGCCCTGGGTGCCCTCGCCCGCGCGGAGGGTCCCGCGTTCCTCCTCGGCGGCGGCGACTCCCTCCACCTGCTCACGGGCCCGGACCCGGACGCCCTGCGCGACGCCATGCCGTCCGGGCACTCGGCGCGCTGGTCCGCGCTCGACACCGCCGTCCTCGACCACCTCCTGATCGGCGGCGTATGGGGCGTCCCGGAGAACGAGAACACCGTCGAGGTGGTGCACGACGACCCGTCCGCGGCCGTCGCCCGCGCCCGGCGCAGCGGCGGAACGGCCGTGATCCTGAACCCGCTCCGGGTGGAGGACGTGCTGGCCATCGCGGGCGGGGGCGAACGCGTGCCGCGCAAGTCGACCTCGTTCGGCCCCAAGCCCCGCACGGGCCTCGTCCTGCGGCTGCTCGACCCCGGCGCCCCGCAGAGGCCATGATCGGGGAATGGACACCACGACCACCATCACGCCGCTCGGCGGGGACGTCTACGAGATCGACACGCGGATGGCCGGGTACTCCGGCATCACCGCCGGATATCTGATCCTCTCCGACCGGCCATGCCTGGTGGAGCCGGGAACGTCCGGCTCGGCGCCCGTCGTGCAGGCGGCGCTGCGGGAACTGGGCGTCGGACCCGGCGACCTGGCGAGCGTGGTCGTGACGCACATCCACCTCGACCACGCGGGCGGCGTCGGCGACATCGCCGGGATGTACCCGCGGGCGGAGATCGTCGTCCACGAGAAGGGCGCGCGGCACCTGGCGGACCCGTCCCGCCTCATGCGCAGCGCCCGCATGGTCTACGGGGACAGCCTCGACACCCTCTTCGGCGAGCTGAAGCCGACGGACGCGGCCCGCATCCGGGCCGTCGAGGACACCGGCGTGATCGACCTCGGCGGCGGGCGGCGGCTGGAGTCGCACTACTCCCCCGGCCACGCCAAGCACCACGTCGGGCTGATGGACTCGCAGACCGGCGACCTCTACGTGGGCGACGCCGCGGGCATCTACATCCCGGAGACGGCCGACGTGCGGCCCGCCACGCCTCCCCCGGACTTCGACCTCGACACGGCGCTGGAGTCGCTCGGCAAGTTCCGGTCCCTGGGCCCGCAGCGCCTGCTGTTCGCGCACTACGGGCCCGTGCAGGAGGTCCAGGACACGCTGGAGCGCTCCGCGGAGGAACTGCGCATCTGGGTGGACGCCGTCCAGGACGCCCACGACCGGGGCCTCGACCTCGACCACGCCGTCGCCATGGTCGTCGACCGCACCAGGGACCGCTACGCGATCACCAGGGACGGCGTCGATCCGGAACTGGCCGCCAAGTACGAGGTCCTGAACAGCACCGAGAGCAACGTCGCCGGGATCATGCACGCCCTGAGCAGGCACGCGTGACGGCACCCGGCACGCCCGGGGCCCGTCAGCGGCGGAAGGGGCCGGTCACCTCGAAGGTGCAGCCGTCCGTCCCGGCGATGAACCCGCTCTTGCCGCGCTGGGAGGAGAAGTACAGGCGCGACCCGTCCGGGCTGAACGCGGTCCCGGTGATCTCCGACTCGTCGTGGCCGACGACGCGCAGGAACGGAGTCACGATCCCGCCGGTCGTGATGAGGTTGATCTCCATATTGTCGCCGTCCTCGGCGACGTAGAGGTCACCGGACGCCGTCGCGGTCACGGCGTCGACGCCGTGCAGCGGGGCCTCGCCTGTGGTGACGAGGTCGTCGTCATAGGCGATGTCCAGCCGCCCGCCCGCCGCGTCGTACGCCCACACGCGGTTGTCGCCCTTGGTGGTGAAGTAGCAGACGCCGTGCGTGTAGTAGCAGCCCTCGCCGCCGTCGAAGCGCATGGCGCCGTCCACCTGGTCCCGGGTCGGCGTGAGCCAGACCTCGGGGTTCGGCACCTTCGCCCACTGGACGGGCCCCGTCCCGGAGCCGACCAGCACTTCGAGCGTGCCGGACGACAGGTCGCCCCACGTCCGGGGCCGGAACCTGTAGAAGCAGCCGTCCGGCTGGTCCTCGGTGAGGTAGACGACCTTCCGCTCGGGGTCGGAGGCCGCCGCCTCGTGCTTGAACCGGCCCAGCGCCGGGCGGGCGACCGCCCCCTTCTGGCCGCGCGGGTCCGTCTCGTGGACGAGGCCGAGGTCGTGCTCCTCGCACGACAGCCACGTGCCCCACGGGGTCGCCCCGCCGGAGCAGTTCAGCGTCGTGCCGTTCAGGATCCGGTACGCCGAGGCGACCTTCCCGGACGCGTCGAACCGCAGGGCCGACACGCCGCCGACGACGGGCACCTCAGAGTTGCTGACATAGATCCAGCCGTCGCCGTCGCGGAAGCAAGCGCCCCCGTCCGGGGCGGGATGCCACGTGTACCTCGTCCCCTCGACGCGCTGGAGCGAGCGCGCCACGACCCGGCTGGTGAACCCCTCCGGCAACTGCACCCCGTTGCCGTCCGCGGGCCGCAGCGGGCCGTAGGGGCTCGGACCGGGCTGGGCCGGGCCCGAGGCGAAGGCCCGCTGCCACAGCGCGCCCGAGAAGGCGGTCGTCCCGCCCGCGACGGCGGTGGCGCGCAGGAACGTGCGTCGGTCCAGGGGCATGGCAACTCCAAAGAGTCGATCACCGCCGGACGCGTCCGACGGCCCCCCGAACGGCGCGGTCCCGTGAATATCCGGGAAACCTACCCGCCAGTCAAGTACCGGCCGTCATTCCTCCGGCGGCGGCCGCTCCTCGTCGGCCTGCCTCGGCTCCAGGAACAGCATCGGGGCCTGCGGGGCGCTCTCGTCCGTCGTCTCCCGCACCTCGGGCTCGGCGGGCCGGAACTCGATGTCCGTGGCCGACGCCTCGCCCGGCTCCCGCGGCTCCTCCGCGTCACCGTGTTCGGCCTCGGGCACGTCGACAGGCTCGGTCTCCCCCGCCTCTACCGCATCCTCGGCCTGAACACCGTCGATCTCCCCTGCCTGGACGCCGTCGGCCTCCCCGGCCTGGAGGTCGTCGGCCTCCCCGGCCTGGGCGCCGTCGGCCTCATCCGCCTGAACTTCGTCGCTCTCCTCGGCCTGGAGGTCGTGAGTGTCCTCCACCGCAACGTCGTGGGTCTCCTCCACATGGACGTCGTCGGTGTCCTCCTCCTCGGTGTCGAGGATGTGGAGGCCTTCGAGTTCGGCGTACCGTTCGGCGGCGTCGGTGTCCCCGTCCCGGTCGGCAGCGGCGGCCCGCGCGAACCAGTCGGACGCCTCGCTTTCGCGTCCCGCCTCGACGAGCGCGTCCGCGTAGGCGTAGAACAGCCGCACCGACCACGGGCGGAGCCGCCGGTCGCGCAGTTCGGGGATCTGCAGGGTGACCACGGCCGCGTCATTCTGGCCCATGTCGCGCCGCACGCCCGACTCCACGATGCGCAGTTCGACGCGCCCCATCGGGTCGAGCTTCTCCGCCTCCGGCGACTTGATCAGGTCGAGGGCGCGCTCGGGCCGCCCGAGACCGCGCTCGCAGTCGGCCATCAGTGGCAGGTAGGAGTGGTCGCCGGCGCCCAGCCGCCGCGCGGCCCGCAGCTCGGCGAGCGCCTCCGCCCACTCTCCCGCGTGATATGCCGCGATCCCGGCGGCCTCCCGGACGATCCCGACGCGGGACGCGAGCCGCCGCGCCGCCTTGGCGTGCCGGTAGGACTGCTCCGGCTCGTCCTCGGCGAGGCGGCCCGCCATCACCAGGTGCCGGGCGACCTTCGTCGCCAGCTCCTTCGGCAGGGTGCGCAGCTCCTCGCGCGCCTCGACGTCCAGCTCGTCGCCGGTGACGTCCTCGGGCAGCAGCGGATCGTCGTGCTTGGGCGCCGGCCGCTCACGCTCCTCGTACCGTGCGGGCCGTTCCCCGCGATCGCGAGGCGGTCCGTAGGAGCGCCCGCCGTCCTGGGGGCGCCGCGGCCCGCCGCGGCCCTTGAACGGCTTCTCACGGTCTCCGGGACGGCCTTCACGTCGGCCTTCGAACCGCTGCCCGCCCGTACGGCGGTCGTCGCGGTCATCACGGCGGCCCCGGAACGGACGGTCCTGAGGACGCCCCTCAGTGCGCCGCTCGCCCTGACCGCCGCGGCCCTGGAACCCGCCGGGACGCCCTTCACGGCGCGGCCCGCCGCCCTGGCCCGCGCGGGGCCCGCGGCTCTCGAAGGGCCGCCCTTCCCGCCGCTCGCCGCGCTCCCCGGAGAACCCGCTGTCCCTACGCTCGCCGCGCTGCCCAGAGAACCGGCTGTCGCGACGCTCACCGCCCTGACCAGAGGGTCGGCTGTCCCGACGCTCGCCGCCCTGGCCAGAGGGCCGACCGTCCCGACGCTCATCGCGCTGGCCGGAGAAACGGCTGTCCCGACGCTCGCCGCCTTGGCCCGAGAACCGGCCCTCCTTGCGCTCACCGCGCTGCCCGGAGAACCGACTGTCCCGACGCTCATCGCGCTGGCCCGAGAATCGACTGTCCCGGCGCTCACCGCCCTGACCAGAGGGTCGGCTGTCCCGACGCTCGCCGCCCTGACCGGAGAACCGGCCTTCCTTGCGCTCGCCGCGCTGGCCCGAGAACCGGGTGTCTCTGCGCTCACCGCCGCGCTGGCCGCCGAAGCGACTGTCCGAGCGGCCCTCACGGGATTCGGGACGCCCCTCCTCGGAACGCTTGAAAGGGCGGCCGGGCTTGCGGTCATCGCGCTTACCGCGCGCGTCCCGCTCCTGCCCGCCGCCAGGACGGCCGCGCCCGCCCTGCGGGCCACCGGCGCGGAACGCCCCGCCGCGAGGACCACCGCCCTTGCGGGCCCCGGGCCCTCCCTGGCCGCCGCGGGAACCGCCCCCACGCCGGGCCGGCGTGTTCCGCCGCCCGTTGTCGCCCCGCCGCTCGCGGCTGTCGTCGCCGCGGCCGTCCTCTTCCGCGCTCATCACGTCCGTCACTGTTCTTGATGTGGTTCGGTGGACTCTTCAGCCTACTTTGGCCTGGCCACGACATGCGTCGAGGGCCGCCCCGCACAATCCGGGGCGACCCTCGACCAATTCAAGTCCGGCGGCGTCCTACTCTCCCACACGGTCTCCCATGCAGTACCATCGGCGCTGAAGGGCTTAACTTCCGGGTTCGGGATGGGACCGGGTGTTT
>NZ_JBEUPD010000066.1:0-17024 GCF_040492135.1 Actinomadura sp. NPDC000600
CAAGCTCGCCGTCCGCTACGAAGCCACCATCCAGCTCGCTGCCATCAACATCTGGCTACGAGCCCTTGCCAACACCACTTTCTAAACACGGCCTAAGGGAATCTGGAATGTACTGGCCGAGTCCTTCGCCGCCCTCTCCAAGGACCCGCTGGTAGTCGGCCTCCGTGTAGCGGGAACATTCGACCAGTGCCTTATAGGTCAAGCAGGCCTGCGCGTCGAGGACGTTGATCTCGTGTCTCAGGGTGAGTTCGGGGTCCAGGTTGAATCGCCGCAACTCGCGGTCGCGGTGGCGGTCCGGGTGCCCATGGGTGCTGAGGAGGCGTGCGAGACGGGCCCGGGCGTCGGCGAGATGGGCGATGAGCTGTGCGGCGTCGACCGGCTCGCCGCCCCCTTCGAGTAGCGCGCCGTCGGCCACCGCTTCAGGGACCTGGCGTCCGCCTCGCGAACTTGTCGAGCCGCTCAGAGGAAGGCGGCGCGGTGGTCGCGGGCGAACTGCTCGAAGGTCGTCGGCTCGCGGCCGGTGAGGTCGCGGACCGCCGTGGTGACCGTCTCCGCGCCGCCGTTCCGGTATGCGCGGCTCACCTCGATGAGGGCGTCGGCGTGGTACGCGGGCAGGCCGCGTTCCAGCATGGCGGCCCGGGCTTCGTCGTCCGAGAGCCCGACGAAGCGGACCGGCCTGTCCAGCACCCGGGAGAGCACCTCGGCGGCCTGGTCGTAGGTCAGCGCCTCAGGGCCCGTGAGGGCGTGGACGCGACCGTCATGGCCGTCGGTGGTGAGCACGTGGGAGGCCGCCCGCGCGATGTCGCGGACGTCGACGAAGCTGATGGGGGTGTCGGCGCGGGGCTGGGCGAAGCGGCCGGTCGTCCTGATCGACGCGGCGAACTGGCGGGAGAAGTTCTGCATGTAGAAGTTCGGCCGCAGGAACGTCCAGCGCAGGCCGGACGCCTGGAGCGCCACCTCCGCGGGCCGGTGGAGGCGGCCGATGGGCGTCAGTTCCTCGTCGGCCCGCCAGACCGACAGCTTCACGACCCGGGACACACCTGCGGCGGTCGCGGCCTCGATGAGGTTGAGCTCATGGCGGGTCTGGTCGGGGCCCATCGCGCTCACCAGGAACACCACGTCGACGCCGCGCAGCGCCGCCGGTAGCGTCGCGGGCTCGCCCAGGTCGATCCGGACGGCGTCCAGT
This sequence comes from Actinomadura sp. NPDC000600, assembly GCF_040492135.1. Lineage (NCBI taxonomy): Bacteria > Bacillati > Actinomycetota > Actinomycetes > Streptosporangiales > Thermomonosporaceae > Actinomadura > Actinomadura sp. NPDC000600. The sequence continues at coordinate 1,187 of NZ_JBEUPD010000066.1, forward strand.
CCGGCGGCGACCGCCCGATCGACGTCGCGCTGCGCGTGGTACGCGGCCCGCACCGGCTGCCCCGCATCCCGCAGCGTCCCGAGAAGCGCAGACCCCACGGCCCCGCCCGCCCCCGTCACCAAGATCATGCCGCGCATGCTAACCGCACCGGCCGACAGCCCCGCCCTCCCGCTCGGGGCAAGATGAGGATCTTCGGGCGGAGTGTCCGAGAGGTCCCCTAGCGTTGGGGGCATGGAAGATCATCCCTCGGAGGGGCCCGAGGACGTCGAGGCGGAGTATCAGCGGCCGCCGGCGGAGGTGCGGTTCGCCGACGAGTTGGAGAGGCTCCGCGAGAGCGACACCGGGCCGCGGCCGCCCGGGTGGGCGCTGAGCCTGACGGCCGCGCGGCGGTTCATCGTCGGTGACGACGCGCTCGGCGTCCGCCGCAAGTTCGTCGGCGACACCGCCCTCATCGACCGGGCCCTGGTGACGCTGGCGACGAGCCGGGGGCTGATGCTCGTCGGCGAGCCCGGGACGGCGAAGTCGCTGCTGTCGGAGCTGATCGCGGCGGCGGTCAGCGGCACCTCCACGCTCACGATCCAGGGCGGCGCGGCCACCACCGAGGACCAGATCAAGTACTCGTGGAACTACGCGCTGCTGGTGTCGGAGGGGCCCTCCACGCGCTCGCTCGTGCCGGCGCCGCTGCTCACCGGGATGGCCGAGGGCAGGGTCGTCCGGTTCGAGGAGATCACCCGCTGCCCGCTGGAGGTGCAGGACTCGCTGCTCTCGCCGCTGTCCGACCGCGTCCTGGCGATCCCCGAGCTGTCCCGCGCGGCGGCCGGGGGGAGTGGCGCGGTCTCGCACGGGGGCCAGAGCGCGGACGCGATGGTGTTCGCGCGCGACGGGTTCAACATCATCGCGACCGCCAACACCCGCGACCGCGGCGTCAACGAGATGAGCGCCGCGCTCAAGCGGCGGTTCAACTTCGAGACCGTGTTCCCGATCGCCGACTTCGCGACCGAGCTCGACCTGGTCGAGCAGGAGGCGCGGCGGCTGCTGGAGCACAGCGGCGTCGAGGTCGCGCCGCGCCGCGACGTCCTGGAGGTGCTCGTCACCGTGTTCCGGGAGCTGCGCGACGCCACCACCGGGGAGGGCCGGGCGATGGACCGGCTCTCGGCCGTGATGAGCACCGCCGAGGCGGTGTCGGTCGCCCACCAGGTCGGGGTGCGCGGCTGGTTCCTGCGCGGCGAGGCGGGCGGCGCCGCCGACATCGTCGAGTGCCTCGCCGGCACCGCCGCCAAGGACAGCCCCGAGGACCTCGCCCGGCTGCGCCGCTACCTGGAGCAGCAGGCGCCCCGCCGCGGCGGGGAGCAGTGGAGCGCGCTGCACGCCGCCCGGCACCTGCTGCCCGGCTGATGGCCGTCACGTTCGTCGGCGTCCGGCACCACAGCCCCGCGTGCGCCCGGCTCGTCCGGGACGTGATCCGGCGGCTGCGGCCCGCGTACGTGCTGGTGGAGGGGCCCGCCGACTTCGGCGGACGGATCGGCGAGCTGCTCCTCGGCCACCTGCCGCCCGTCGCGGTGTTCAGCTACTACCGGGACGCCGAGCGGGTGCACGCCTCCTGGTCGCCGTTCTGCGCGTACTCCCCGGAATGGGTCGCGCTGAACGAGGGCCGCGCCGCCGGGGCGGAGCTGCGGTTCATCGACCTGCCCGCGTGGCATCCGGCGTTCGCGGGCCGCAGCAACCGCTACGCCGACGCCGAGCGCCGCTACGCCGAGGTCACCGAGCGGCTGTGCCGGGAGTTCGCCGTCGACAACACCGACATCCTCTGGGACCACCTGTTCGAGATCGACGCCGAGGGCGCGGCGGGGCGGCTCGACGCGTACTTCGGGCTCCTGAGGGGCGAGGCGGAGGCCGGGGGAGACGACACTGCCCGCGAGTCCTACATGGCGGAGTGGGTGCGGGCCGCCGAGGCCGACGCCGGGGACCGTCCCGTCGTCGTGGTGACCGGCGGCTTCCACAAGCCGGCCCTCGAAGCCCTCGCCGCGTCCGGCGGCACCGAGTGGCCCCGGGTGCCCGAGCCGCCCGACGGCGCCGCCGGGGGCAGCTTCCTCGTGCCGTACTCGTTCCGGCGGCTCGACGCGTTCACCGGCTACCAGTCGGGGATGCCGTCGCCGGAGTACTACCAGCGGCTCTGGGAGGACGGCCCCGAAGCGGCCGCCGAGGCGCTCGTCGAGACGGTCGTGGCCCGGCTGCGCGGGCGCGGCCAGGTCGTGTCGACCGCCGACCTGATCGCCGCCCGCACCCTCACCGGCGGCCTCACCCGGCTGCGCGGCCACTCCGCGCCCGCCCGCACCGACCTGCTCGACGGCCTGGTGTCCGCGCTGGTGAACGACGACCTCGACCAGCGGCTCCCGTGGACCTCGCGCGGCCCGCTCGCCCCCGGGGCGCATCCGGCCGTCGTCGAGATGGTGGCCGCGCTGAGCGGCGACCGGACCGGGCGGCTGCACTCCGACACCCCGGCCCCGCCGCTCGTCGCCCACGCGACGGCCGAGCTGGCTCGGCTCGGGCTCGACCGCGACGGCCGGGTCGTGCTGAAGCTGGCGACCCCGCGCGGGCTGGAGCGCAGCCGCACGCTGCACCGCCTGCGCGTCCTGCGCGTCCCCCTCGCCGAGCGCGAGTCCGGTCCCGAGTCGGGCGCCGACCCGGTGCTGGAGGAGCGCTGGGTCCTGGACGCCTCCGACCGTGACGGGCGCCGACACGCCGCCCTCATCGAGGCGGGCGCCTACGGGCCGACCCTCGCCGACGCCGCCGCGGCCGTCCTGGACGAGCGGACGGCCGCCGCGGGCGCCGACATGGACGACCTCGCCGCCGTGCTGTTCGACGCGGCGCTGTGCGGCTGCGCGGACCAGTCCGGCCGGATCGCCGAGTCGATCGCCGCAGGCGTCGCGGGCGCCTCCGACATCGCCGCGCTCGGCGCCGCGCTCGAATCCGTCCTCGGGCTGTGGCGGCACGACCGCGTCCTCGGCACGGCCGGCAGCCCGCTGTTCGGCACGGTCATCGAGGAGTGCGTCGACCGGATCCTGTGGCTGGCGGAGGGCGTGCGCGGCGGTCCCGCGCCCGCCGACCTGCGCCGGCTCCGCGCCGTCGCCGCGGCCCGCGACGCGCTGCTGCACGCCTCCGGCGCGCTGCGCCTCGACCGGGACGCGGCACTCGGCGTCGCCCGGCGCGTCGCCGCCGAACCCGGCGCGCCGCCCGACCTGCGCGGCGCCGCGTTCGGGCTCGCCCGCACCCTCGGCGACGCCTCCGACCCGGCCCGCGCGGTGCGCGGCGCGGCCGCACCGGAGACGTTCGGCGACTGGCTCGCCGGCCTGTTCGCGCTGGCCAGGCAGGAGGTGCTCGACCCCGGCGCCGCCGTCCTCGGCGTCCTCGACGAGCTGGTCGGCGGGCTGGACCAGACCGAGTTCCTGGTGGCGCTGCCCGCGCTGCGGCAGGCGTTCGAGTTCTTCCCGCCCCGCGAGCGCGAGGCCATCGCCCAGGGGCTGCTGGACCGCCGGGGCCTGAGCGGCTCCGGCCGCGCGCTGCTCCGCGCGCCCGACCCGCCGCTGCTCACCGCCGAGGCCCTCGCGCTGGACGCCCGCGTGGACCGGGCCCTCGCGGCCGCGGGCCTCCTGACCGCCGAAGCGGACGGGCAGGGCGCGGAAAGCCGGCCCACCGCAGAGGAGGGGGCATCGTGATCCCGCCCGACCTGGAACGCTGGCGGCTCGTCCTCGGCTCGCCCGCCGGGGCGTGCATGGGCGGGCTGGGCGGCGCGGCCGCCGAACAGGACGCGGCGCTCGACTGGCTGTACGGGCGCGACCCCGACCTCGGCCGGCGCGGAGTGCGGCGCGGCGGCGGGAGCTGCGACGGCGACCCCGCCCGGTCCGACGACCGCACCGGCGGCGATGGGCCGTCCAAGCTCACCACGGTCGACTGGCTCGACGCCGTGCACCGGCTCTTCCCCAAGGAGACGATCGAGCGGCTCGAACGCGACGCCGTCGAGCGGTACGAGATCCACGCGATCGTCACCGACCCGGCCGTCCTGGAGCGCATCGAGCCGGACGAGGCGCTGCTGCGCGCCGTCCTGCGGACCAAGCACCTGATGAACCCCGAGGTCCTCGCGCTCGCGCGGAAGATCGTGGAGGCCGTCGTCCGGCAGCTGATGGAGCGGCTCGCCACCGAGGTCCGGCAGGCGTTCCACGGCACCCGCACGCGGCGGCCGAGCCGCATCAGGAACTCCCGCAACTTCGACTTCCACGGCACCGTCCGCGCCAACCTCGACCACTACCGGCCGGACGAGCGCCGCCTCTACATCGAGAACCCGAGGTTCGTGTCCCGGACGCGGCGGCACGTCGAGCAGTGGCAGATGATCCTGCTCGTCGACCAGTCCGGCTCCATGGTCGGCTCCGTCGTGCACGCCGCCGTCACCGCCGCGTGCCTGTGGGGGCTGCCCGGCCTGAAGACGCACCTCGTCGCGTTCGACACCTCCGTCGTCGACCTGACCTCCGACGTGACCGACCCCGCCGAGCTGCTGATGAAGGTGCAGCTCGGCGGCGGCACCGACATCGCGCGGGCCGTGGCCTACGGGGCGGGCCTCGTGGAGAACCCGCGCCGCTCGATCGTCGCGCTCATCACCGACTTCTACGAGGGCGGGGACCAGCACCGGCTCGTCCGGGAGGTGCGGCGGCTCGTCCAGCAGGGCACGCAGGTGCTCGGGCTGGCGGCGCTCGACGAGGAGGCCAACCCGTCCTACGACCGGGGGATGGCGCAGCGCCTCGCCGACGAGGGCGCCCACGTCGGCGCGATGACGCCGGGTCAGCTCGCCGAGTTCGTCGCGGAGAGGATGGGCCGTTGACCCGCGCCGACCTCCTCGCGCTCACCCCGGACGCGCTCGCCGCCCTCGCCAACCGCGGCCTGGTCAAGCGCGCCGCCAAGGACCTCGACGCCGGCAACGGCCCCGAGATCACCGTCATGCCGGACGGCGGGATCGAGGGCGCCTTCCCCGACGGCACCACGGCGTCCCTGCCCGCCGGGGCGGGGCTGGACGCCGCGCACTGCTCCTGCGCGGCGACCGGGACGTGCCGGCACCGGATCTGCCTCGTGCTCGCCTACCAGCGCGGCGCCGCCGAACCGGACGCCCCGCCGGCCCCGGAGCCGGCGGCCGACTGGTCGCCGGGCGCCTTCGACGACGACGCGCTTGCCCGCGTCCTCGGCCGGCGCGCCCTCACCGCCGCGCGCCGCGCCCTGCGCGCCGGCTACTCGGCGAAGATCCGCCGCCCCACCGCGCAGGACCCGGTGGCGCAGGTCGAGCTGCCGACCTGCACGGTCCGGTTCCTGGTGCCCGGCGAGCTCGGCTACATCCACACCGACGCCGTGGCGGCGGTGCGCGGCGAGGTCACCGTCCTCGCCGTCTGGGCGTTCCGCGCCGCCGACGAGCGCGGCCTGACCGGCGAGGAGGTCCGGCTGGACGTCGGCGGCCCGGCCGCGGCGGACGGGACGGGCGGGCCGGGCGGGAAGGGCGGGAACGGCCTCGACGCCGCGCTCGACCTCGCCGACCAGGTCCTCCTGGAGGGCGCCGCGCACGCCGGGCCCGTCCTCGCGACCGCGCTGGGCCGCACCGCCGGCGACCTCGCGGCGGCCGGCCTGCACTGGCCCGCCGCCGCGCTCGGCGACCTGGCCGAGCAGCTCGCCGCGCACCACGACCGCCGCGCCGACCACGACCCGCTGCGCGTCGCGGAACTGCTCGCCGAGCTCCACGCCCGGCACCGCGCGGCGGCCCGCGGCGGCGGCCGCTCCCAGGTGCTCGGCACGGAGGAGGCCGCGGACACGCCGCTGCGCCGCGTCCGCCTCGCCGCCCTCGGCTGCCGCGTCGGCGGCACGCCCGGGACCCGCACCGCCGACGTCTACCTCGCGCACACCGGCACCGGGATCGTCCTCGTGCTGAAACGGCGCTGGGACGTCCCGGACGGCGACCGCCTCACCGGCTCCGACCTCGCCGGGCGCCGCGTCCTCGGGTCTGCGCTGCGGTCCCTCGCCGCCGCGAACGTGGTGTCCGAGAGCGCCTCGCGCAGCGCCGGGCGCGTCGTCCGGGTCGCCGCCGGGCGGATCGCGAAGACGACGGTCACCCCGCTCGGCGACACCTGGGAGAGCCTGCCCGCCCGGCTGCTCGTCCGCGACATGGCCGCCGAGGGGCGGGCCCTGGACGCGCTGCCGCCCCGCCTGGTGCGGCCCCGCGTGGAGGCCGAGATGGTCCGCGTCGTCGAGATCGCCGAGGTCCGCGACATCGGCTACCACCCGGGCGCGCAGCGGCTGGAGGCCGTGGTCGCCGACGCGGCGGGGACCGCGGCCGCCGTGTCCGCCGACTACAGCCCGCACCGCCCCGCCGCGCTGGACGCCCTCGCCGAGGCGCTCGCTGCGGAGCCCCGGTTCGTGTCGGGCACCGTCCGCAGGGACCGCGGGGGCCTGGTCATCGACCCGTTCGCCGTCATGACCTCGCACGGCACCGTCGTCCCCGACCTGGCGCCCGGCGACGGCACCGCCGCCCTCGGGGCCCCTCCCGCTGCGGCGCCGGACCCGCTGGGCCAGTCCCTGGACGAGGCGCTCGCAGCCTGCGCCGAGGCGGCCCACCGCGGCCTGCTGCGCCTCCCGACCGGGGTGCGGGAGCGCCTCGTCCGCGCCGGCACCACGCTGGAGCGCGCCGGCCTCCGCACGACCGCCGACGCGCTCGCCGCCCTCGCCGCCGCGCTCGCGGGCGACGACCCGAGGAGCATGTCCCGCGCCTGGGCCACCGCCCACATCCGCCTGGTCACCGCGGCGGAACTGCGCTGACCTGCCGCTACGCGCGGCAGGTGAGCGGGCGGCCCCCGTTGAAGGTGATCATGTCGTTCAGGGCGGCGACCAGGTCGATCGGCGCGCCGGGCGCGTGCCCGTCCAGTTCGGCGTAGGCGCGGTGCAGGTTGCCGACGAGGCGCTCGGGGTCGGTCAGCTCCGCGTACGGGCCGAGGTCGGCCTCGCGGGCGGCCTCCAGCGGCGACAGCCCGGCCGGCTTGGCCTCGGCGGCCGTCGCCTGGACGAACCGCGCGTAGCCCAGCACCCGGCCGATGAGCTCGGGGCCGCCGACGGGGCCGTGCCCGGGGACGATCGTCTCCGCCCCCAGCGGCGCGACGACCTCCTCCAGCACCTTGATCGCGCCCGCGACCGAGCCCTGCATCAGGAACGGGGTGCCGCCGTTGAACAGCAGGTCGCCGCAGAACAGCACCCGCCGGTCGGGGAGCCACACGATCGAGTCGTTGGTGGTGTGCGCCGGCGTGCCGACGTGGCGGACCTCGCACCGCAGGTCGTCCACCCACAGCGTCACGGCGTCGGTGTAGGTGAGGAACGGCGGCTCGATCTCGACGCCGCCCCAGTCGACCTTCGTCCAGAACGGCTCGTCGAACGGCTCGCCCCAGCTGAGCGCGTCGTCCCGGGTCCTCTCGTGGCCGACGACGGTCGCGCCGGAGAACAGGTAGTTGCCGAAGGTGTGGTCGCCGTGGTGGTGGGTGTTGACCAGCGTCCGGACGGGGCGGTCCGTGACCGACCGGATCGACTCCAGGTACGCCCGGGTGCGGCGCTCGGTCGAGCAGGAGTCGACGCTCGTCACCCCCCGCGCCCCCACGAGGAAGCCGGTGTTGTTGATCCACCAGGTGCCGTCGGGCTGGAGGTAGGCGAAGATCCCGTCGGAGACCTCCTGCAGCCGCGGGCTTCCCGGTCCCTCGCGGTCGGGTGCGTCGCTCATGGGACCGGGAGTGTAACGGGCGGCGGGAACGCGGTCGGGCGGGCCGCTCCCGCGCGGCCGCGGCGGGCCCGGTCAGTACTCCGCCACGGTCGTCAGCAGGTGCGCGCGCGGCGAGACGGCGCGGGCGGACGGCTCCTGCGTCCCGGCGGAGCGCAGGACCTCCCCGGCGCCGAGCACGGCCGCGTCGCCGGTGTCGTCCCCGAGCCGCGCGCCCAGCCCCGTCCGGTCCTTGATCAGCCGCTCCAGGCCGGGCAGCCGGGCGCAGCCGCCGGTGAGCGTGATGCCGACGCCGAGCAGGGCGCCGGAGATCTCGGGCGAGCAGCCGGAGAGCCCGGCGCCGATCGCGTCCACGATCCGCGCGACCGGACCGGAGATCGCCCGGGCGACGTCCGCGGTGGTGAGGACGACGCCGCGCGGCATCCCCGTCGCGATGTCGCGCCCGTGGACGACGGTCTGCCGGACCGGGCGGCGACCGAGCGGCGGCACCGCGCCGACCTCCAGCTTGGCCTGCTCCGCCGCCGACAGCGACAGCGCGAGGCCGTGCTCCTGCCGGACGAGCGCGGCGATGGCGCGGTCCAGCGCCGATCCGCCGACGTGCGCGGTGTGCGAGGTGACCAGGCCGCCGAACGCGATGACGCCGACGTCGGTGACGTCCGCCCCGATGTCGGCGATCACCGTGATGTCGGGCCGCACGGTGGAGGTCATGCCCATCCCGATGGCGGCGGCGATGGGCGTCGGCACGAGCGTGAGGCGCCGCGCGCCCGCCTGGTAGGCGGAGAACTGCAGCGCCCGGTAGTGGACGGACGTCAGCCCGCTCGGGACGGTGACGACCAGGCGCGGGCGCGCCGTGTAGTGGCGCTTGTGGTGGCGGCGCACCAGGTGCCGCATCAGGTACTCGGCCTCGTCGGTCTCGGTCGGCGCGCCTTCGCGGATGGGCCGGACGAGCGTGACGTCCGGGTTGCGCCCGGCCATCTCCCGCGCGGGGGCGCCGAGGGCGAGGATGCGCCCCGTGTCCCGGGAGCGTGCGAGGAGCGACGGTTCGCGGCAGACGACGCCGCGGCCCTTCACATACATCCGCACGGTCGCGCTGCCCAGGTCGATAGCGGTGTCCCGGCCCGCGAAGTCCCACATCGCGTCCCTCCCAATCGCCCTGTTCGTCGCAAGAGTCCAGATGATTCCCGTGCTACCTGCGGCGATGCCCACGCCCGGGTAAGCGAATCGCAACGACCTGGCGGGTTGAATCCGGAATGTCCGGATCGCGGAACGCGCCCCGGCGCCGGCCCGGCACCCGCTCCCGGGCCAAGCGCCAGAGATCATGCGGGGACGGTGCCGGACCGCGCGTCCGGCGGCGCCGTCCGGCCCTGCCGACCCCACCGGGCCCGGACCTCGCCCACCGCGCGGCACGCCCCGTACAGCAGGAACGAGACCGTGGTGACGTACGGGCTGATCGGAAGGCTGGACCCGATCGACAGAAGGATCCCGCCCACGGCCGACACCGTCGCGAGCCCCGCGCTCAGTACCGCCGCCGCGGCGGGCGACGCGGTGACCCGCACCGCCGCCGCGGCGGGCGTGCAGATCAGCGCGAGCACCAGCAGCGCCCCGACGACCTGCACGGACACGGCGACCGCCAGGCCGAGCACGAGCATGAAGGCCGGTGACAGCGCCCGCACCGGCACGCCCCGCGCCGCCGCCGCGTCCGGGTCCAGGCTGGCGAACGCCAGCGGGCGCCACATGACCGCGAGGCACGCCAGCACCACCGCCGACGTCGCGAGCAGCCAGGTCAGCCCCGGCGTGTCGATCGCGACGATCTGGCCGGTGAGGAGCCCGAACTTGTTGGCCGACCGCCCCTGGTACAGCGACAGGAACAGCACGCCGAGCCCGAGCCCGAAGGGCATCAGCACGCCGATGACCGACCCGCGGCCGCGGGCCTTCGCGCCGAGCACCCCGATCAGGCCGGCGGCCGCCAGCGCCCCGGCGACCGAGCCGCCCGCCACGCTCGCCCCGGCCAGCAGGGCGGCCGCCGCTCCGGCGAACGACAGTTCGCTGATGCCGTGCACGGCGAACGCGAGGTCGCGCATGACGACGAACGTCCCGGCGAGCCCCCCGACGAGCCCGAGGACGGCCCCGGCGATGAGCGAGTTGCGCACCAGCCCGAGCAGTGCCCCGTAGTCCTGGAAGTTGAAGACCTCGTGCCACGCCTCCTGCCAGCTCATACCGTCTCCGAGCGGCAAGGCCGCGCGCCGGCCGCCGCGCGCGCCGGAGCCTCCGTGACCCGGGTCGTGCCCATGTCCAGCAGCCGGTCCGCGAAGGGGAGGACCGGGTCGATGTCGTGGGTGACGAAGACGACGGTCGTGCCGTGCTCGCGGCGGCGCCGGTCGACCAGTCCGGCGACGACGCGCTGGTACCGGGCGTCCAGGGACGCCAGCGGCTCGTCGCACAGGAGGACGCGCGGACCGGCCGCCAGCGCCTGCGCGACCCGGACGCGCTGCAGCTCGCCGCCCGAGAGGAGTTCGAGCGGGACATCGGCGAACGCGGCGGCGCCCACGTCGGCGAGGGCGGCGTCGACCCGGCGGCGCACGTCCCGGCGCGGCCGGCCGGGCCCCCAGCGGTGGCCGTCGACGCCGAGCCGCACGAGGTCGCGGGCGCGCAGCGGGGTGTGCGGCGGCACGGCCCTGTGCTGCGGGACGTAGCCGATGCCGGCGCCGCCGCGCCGGGGGCGGCGCCCGTCCACCGCGACCGTTCCGGACGACGGCCGCTGGAGCCCGAGCAGCACCCTGAGCAGGCTGGTCTTCCCCGAACCGTTGGGCCCGACGACGGCGAGGAACTCGCCGGGCGCCACGTCGAGGTCCAGCCCGCGCCACAGCGTCCGGCCGCCGTAGGACAGGGCGGCGCCGCGCAGGGCGATCACGACAGCGCCTTCTGGAGCGCGGACACGGTGCCGTCCATCCAGGCGACGTAGTCCCGCCCGCCGGGCAGCGTCTCGGTGACCGGGACCACCGGGACGCCCGCCTCGTCCGCCGCCTTGCGGACCTGCTCGGTCTGCGGGCCGCTCGTCTGCACGTTCTCGACGAGCGCCCGGACCTTCTTGCCGGTGAGCAGCGCCAGCGTGTCGCGCATGGCCCTCGGCGGGACGTCGTCCCCCTCCTCGATCGCCTCGGCGAACCCCTCCGGCGTCCGGTCCACCAGGCCGGCCGCCTCGAGGAGGTAGGCGGGGACGGGCTCGGTCACCGCCACACGGTCCCCGGCGTGCGCGGCCTTGATCGCCGCCACCCTCTCCTCCAGCGCCTTCAGCTTCGCCTTGAAGGACGCCGCGTTCGAGGAGAAGGTCTCGGCGGCCCCGGGATCCGCCTCGCCGAGCGCGGCGGAGATCCGGTCGGCCAGCAGCGCGACGGACGGCAGGTCGTACCAGACGTGCTCGTTCGGCTCCTCGCCCGCGGGCGCGGTCTTCCCGGAGATCTGGAAGGCGTTGAGCACCCGGGCCTTCGAACCGGCGCCCTTCAGCAGCGTGTCCACGAAGCCGTCGTAGCCGCCGCCGTTCTCGATGACCACCTCGGCCCTGGAGAGCGCGAGCCTGGCGCGGGTGCCCGCCTCGAAGGAGTGCGGATCCTGCGCGGGGTCGCTGATGAACGACGTCACCGTCACCCTGCCGCCGCCGATCTGCCGCGCGATGTCCCCGTACACGTTGGTCGACGCCACGACCTGGACCGTCGCCGCCGCGCCGGCGCCGGGGGACGATCCGCAGGCGGCGGACCCGAGCGCCGCGGCGGCGAGGACGGCGCCCGCCCCGAGGACGCGCGCACGCTGAGCAGGCATCATGAACCTCCTGAAAATGATAACGATTTTCAGTGGCAACCTAGCATGGCTCGCCCGTCCTGTCCCGTTCGTCGCTCGTCGCGGGCAAAGGCCCTCGCACGCGAAAGGCCGCCGTCCCGGTCAGGGACGGCGGCCTGTGCGGTGTTCGGTCGACGGGCTCTACCAGGCGAACGCCTCCGGCACCGGACCCGGGCCGGGGAAGATGTCGTCCAGGGCGGACAGGAACGCCTCGGGCAGCTCCAGTTCGGCGGCGCGGACGGCGGAGTCGAGCTGCTCGCGGACGCGCGGCCCGACGATCGGGCCGGTCACGCCGGGACGGGTGAGGAGCCAGGCGAGGCCGACGTCGCCCGGGGGAAGGCCGTGCTCGTCGCACAGGTCCTCGTAGGCCTGGACGCGCGCCCGCTCCGCCGGGTCGCCCAGCATCTCCGCGGCGCGGCCCGACCGGGACCGGGAGCCGTCCCCGTCGCGCTCCTTGCGCAGGACGCCGCCGAGCACCCCGCCGTGCAGCGGGGACCACGGGATCACGCCGAGCCCGTAGGCCTGCGCCGCCGGGACGACCTCCATCTCGGCGCGCCGTTCGACCAGGTTGTACAGGCACTGCTCGCTGACCAGTCCGAGCGAGCCGCGGCGGGCGGCGGCCTCGTTGGCCTGCGCGATGCCCCAGCCGGGGAAGTTGGACGAGCCGGCGTAGAGCACCTTGCCCTGCTGGACGAGGACGTCGACCGCCTGCCAGATCTCCTCCCACGGCGTCGACCGGTCGATGTGGTGGAACTGGTACAGGTCGATGTGGTCGGTGCCGAGCCGCTTCAGCGACGCCTCGGCGGCCTGGCGGATGTGCAGCGCGGACAGCCCGCCCTGGTTCGGCCAGGGCGAGTCGGGCGGCGCCATGTCCGCGTAGACCTTCGTCGCGAGGACGGTCTTCTCCCGGCGACCGCCGCCCTTGGCGAACCAGGAGCCGATGATCTCCTCGGTGCGGCCCTTGTTCGCGCCCCACCCGTAGGCGTTCGCGGTGTCGAAGAAGTTGATCCCCGCGTCGAGCGCCGCGTCCATGATCGTGTGGGCGTCGGCCTCCTCGGTGAACGGGCCGAAGTTCATCGTGCCGAGCACCAGGCGGCTGACCTTCAGGCCGGTGCGGCCGAGTCGGGTGTATTCCATGGTGATCAAGCCAAGCACCTGGAGCGTGCTCCAGGTCAAGTGTGACGCGCCCCCCGGCGCCCCCCGGCGCCGCACGGCGCGCGCATGGCGCCGGGGCAGGCGGAGAGAGGCTCAGGGACCGACGTATACGGCCCACGGCTCGTAGGCCGGGCCGTGCCAGAAGGATCTCGGTTGCCCCGCGGCTCTCGGCCGGGGTTCAGGCTTTGACATGTCCGACGGTGTGTCGCTTCGCGGAGCCTGGGCCGCGGAATCGTCCGGTCTGGAGTGGCCGCCGGGTGGCGCGGCCTTCGCTACCGGGTGGCGGGGGGCCTTTTTAGAGGGTTTGTCGCTTTTCTTGTGGGATTTCAGGTGATGTGGCGGAATGTGGGGGGTCCGCTCGCTATCTGGGGGCTGGTCGGCTCTCTTCTGCGCACTCATCCGATCGATCTTCTCGACGAGCTCCCGCACGGACGGCGACCACTCGCGATAGGCGGGCGCGCCGGGCCGTACCGCGCCCGCGAACTGTTTCTTGCGCCGCGCGCCGAACTTGTCGATGCGGACCCTGGCCCCCGAATTGGGCGCGTGCAGGAACCGGCCGTGCCCGACGTACATGCCGACGTGGCTGCGGCCGTGGAAGAAGATGAGGTCCCCGGGCTTGAGGTGCCTCATCTTCACCTTCCGGTCCACCTTGCGGTACTGGGCGTAGGTGACGCGGGGGATCCTGACGCCCGCCCTGCGCCACGCGGCCATCATGAGGCCGGAGCAGTCGTAGCCGGACGGCCCCGTGGCGCCCCACCTGTACGGCTTGCCGATCTGCTTGCGGGCGAACCGCAGCGCCTTCTTCGCGCGCTTGCGCTGGGCCGCCTCCCGCGTCCGGTACTTGTCGTACGCCCGGACCTTGTGCAGCGTGGCCGCGTCCAGGTGCAGTCTCCTCAGCGACGTCGGGCTGAGCGCCGTCGGCGTGAGCGCGGCGAAGGACGTGGAACCCAGCGGGACCGTCAGGGCGAGCCCGGTCACCGTCGCCGTGACGGCGGTTCGGAGCGCTCCCCGTTTTCGGTCGGCCGCCCGGCCGCGGCCGGTCCGGCCCGCGATCGCTCCGCTTCCGCTTTCGGCCTCGTGCGAGTGGCGTGCGATGGACATTCTTCCGCTCTCCGTTTCCGATCAGGTATCGGCAGGTGATCATCATCCCGCCGAGGGAACGGGTACCCGTTGAACGGCACGGAATTGTGCGAGCGCGCCGATTTTACGTGATCATGGCGCCGAATTGGAGGCCGGATTCAGTGTCTTTGATCAAGCGGTCAGATGGGCGAGCGATTTCAGCGGGACGGCGAGCCAGGCGGGCCTGTTCTGCGCCTCGTACCGCACCTCGTAGACGGCCTTCTCGAATTCGAAGGCGCGGATGAGCACCGAATGCGCGGCCGGGTCGGGGCCGCCGCCCGCCGCGTAGCCGCGGCAGAACGCGGCGCGGTTGCGCGCCGCCCAGGCGTGCGCCCGGGTCTCCAGCCGCGGCCCCGACTCGCTCGGCACCGTGCCCGCCTTGGTGATGAGGTACCGCGCGGCGTACTCGAACGAGCGGAGCATCCCGGCGACGTCGCGCAGCGGGTGCGCGAGGGCGCGGCGCTCGCTCTGCGTCCGCGCCGGCTCGCCCTCGAAGTCCAGGACCGTCCACCCGGACTCGGTGCGCAGGACCTGCCCGAGGTGGTAGTCGCCGTGGACGCGCTGGACGGGCAGCGGCTCGGCCCGGGCGGCCAGGTCGAGGTACGCCTCCGTGAGCGCCTTGGCGTGCGGCGCGAGCGCGGGCACCGTGCGGCAGGTGCCGGTCAGCTCGGTGTTCATCCGCGCGGCCATCGCGCGGACCTCCGCCGCCGGGACGACCGTCACGCCGAACGCGTCGGCGAGCGCCCGGTGCACCTCGGCGGTGGCCGCGCCGAGCCGTTCGGCCTCGGCGGCGAAGTCGCCGCCGGCGGCGCTCGCGTCCAGTTCGGCCCACTCGTCGCCGCCGGGCGGCGGCGTGTGCGCGAACCAGTCGCGCACGCTGGCGATCGCGAGGCTCCACCCGTCCACGCCGGTGTGCAGGTAGTCCGACAGGAGGGCGAGCGTGACCGGCTCCCCGCCCGCGGGGGCGCCGTGCCCCCGGTCCAGCTCGATCCAGCCGAGGACGGCCGGGACGTGCGTGCAGCCGCCGCGGGTCAGCGCGAGGTTGACCTCCAGGTCGAGGTTGACGCCGGGGGACAGGCGGCGGAACAGCTTGCAGATGTACTCGTCGCCGAACAGCAGCGACGTGTTGCTCTGCTCGGCGGTCATGGGCAGGCTCGCCAGGTCCGTGCGGATGCGGGCCCCGCCGGCGTGGTGGAACCGCAGCGGGCCGACGGACGCCTCGCGCGCCATGGCGTCCAGCAGCACCCGGGTCAGGTCCGGGTCGTGCGCGGCGTCGTACAGGCGGGGCCTCGCGGGCCGGTCGCCGCAGTGCCCGCCGATCTCGACGTGCCGGAGCCGGTCGGGCAGGTCACGGCGGACGCCGAGGAGGAGCTGGTAGTGGTCGGTGGCGCCGTCGCGGCGGACGTCGAGGACGAGGTGGTGCAGGGCGGGGTCGCCGGAGTGGAGTTCGGTGGCGGTGCCGATGGCGAGCTCGTGGATGGGGCCGTCCTTGCCGCCGAACCAGCGCTGCCGGGGCAGCCACTCCGCGATGTCCCGGACGAGGTCCGGCTCTGGAGGAAGCACGGTCAGACGGTCCTTCCCGCGCGCGTGCCGAGCCCGGCCTCCGCGCTCGGCCCGGGGGCCGCGTCGTCCGGGGGGATCAGCTGGAACCAGAAGAAGCCGTGGCCCGGCAGGGTCAGCAGGTAGGGCAGCTCGCCGATGGCCGGGAACTGCACGCCGCCCATGCACTCGACGGGGGAGTAGCCCTCGAAGCGCCGCAGGTCCAGCTCGACGGGCTGCGGGAACCGGGACAGGTTGCTGACGCACAGGACCGTGTCCATCTCCCCCCACGGGCTCTCGTCCTCGGTGATCTCGCGGGTGAAGGCGAGGACGGAGGGGTTGGAGGCGGACAGTTCGACGTAGGAGCCGACGCCGAAGACGGGGTGGCGCTGCCGGATCTCG
>NZ_JBEUPD010000067.1:0-16741 GCF_040492135.1 Actinomadura sp. NPDC000600
ATCCGATGCCTCAAGCGCTACATCGCCCGCGAGCTCTACCAGATCATCACATCAAGCGATCTTGAACTCGCCGCTTGACATCCATAGGAGCATCCACCCGACGCCCGACCGCCGAGCCCGTCCGCTGCAACCAACCCGCCCGGCCGGGCCCCACATCGAGTTAGGCGGACGCCTGCTTGCAGGTCTCCTACCTAGGTCGGTGGGGGCGCCGACCGGGGTCGGGGGTGTTGCCGTCGCGCGGCCGATGCGGGGGTGGGGGCGCGGCGGGACGCTGGTCGCGTCGTCCTCACGAAGGAGCCGCCGTGGTCACCGGAATCCTGTCCGCCCGCGCGGGAAGGGGCGCCGCCCGCGCGGTCGCCTCTCGTTCAGCGTCATGAACGCCCCTGTCGGGTACGTTCTCGCGGTCGGTGTCGCGGCGATCCCCACATGGTCCGCGGTGGCGCCGCTGCGCGGTCCCTGGGTCCTCGGCAGGCTGAGCTTCCGGCTCGGCCTGGCGATCAACGAGCTTCCGTTCGTCGGCCTCGCCTGGCTCCTTGCGTCGACCCTGCTCGCGGCCGCCCAGGGTGATCTCGCGTCCCCCGCCGCGTGGACGGTGTGCGGGGCAGCCGTCCTCACCTCGGCCGGGCTCGCGATCGTCGCCCGGCGCGGGCTGCTGGCGGGCAAGGCCGTGGAGAACGCGCTGGTCGAGGCGTTGGGCGAGGTCCCCGCCCGCCGTGCGGTCTCCCTCTCGCCCGTATCGTGTTCCGGCCGTTCTTCGTCCGGCGGCGCGACGTATCCGTCGACGCTGTTCGTGGCGGGCAGCTCCGCCGGCGGCCACCTGGCGTCCATGGCCGCCCTGACGCCGTGCGACCCCGCGTTCCAGCCCGGCTTCGAGACCGCCGACACCTCGGTCTCCGGGGCGATCTCCCTGTACGGGTACCACGGCGGCCTCGACGGCGAAGTGGACTCGCCTTCGTCGCCCGTGTCGTACCTCCGCCCGGACGCGCCGCCGTTCTTCGTCGCCCACGGCACCGCCGACAGCCTGGTCCCCGTCGAGGACACTCGGCTCTTCGTCGACCGGCTGCGCAGCGTCTCGGTGAACCCGGTCGTGTACGCCGAGCTTCCCGGCGCTCAGCACTCGTTCGACCTGTTCCACTCCCTCCGGTTCGAAGCGGTCATCGACGGAATCGAAGCCTTCACCACCTGGGCCCGCTCGGATCCTCCCGACCGGGCGGCCGCGGCTACCTGATCGTCAGGCCCTTCACGGCGGCGTCGGCGGCCTGCTCCCACGGCACCTGCATTTCGAGGTTCGCGGCGTTGGCGGGCGGTTTGTAGGCGTCCCAGAGGACGAGACTCTGGCCAGGGCCGAGGACGTGTATCGCGTCATCGCCGAGCAGATTGCTGCACACGCAGGGGAAGGGCTCGACGGTCAGGGGCTCGTAACGGGCTTGGGTGGCGGGGTCGAAGAGCATCACTCCGCCGGTGGAAGCGAGCCGCAGCGGCCGGGGGTCCGCTCCGTGGCGAAGGGCCGACTTCTCCAGCTTCATCCCGAAGTTCGGGTTGCCGTGGCCGGTGTTCCGGAGCGTCCACACCAGGATGGTCAGCCCGGACGCGTCCCGGTGCAGGCTGTCGACCTCGACCTTGAGCCCCTGGGCCTCGGCCGCCTGGAAGTTCGCCGAGCCCAGCACGGCGGAGGAACCCCGCCTGTAAGGGCTGCCGCCCGCGGCGGAAGGCGCCGGCGCCGAGGGGCGGGCGAACGTCGCCGTGACCCGGCGGTTCTTGCGCCGCCCATCCTCGGTGTCATTGGACGCCACGGGATCCTGCGATCCGTGCCCGGCGGACTGGTAGGTCACTCCCTGCCGGGTGACGAGGCCCTTCAGCCGGTCGGCGACGGCCTTGGCGCGCCGCTCCGAGAGCGGCTGGTTGATCGCGTCGTTCCCGGTCGAGTCCGCATAGCCGTCGACCTTGACCGTGCTGCCCTTCGACGCGTCGATCTGCTGGGCCACCTGCCGCAGGAGTTGGTCGGCCCGCGGCGTCAGATCGGCCTTGTCGACGGCGAACAGGACGTCGGCGGAGAGCCGTACCGACCGGGCGTTCGGATCGTCGGCGACCGACTGCTCGGTGCCTTCGGTCAGAGTGCGCAGCCCGAAGACCCTGGGCTTGCCCAACTTGACCTTGGCCGGGTCGACCTGGCCCTGGAGCGGCGCCACCGGGTCGTCGGTGATGGGGACGTCCTGGAACGGGACGGCGAGCGGGAACACGATCGTCACCCGGTCCACGCCGGCGGGCGGGGCCGGGAACGTCGCGTAGACGTCGATGGACCCGCCCACCTTCACGGAGTTGCGAAACAGCCAGGTGCAGAGGCACTTGTGCTCCTGCTCGGGCGCCTGCGCGGGGTAGTAGACCTTGTCGTTCCGGGCGTCCACCAGCGCGATCCCGCTGGCGGCCAGGGGATCCCCCAGGCCCGGGTCCAGCGCGTGCCCGGTCTCACCGAGGCTGGTCGTCAGATCGATCGGGTTCCGGCCGTCGTTGACGATCTTGAATCGGGCGGTGACGGTGCGGGCCGCCGTCCGGCTCAGCGCCAGCAGATCGACGTGCCCGGGTCCGTCCTTGTGCGCCAGCGGCACCGAGGCCCCCGCCCCGCTGGACGTTTCCCTGCTCGTCGGCGATGCCGGTTTCCGGGATTCCGGCTTGTCGTCTCCAGCACATCCCGAGAGCACGAGAGCCAGAGCGGCCGGAACCGCGACATAACGAGCGGCGCGCCCTTTCGCGGACATGCGATGACCCATGCTTCCTCTCCAGAACGCAGAAATCGCTCTGAGCCGATCCGGTCGTGAAGTCCTCCGGGATCGGGAACTCCTGGCCGCCTACGTGGTGATCGCGTGAGGGAAACGCCTCTCACTCGGTCGGGTGAAGCGCGGGCGGCGATGACCTGTGCAGTCAGCGAAACTAACAGCGTCAATGACCGGCCGACAGGGCCCCTGGACCTAAGGCGGGCTCTACCGGCACTTCTGCCGGCGAGTGAATGCCGTTGCCCTCCCGTTCCGTTTGATCAGACCGTGACATGCGCATGGTCGGTGTCCATGACCGGACTTACGGGGAGTTCGTCCTGTCCAGCCCGTCCGAGCCGGGCGACGAACGTG
Organism: Actinomadura sp. NPDC000600; assembly: GCF_040492135.1. Classification (NCBI taxonomy): domain Bacteria; kingdom Bacillati; phylum Actinomycetota; class Actinomycetes; order Streptosporangiales; family Thermomonosporaceae; genus Actinomadura; species Actinomadura sp. NPDC000600. Next base: position 3,123 of record NZ_JBEUPD010000067.1, read on the forward strand.
CGAGCGAGGCGGACCGCGTTAGGAGCACGGCCTTCGGCGCGATGGCGGAGTTGCGTCTCGGCCTGCGCTGTTGCGGGACGGTCAGTCGTCGGAGCCGATGCTCGTGCTGTTCTGGCTTCGGTGGCGCTGGCGGGCGGACCAGGTGTTGGCGTCCTGGCTGTAGCGGACCAGAGACCGGGCGAACTGGACGCGCTCGGCCGGTTCCCAGTGCGCGGTGATGGCTTCGAAGGTCTCGCGCTGTTCGGAGGCGAAGCGTCGGCGTTCGGCTTCTCCGGCGTCCGTGAGTTCCAGGACGGTGCGCCGGCTGTCGGCCTGGGACGCGGTCCTCCGCAGGACCCCGTCGGCGATGCAGCCGGCGACGGTGCGGCTGGCGACGGGCTGGGTGACCCCCATCTCGGCGGCGAGTCCGCCGACCGTCATCTCCCCGGCCGCGTTCGCGACCACGTTCAGGACGAGGTTGCGCGTGAGGTCGGCCCGCCCGCCGGAGGTGCGCCGCCGCAGCTGCGACAGTGCCGGCCCGACCTGATCGAGAAGGTCGCCGTCGTCAGTTCCCGGAGCCGGAGGGGAGTGGGTCATGCGCCCATCCTAGCGAGTTGCAGTCAGCATGCATATGCATGATGCTATGCATTTACATAGCAAGTGCTATACATTGAGGCGATCGTACTCTGGAGTGAGGTAAGCCGTGACCGTGACCGCAGCCCCGACCGCTATCACCGGTGCCCAGGTCTTCGATGGCGAGAAGGCGCTGGGCGTGACCACCGTGCTCGTCGAGGACGGGCGCATCACCCGCCTCGGAGGCGACCCTCCCGAGGGGGCCGAGATCGTCGACGGCGGCGGGGCGACGCTCCTGCCGGGCCTGATCGACGCCCACGTCCACACCAACCGGGAGGCGCTGGCCCTGGCGCTGCGGTTCGGCGTGACGACCGAGCTGGAGATGCAGGGCCTCCACACGCGCGACAACCGAGCGCAAATCAGAGAGGACGACACCGTCGCCGATGTGCGTTCCTCCGGGTTCGGCATCACGCCGCCGGGCGGCCACCCCAGCGAGCTGTTCCCGGAGGGCTTCCGCCCCGGGCCGCCCCCAGGGGCGAAGCCGACCGGACGGCCTCCGCTCATGCCCTTCTCCACGACCCCCGAGGAAGCCGTCGCGTTCATCCCGCAGCTGATCGAACGCGGCTCGGACTACATCAAGTTCATGGTCGACGACGGCAGCGTGGAAGGGCACCCCGGCCTGCCGATGCTCGACCAGGCCACCTTGGACGCCGGCGTGGCCGAGGCCAAGAGGCGCGGCATGCTCACGATCGCCCACACCCTGACCGTGGACGCCACCCGCGTGGCCGTCGAGGCGGGTATCGACGGTCTGGCCCACCTGTTCATGGACCAGCCTCACACCGAGGAGGTCATCGACCTGGTCAAGGACGCGGGGGTCTTCGTCATCCCCTGCGTCGTCCTGAACGCCTCCATGATGGGGATCACCGGCGGCGACCTCGCCGACGACCCCCGTGTCGCCTCGCGCCTGGACGCCGACTGGGACAAGACGCTGCGCTCCAGCTACGGCCACTACCCCCAGGGCAAGATCGAAGACGTCCTCGCCGCCGTCAGGGCCCTCAGCGACGCGGGCGTGGACCTGCTGGCCGGTACCGACGCCGCCGTTCCGCTGCCCTTCCTGGGCGGGCTCGCACACGGCGCGAGCCTCCACCACGAGTTGCAGCACCTGGTCCGTGCCGGGCTCAGCCCTGTCCAGGCTCTGCGCGCGGCAACCTCTGTCCCCGCCCGCCGCTTCGGCCTCGATGACCGCGGACGCATCGCCGAGGGCCTACGCGCCGACCTCCTCCTCGTCGACGGCGATCCCACCACCACGATCTCCGACACCCTCAACACCCGAGCCGTCTGGCGCCGAGGCACCCGTCTTGCGGCCTGACTTCCTCGCCGCCTGACTTCCTCACCGCCTCCTTTGTTCCGCGCGGCGGGGTCAGGCGGGCTGGGGGGACATGCGGTCGGCGGTGACGATGGCGTCCAGCAGACCGGGGAAGACCTCGTTCATCTCGTCGCGCCGGAGGGCGTTCATGCGCGAGGTGCCGACGTAGTACTGCCGGATGAGCCCGGCCTCGCGCAGGATCCGGAAGTGGTGCGTGGCCGTGGAGTTGCTCACGGTCAGGTCGAACGCGCCGCAGCGGATGTCGGTGGACGCCTCGCAGAGCTTCGTGACGATGCTCCGCCTGACCGGATCGACCAGGGCTTCGAGAACCTGCTGCAACGGGATCGTCCGGACGTCGGGGTGCGTCGGGATGCGGTCGGCCTCCATGGAGTCCATAGTACGACGAACATCGAATTTGGCAGGCATCGAACTTTGGCAGGCATCGAACTTTGACGGCCATCAAGGTTTGACAGTCATCAAAGTTTGACAAGCATCGTACTTACGGGTTTGAGTAGGCCCACCTGCTACGAGGAAGGGCCCACACGATGGCCATGACGGTGATGTTCCACGAGCTCGGCGGACCCGAGGTGATGAGGCTCGAGGACGTCGAGGTCGGCGAGCCCGGCCCGGGCGAGCTGCGGATCCGCGTTGAGGCGATCGGCCTCAACAGGGCCGAGGTGCTGTTCCGGACCGGCCACTACATCGAGCCGGTGAAGGCGTTCCCGGCCAGGCTCGGCACCGAGGCCGCGGGCGTGGTGGAGGCGGTCGGCGAGGACGTCACCGGGTTCCGGCCGGGAGACCTGGTCAGCACGGTGCCCGGGTTCTCGCAGAACGAGTACGGCGTCTACGCCGAGCAGGCGATCGTGCCGGCCGCGGCCGTGCTGCACCGTCCCGAGGGCCTCGGCGCGGTCGAAGGCGCCGCGGTGTGGATGCCGTACCTGACGGCTTATGGGGCGCTTGTCGAGGTCGGCGGCATGAGGCCCGGCGACACGGTCGTGCTGAACGCGGCGTCCAGCAGCGTCGGGCTGGCCGCCATCCATGTCGCCGACCGCGTCGGGGCGACCCCGATCGCCCTGACCCGCACGGCCGCCAAGAAGGAGGCGCTGCTCAAGGAGGGCGCGGCCGAGGTGATCGTCACCGAGTCGGACGACGTGGCCGGACGGGTGCTCGCGGCGACCGGCGGCCGGGGCGCCGAGTTCGTCCTCGACGCGGTCGCGGGCCCCGGCGTGACGGACCTGGCCCGCCTGGTCGCACCCGGCGGGACGCTCCTGGTCTACGGGGCGCTGAGCGGCGAGCCGACCCCCTATCCGGGCATCGACCTCGGCATGCCGGCGCTGAACATGCGCACCTACACGATGCTGGAGACGGCCAAGGACCCCGAGCGCCTCCGCCGCGCCGCCGCCTTCGTGACCTCCGGCCTGCGCTCGGGCGCGTTCCGTCCCGTCATCGACCGCACCTTCCCCCTGTCCGAGGTGGCCGAGGCACACCGCCACCTGGAGTCGAACACCCAGATCGGCAAGATCGTCGTCACCGTCCCCCGCTGAGCCGCCGCTCGCCACGCCGCTCGCCACGCCGCTCGACCGCATCGTCCGGGCCGTCCTGCGTCCTAAACCGCCCACCCCCGCTCGGCTTCACGGCGCGGGAGAAACCGTCAGTGCGACCTGGGCGGCGACCGGCAGGTGGTCACTGCCGGTGGCGGGCAGGGTGCGGACGTGGGTCACGGTCGCCGATCGCGCCATCACCTGGTCGATTCTGGCCAGCGGAAAGGCCGCGGGGAAGCTGAAGGCCAGGCCCCGCTCCGCCACGTTCATCCGCGTGGTGAGCGGAGCCAGCCCACGATCGTCGACGGTGCCGTTGAGATCTCCCAGGAGGACCACGGTTTCCAGTTCCTCGGAGGCGACGGCCTTGCCCAGCCGGGTGGCGCTCTCGTCGCGCCAGGAGGAGGCCAGGCCGCTCGGCCGGATGCGAACCGAGGGGAGGTGTGCGACGTACACGGCGATCTCGCCGTGCGGCGTGCGCACCGTGGCCCGCAACCCCCGGTTCCAGGGCTCCGTGATCCCCTCCGGTTTGATGTCCAGCGACCGGCTGTCGGCCAGCGGATGCTTCGACCAGAGTCCGACGGTGCCCTGGACCGAGTGGTACGGGAGGGCTGAGGCGAAGGTCTTCTCATAGACGGGCAGCGCTGAGGGCGTCAGTTCTTCCACTGCGACGAGATCGGGCGCCGCGGCGACCAGCGCGCGGCCCGTGGCCGCCGGGTCAGTGTTCTCGTCGCTGACGTTGTGCTGGACGACGACCAGGGCACGAGAGCCAGGATCGGCCCCCGGCAGCAGCAGTCCGCCGAAGAGGTACGCCCACGCCGCCGTCGGCAAGAGCAGGGCCACCAGCGCGGTGGCCGAACGACGCAGCAGCGCCAAGCCGAACAGCACCACGGCCACCAGCCCCAGCCAGGGCAGGAATGTCTCCAGAAGGCTGCCCAGTCGGCCGATCGAGTTGGGCACCGCCCGATGGAACGCCAGCAGCCCGGCGGTCCCTCCCGCGAGCGCGGCGAGCATCCGGCCCCTCGTCCATGCCGTTCCGCGCTTCGCCTTCCCGCTCGTGTCCCCGTCCGGAGCCCGCCCCCTCCCGCGCCGTGCCCACAGGGCGCCCGCTGCCCTCGCCGTCGACGCCCCGGCACCGTCCACCCGGGCTTGCTTCACCATGGCCCCCTATCGCAACGGCCCCGGCCCCTTGCCCGAGTCGGGCCCCTGCACGAGAGGGTCCACCACCGGGCCTATTGGCAAAGACGCGCGTGCCCTGGTGTCGGTTTAGGCTCGCCTGGTGCAAGTTCGCTCTCTCGCTTACCGCACGGATCTACTGCTTCGTCGGCTGGCCGGCTCCGTCATCATCGATCACCCGTCCCACCTGGTGGTCCGGACGCCCGCCAACCCGAACTTCTGGTGGGGCAACTTCGTGCTCGTCTCCCCCCGCATGCTCCCGGATGCTCCTGGCCTGTTCGCCGCGGAGTTCCCTGAGGCGGCCCATCTGGCGATCGGTGTGGACGGGACCGAGGGAGAGACGGTCCCGCGCGCAGGATGGGAGCGGCTCGGAATCACTGTCGAGACCGACACGGTCCTCACCGCCTCCTCACTCCTGCGCCCCGCACGTCCGGTGCGAGCCGAGTTGCGGACGCTGACCGCGGACGACTGGGATCAGGCGGCGCGGCTGCGGCACGCGTGCGACGAGTCGGAGGCGTCGGCGGAGAACAAGGCGTTCCTGGCGGCGAAACTCGCCGAGGAGCGGCGGCTGTGCGAGGCGGGCGACGCCACCTGGTTCGGCGCGTTCGTGGACGGCGAGATGCGCGCGGGCCTCGGCGTCTTCCTCGACGGTCAAGGGCTCGCCCGCTACCAGCACGTCGAGACCCATCCTGCCTTCCGCCGACGCGGCCTGGCCTCCGCACTCGTCCACTTCGCCGGAGCGGACGCCATGAGCAGAGGGGCCGAAACGCTGGTGATCGTCGCCGATCCCGAAGCCGAGGCGATCCGGATCTACCGTTCGCTCGGCTTCACCGAGACCGAACGCCAGGTCAGGCTTCAGCGGGCTCCCGAGGCCGCGGGGTAGCCCGGGCGCGGGGTAGCCCGGGACGGTGCGGTGCGGTGCGAGCGGGTTCGCCGTTCGCCGCGCCAGGTGCGTTCACCAGCGGATTGAGCCTCTCCACGCGCTGATCATCCTGCGGCCCCCGCCCTGATGCGGGGCTCCCCATGAAGGACGGGAACCGGACGCGGGCGGCTCGGCAACAACGGGTGTCCCGATCCGGAGCCGAGAGGCTGTGTATGAGCACTGCGAGTGAAGAGGGCGCCGACGATGCCTCCGTCATCGAGCGGTCCCGCCGGGAGCCTGAGGCGTTCGCCGAGGTGTTCCGCCGGTACGCCCCGGACATCAAGCGGTACGTGATCCGCCGGCTGGGCGCCGACGCCGCCGAAGACGTGGTGGCCGAGACGTTCCTGGCGGCGTTCCGGCAGCGCGAACGGTACGACCTGTCCCGCCCTAACGCGCGGCCCTGGTTGTACGGGATCGCCACCAATCTGATGGGCCGGCACGTGCGGGCGGAGGTCCGGCAGCTGCGCGTCCTGGAGCGGATGGGCACCGACCCGGTGATGGAGCCGTTCACGGAGCGCAGTGACGAGCGGCTCAGTGCGGGGGCTTCCGGCAGGGCGCTGGCGAGTGCGCTGGCCGCGCTGCCGAGAGGGCACCGCGACGCGCTGCTGCTGGTCGCCTGGGGCGATCTCAGCTACGCGGAGGCCGCGCAGGCGCTGAACGTTCGCGTCGGGACGGTGCGGTCCCGCATCAACCGGGCCAGGCACAGGCTGCGCAGGCACCTCGGTGCTACCGATCCCGTGATCTACGTCAGTGAGGAACCCGTCCATGAATGAGATGACCGAGCTTGAGCGGTTCCGCTCGGATGTCCCCGAGCTCGACCTGACCGACGTGCGGGCCGAGGAGCACAGGCTGCTGAGCGTCATGCGGGACGCGGCCCCGAACCCGGGGCGTTCCACCGGACAGCGTGTTTTCGACCGCCCTCGCCGGGCCGTGCGGCTGCGGATCGGTCTGGCGGCGGGGCTGGGCGTCGCCGCCGCCGCTGCCGGGGTCATCGCGGTCGGCACAGGCGAGGAGCCGGTCACCCCGCCGGTCGTCCACACGATGCCGGTGGCGTCGGTGCAGGTGCTCAAGCGGGCCGCCGACCACGCGGCCAAGTCCCCGGAGCTGCACCCCCGACCCGGCCAGTTCCTGGTCTTCGAGTCGCAGACCATGGACACGGTAGAGAGTGAGTCCGACGGTCGGCAGGTCCGGTACCTGGGGCGGGAGAGACGAAAGATCTGGCTGCCCGTGGACGGCGACGCCACACACGGCGTCCTGTGGGAAAGGCAGCTGGAGCCCAGGCCGTGGCCGGGTTGGCCCATCCCGGGCGAGGCCCGCCAGGCCGTGGGACGCAGCTCGATGTCCAAGGCCGCCGACTTCGACGACCGCGCCGAGAATCTGCGCAACGACTACGTCCACCTGAGCCGCCTGCCGGCCGATCCGGCCAAGATGTACCAGCACCTGTACATGGGCCTGGGCACCGGCCCTCGCGCCGACGCCGACGCGTGGCAGAACGTCGGCGGCATGCTCACCGAGGCCTACATGCCCCGCGCGCAGCGTGCCGCGCTGTTCCGGGCGGCGGCGTCCATCCACGGCGTCACCACCGTCGGCCGCGCGGTGGACGCGGCAGGCAGGACCGGCATCGCCGTCACGCTGAACCCGCTCGGTGGGGGTATCCGCGAGGAGTACATCTTCGATGACAAGACCTACGAGTACCTCGGCCGGCGCAGCGTCGTCACCAACGCCGAACAGGCCGAAGCTCCGGTCGGGAGCATCCTGACCAACTCGGCGCAGCTGAAGGTCTCCATCGCCGACCGCCCCCCGGCGGTGACCTGAACCCCCGGCGCAGGGGCCGGTGATCGCGACCGGCCCCGCTTCGCCTCGGGCCGGGCGGCAGGCTCCGGGCGGTCAGGACGCCGTCGCGAGCGAAACGAGCGCCACTGCCATGCCTGTGACGCACATGACGCCGGCGACCGCGAATGCGAGCCGGTAGGGATGCTGCTCGACCCACGACACAAGGCCCGGGTACGTCTTGGCGAACTCGTCGGCGCTGACGGGACGGTCGGGCCCGCTGCATGGCACGCCCAGCGCGTCCGCCAACCGGGTGAGGCCCCCGCGCGAGTAGAGGCTGCCCTGCACTCTGAAGAGCAGGGCGCGTTGCGCGTCGAGCACGAACAGGCTCTCACCGACCCCTCCGCGAGGCGCGATGATGCTCGCGCGCACCACCTCCGCGACGCGCGAGCGTGGCTCGCGTTTCCGGCCGAACAGCCCTTGGACGACGAGCTCGTGAGCCGTCAGGGTGATCCGAGCGCTGAGGAGGGCCCCGATCGCCAGGGGGATCAGCACGGCGAACAGGCCGCCCATGACCAGGGCGAACACGGCCGGGGCGTCGCCGATCAGGATTGCGGCGACGATGCCCGCGCCGGCCACCGCGACGACGACCAGAACGATCAGGCCTGTCCGGAAGTCCGGCCGGATCACGAGATCATCTTGTGCGTCGCTCACGCCGGCGTCGCCTCCTCTCGGGATCTTCCCAAGAGCCCGCCGCATCGGTGGCGGTGCCTCGGCCGCGAAACCGGCTGTGGGACGTGCGGTGGCCGGGCTGAGTGAGATGGCGTCCTACGCGACCTTGGTGATCTTGCATTCGATGCCGGCGGGTCCGATCGGAGCTTGCGCCGCGGTGGTCCCTTCGAAGGCGTTCGTGCCGCGAACCTCGAAGGTCTGGAGGCCGATCTGCTGGTGAGAGGCTGCGTCTATGACCTCGACGGTGACCGAGTAGCGCGTCGCGTCGCCTGTGATCGTGCCGCTGATCGTTACCGTGCCCTGCGATCCGGCCGTGTCCACCTGGCATTCGACGTGGGCGCTGTAGTTCTTCGGGCCAAGGGACGGGGTGCTGCCGTCCAGCCCACCGACCAGGTAGAGCACGGCGAGGAGCCCCAGGACCCCTGACAGACCCGCGGCCAGGACCAGGAAGGTCTTCCGCCTCGGGCGCGGACGGGAGCCGTATCCCTCATCGGCCATGGTCCACTCGTGAGTCGGCATTGCGGTACTGCCACCCCGATCGATCCTGATAGGCGAAGTTTGCGGAGGTCAGCCTATAGCTCAGTACCTCTGGCTTGATCGCGGGCGTCTGGTGTGGAAGACCGGCGGGGCCGATGTCCACGTCACCGTGGTCGATGGACAGCGAAGGCGCCCAGGACGCTCCACGCATCCGCTGAAGGCGCACCGCGTTCGGCTGCCCAGTGCGAATTGCCGCCGATACCGCTGCTGCAAGGGTGCCCAGGTCAGCGTGGCAGAGAGTCCTGCTTGGCGCGGGCGAGGAAGTCGGCGAAGGCATCGGGGGCGAGCGCGAGGTGGCCTGCGTCGGGAGCCTTGCTGTCGCGAATGGCGACCGCACGAGTAAGCGCGGCCAGCTCGACGCACTGGCCGCCGGCCTCGTCGCCGTGAGTTGACTTGCGCCATGTGATCATTTCATCGGCGCCGATGGCAGTGACGTGTTTTGAGGTTCCCCCCGCAGCACGGACAGCTCGGGTGAGATGGGTCAGGTGGTCGTGATCGAGGCTCGGTCTCGCTCCTCGTAGTCCACCGGACTTAGCATTCCGAGGCGGAATGTCTTCTGAATGGGTTATACCAGCACTCGATCCATTCAAACACCGCGGCTGCGAGTTCGGCTCTTGTTTGCCATTTTCTGGTGTCGAGGAGTTCGAGTTGCATCGAGCCCCAGAACGACTCGATCATGGCGTTGTCGTAGCAGTCGCCGACCGTGCCCATCGAGCCGAGGAGACCTGCGGCCCGGAGTCGCTCCCCGAAGGTCCAGGACGTGAACTGCGTGCCGTGGTCTGAGTGCAGGATCGTGGCGTCTTTTGCGGGCTTTCTGCGGGCGACTGCGGCGGCCATCGCATCGACCACGAGTTCGGTGGTCTGGCGGATGTCGATGGAATGGCCGATGATGCGGCGGGAGAAGCAATCCAGTACGGCCGCGCAGTACAACTTCCCCCCGGCGGGTCGGATGCACGGTGATGTCGGTGACCCACAGCACGTCGGGCGCCTGGACGTCGAAGGCCCGCTTCACCAGGTCCTCCTCGGTGGGCTCGTTGACCCGGTTCCGGCGGCCCTTCCGCCGGTAGACCCCCTGGATCCCGGCCTCCCGCATGAGTCGTTCCACTCGTTTGCGGTTCACCTGTTCGCCTCGTTCGAGCGTCATTTCGGCGTGCACCCGCGGCGAGCCGTAGCTTCGGCGTGATTCTTCATGGATCTCTTTGATGATTTTCACCAGCTCGGTGTTGCGTTGCTCGCGAATCGAGGCGGGCCTGCCGAGCCAGTCGGTGTAACCGGACCGGGAAACTCCTGACACTCGGCATGCCACCGCGACGGGGATTTCGTTCTAGGCGAGCTCACGGACCAGCGAGTACCTTATTTTGGGAGCATGTTCTCGCGGGCGAAGTACGCCGCCGCCCGCTTGAGGATCTCGTTCTCCAACTCCAGTTGCCGGGCCTTTCGGCGCAGCTCGACCAGCTCTTTGTGCTCGCCGGCGCTCAGGCCGTCGAGATCGCCTTCGTCGATGGCTGCCTGACGGATCCAGTTGCTCAGGCACGACTGGCTGATGCCCAGACTCTTGGCCAGCGCGGTGACCGACTTGTCGCCGGTCCGGGCCAGCTCGACGGCGCGACGCCGGAACTCGGGCGGATGAGGTGGTGGCACGCGACACTTCCTTCCCAAGTTGATCAAGGTCAACTCAGATCGGGTGTCCGTGGAACCGGGGGAAGCTCATTTCGGCTGCTAGTAAGGCAGGCTGCGGCACCGGTTCAGAGAGCCAGTTCGTCGGGCTTGGCGCGGGCGAGGATGTCGGCGAAGGCATCGGAGGCGAGCGTGATGTGGCCAGCGTCCTTGCCGTCTCGGATGGCGATCACTTGGTGGAGGTGGGCGAGTTCCACGCACTGCTCGGAAGTGCCCTGAGTGCTCCGACTGCTCTTGCGCCATACGGGGGATTCGCCATCAGATGTTCTCATTGTGTCCTTGAGTAGCGCCCGGGACATCTCCACGGGTAGCGCTGCGGCACCGATGTGGCCGAACCTGTTGCGGAGGCCCATGACCTCCTCGGCGTCCAACTCCAGTCGGCCCCCGTTCGGCGCCTCAAGGAAACCGATCTCCCCTTCCTCGACCTTGAGGCCTTGAACGGACCATCCAAGCCCTCGTTCGCTCCCGCGACGTTCGGGACGATCCGCAAGATCACGCTTGGGTGTTCCGAAAGCCGGATTAGGTGGGCGACCTGCTCGCGCATGACTTCGCGTCCGCCGACTCGCGGGCTTAAGCGGCCCAGCTGAGGATGGCGGGTGGGTCGGTTGTTCGTGGGCTGGCTGCCGGTGTGTCGGGTGGTGGGAGGAGTTGGTAGGTGTAGTGGCCGGTGGCGGGGTCGTGGGTGGTGTGGATTTGTTGGGGGTGGGTGTGTTTGTAGCGGTTGTGCCATCCGCAGCACAGGGCGAGTTTGTCGATGTCGGTGGGGCTGTCGCCCAGGGCCCATCCGTTGACGTGGTCGACTTCGCACAGTGTCCCGGGCACCTCGCACCCTTGTACCGCGCAGGTGGGGTACAGCGTTTCCAGGACTTGGCGCTGGGCGGCGGTGGCGAACCGCACCCGGTGCCCCAGGTACAGCGGCGCGTGGCCGTTCCCCAGCAGCAGGGGTGAGACCCCGGCTGACATAGCGATGCGGCGGGCCTGCGGCGCAGGGATGGGGGTTCCATCCGTGAGGCGGGCAGGAGCATGGCCGCCGGTGAGGGTTTCGAGATCGCAGATGACGGTGACCTTGGTGGCTCTGTGTCCACCCGACAGCACGCTGCTCAGTGCGGCGGCGGTGCGTTCGGCCAGGTCGCGGTGATCGTCGGGTCCGCCCGGCTTGGCCAGGGGGCCCAGGGTGCCGTCCCAGATCGCGGCGTCCTCAGGGTTGAGCCAGCCTCTGATGTAGCGGCCGCCGTCCAGGGAACGGGTGCTGGTGACCCAGGACCGCTCATACCCGCGTTGCGCATCCTCGGGGGCCGTCTCGTGTCCGTCGCGTTCGGCGATCACATCACGGATCCGCCGCCCGAACGCCGCGACCTTCCCGGCAGAGAACCCCTGCCCGACCATGTCCAGCAGCAGCGTCTCGGCCCTGGCGCTGTCCTCATCGTCCAGGCGGACGACGGCGTCGGCCACCGTGGAGGCGTACCCGTAGGACAACTCGCCCGCGGCAAGCAGCGCGGTCACGGTGGGGAGGCGGTGGAGTTGGCGGGCCAGGGTGAGACGCTCTTTGGCGCGCGAGTCGCGCATGCCCAGCCGGGACCGCAGCCACGCCTGGGTCGACGGCAGCCCCCAGCGGCGTGTCTCGCCTGCTATGTCGACGCGGGCGATGAACCCGGCCAGCGCGCTTTCGTGGGCGTCGGAGGCGGCCGCTAGCGTCTCGGCGAGCCGCATGCACGCCGCAGGTGATTCGGGTGCGGGGCGTTGGGCCAGTTCGGCGGCGATCGCGGCGGCGGCGTCCACCAGTTCCTGGGTGGACGCCTCACTGAAATGCCTCTCCGTGATCGAACGCATGCGCAGAGTATATCGAACTGACTATCGACGAGCTCGTCGATGGAGGACTGATTACTGTCACTCTCGGGTTAGACGGCTCGGGTGCGGCACGCGTGCGCGGAGTTGGACCTGCCGGTGGAGAAGACCGCGTCCCTGGCGGCCAAACTCGCCGAGGAACGGCAGGCCGTACGATGCGGGCCCGGGATTTCGACGCGTTCGCGGACGGCGAGATGTGCGTGGGCCTCGGCGTTCTCCCCGATGGGCAAGGGCTCACCCGCTACCCGACCATCGACACCATCCCGCCTTCCGCCAGCACGGTGGTCGACCGGTCGGACGGGCTCGTCGAGCTTGGCAATCCCCTACCGTGTGCGCATGCCTGGCGATGACAGCGTGGTGGGAGACGATCCGCTTGCCGACGGGATGGCTCTGTCCCTGCGGCTGCGGCGCGACTTCACCGTGACGGATGCCGACGGTCTCCTGACGGCCGCGCGCCGCATCTACCGCCAACTCAATCCGGACGCGAGTGCCGCCGAAGCCTCCGGCATGGTGACCGGGGCGGCGGACGCGCTGTTCGTCATCCTCGAGAATGCCGGCCTGCTCGGCGACCCGGCCGACACCCGGCTTCTCGGCCACGCCGCAGACGGCCTGGCGGTCGGTGGATGGCGCGCGCAGATCGTGATCAACGAACCGGCTCCCCTGGCGCCCGACCCCAGAAGCGACTGTCTCCGCGGCGACGAGGTCTTCGCGCTTCCGTCCCAGGACGATCCGAAGTCGGCTGCCGACCGGGATCCCTGACGTCACGTGGTCAGGAGGACGGCTCGCGTGGATCGGCGCCCGAAGGTCTGGAGGGGCCGTTTGATCTTGGCGATGCCGTGGATGGGCGCACAGACCGATCCGGGCCTCCGATGTCGATCACTTCGAGGGAGCGACTTTAAGCCGTCCTGCCCGGAGGTGGTCGGTCAGCGCGGCAGCCCGTGCTGCATGGCGCGGGCGAGTAGGTCGGCGAAGGCGCGCGCCGTGAGGGCTATGTGGCCGCTCTCGGGCGCCTTGCTGTTTCTGATGCCTATGGCGTCAGGAAGACGAGCAAGTTCCACGCACTGCTCGGAAGTGCCCCGAGTGCTCCGACTGCTCTTGCGTCATACGGGAGGATTCGCCATCAGATGTTCTCCATCGTCTCCTGAGCAGCGCCCGGGACAGCTCCACAGGTGCCGCCGCAGCGCCGATGCGGGCGAGTAGGTCGGCAGAGGCGTGGGGGTGAGTGTGACAGGGCCTGTGTCCGGGGCTTTGCTGTCTCTGATGCCGATCGCGTGGGGGAGCGAGGCCACCTCGACGCAGTTGCCGTGATCTTCCGACCGAGTGGATCTGCGCCAGGTTGCGTCCACGGAGGTGGTGTACGAGTTTCCGCAGGTGAAGAGCGTGGCGTCGTGACGTGAGACGGCCACCGTGTAGATCCTTCGAGATGGATGATCAAGAAGAAGGAGTCAACGCGATGGCCGCGGACAACAGTGTGGACCCTGCCGAGTGGATTGCCGAGCAGATC
>NZ_JBEUPD010000068.1:0-15439 GCF_040492135.1 Actinomadura sp. NPDC000600
GTCGGGCGGCCTCCAGGCGCCTAGAGCGCCTTCCGGCCGCCCGACCCGCGACGGGGTCTGGGGCTGAACCCTGGGGTGGGCATTTGCGTCTTATTGGGCGAGGGAGCGCCGGGGGAGCGCTTGTGAGGGGCCGTTCTGGCCGTGACCTGGGCGATAAGGCCCAGGCATGGGCGCGGGGACGGCAGACTGGGTGACCATGAGGGTTCCTGCGGAGGCACGGGTCGATCTCGGCGCCATCGGCCACAACATCGGGGTGCTGCGCGAGCGCGCGCGGGGCGCCGAGGTGATGGCCATGGTGAAGGCCGAAGCGTACGGGCACGGGCTGGTGGAGGCCGCCCGCGCCGCGGTCGCCGGCGGTGCGTCCTGGTTGGGCGTCGCGAAGCTGGCCGAGGCGCTGCGCCTGCGGGACGCGGGCCTCACCGTCCGCACGCTGGTCTGCGTGGGCGTCCCCGGCGAACCGTACGAGGAGGCCGTCGCGCGGGACGTCGACCTGACCGTGGGGGCGGTCTGGCTGCTGGACGAGGTCGTCCAGGCGGCGGAGCGGGCCGGGCGCGAGGCGCGGATCCATCTCAAGGCCGACACGGGCATGTCGCGCGGGGGTGCGCGGGGCGACGACTGGGAGGCGCTGGTCGACGCGGCGCTCAAGGCGGAGGCCACGGGCCACGTGCGGGTCGCGGGGGTCATGTCGCACTTCGCCTGCGCGGACGAGCCCGGCCATCCCTCGATCGCGGCGCAGATCGGCGCGTTCACCGAGATGGTGGCGCACGCGGAGAAGGCCGGGGCGCGCTTCGAGGTGCGGCACCTGTCGAACTCGGCGGCGGCGCTGACCCTGCCGGAGGCGCGGTTCGACCTCGTCCGGCCAGGCATCGCGACGTACGGGCTGACGCCGGTGCCGGCGCTCGGCGGGTTCGGGCTGCGCCCCGCGATGACGCTCGTGGCGGACGCGGCGCTGGTCAAGCGGGTTCCGGCGGGCAGCGGGGTGTCGTACGGTCACACGTACCACACCGAGCGGGAGACCACGCTGGCCGTGGTGCCCGTGGGCTACGGAGACGGGATCCCGCGGCACGGGTCCAACGTGCTGGAGGTCCTCGCGGCCGGGCGACGCAGGACGATCGCCGGACGGGTCTGCATGGACCAGTTCGTCATCGACGTCGGCGACGACCGGCTCGCGGCCGGAGACGAGATCATCTTGTTCGGCCCGGGCGACCGGGGCGAGCCGACCGCGCAGGAGTGGGCGGAGGCGCTGGGGACGATCTCGTATGAGATCGTCACCCGCATCGGGGCCCGGGTACCGAGGGCGTACCCGGGGGCGCTGTAGGGGGCGCGGGAATGGACAGCAGGAGAAAGCGCAGGCTCGGCGTCGCGGGCGTCGTCGCGGGCGTCGGCGCGGCGGGCGTGGGCGCGGCGGTCGGGCTGCGGCACCTCGCCGTCGGCCGGGTGCGGCTGCGGCCGGACCCGGACGCCGCCGAGCCCTTCGGGCAGCTGCGCGGGCGGGAGATGACCGTCGCCGCCGACGACGGCGTCCCGCTGCACGTGGAGGTGGACGGCCCCGACGACGCCGACCTCACCCTCGTGTTCTGCCACGGCTACACCCTCAACCAGGACTCGTGGCACTACCAGCGCCGCGACCTGCAGGGGTCGCTGCGGCTGGTGTTCTGGGACCAGCGCAGTCACGGCCGTTCCGGACGCGGGCGCCCCGGGGACGCGACGATCGAGCAGACCGGCGACGACCTGCGCGCGGTCCTGGACGCGGCCGCCGGCCCGGACCGCCGGGTCGTCCTCGTGGGGCACTCCATGGGCGGCATGTCGATCATGGCGCTGGCGGAGAAGCATCCGGAGCTGTTCGGGTCGCGGGTCGTGGGCGTGGCGCTGGTGAACACCTCCTGCGGCGACCTGGCGGAGATGACGCTGGGGCTGCCGATGGTGCTGGCCAAGGCCGTCCGGCCGCTGGCCCCGGGGACGCTGCGGGGCCTCGGCCGCCGCGCCGAGCTGGTCGACAAGGCCCGCGGGCTGGGCGCCGACCTGGCGTTCGTCGTCACGCGGAAGATGGCGTTCGCCGACAAGTACGTCAGCCCGTCCGTCGTGGCCTTCCTGGAGGAGATGATCAGGCGGACCCCGATCGACGTGATCGCGGAGTTCTACCCGGCGCTGATGGCGCACGACAAGATCGGCTGCACGGACGTGATCGGCCGGGTCCCGGTGCTGGTGGTGGCGGGCGGCCGGGACCGGCTGACCCCCGCCGAGCACGCCCGCCGCATCGCCGACGCGCTGCCGGACGCGGAGCTGGTAGAGGTGGAGGAGGCCGGGCACGTGCTGCCGCTGGAGTACCCGGGCGTGGTGACGGGGGGCCTGCGCCGGCTGGTCGAGCGGGTCCGTCCCGTGTACGAGGAAGAGGAGCGCACCGCGTGAACGCCGTCACCCTCACCGTCCCCACCGCCGAGGACATGCGCGAGTTCGGGCTGCGCCTGGCCGGGGTGCTCCGGGCGGGCGACCTGCTCGTGATGACGGGCCACCTCGGCGCGGGCAAGACGACGCTCACGCAGGGCATCGGCGAGGGGCTGAAGGTGCGCGGCCCGATCACCTCGCCGACGTTCGTCATAGCGCGGGTGCACCCGTCGCTGGCGGGCGGTCCGTCGCTGGTGCACGTGGACGCCTACCGGCTGGGCGGTTTCGCCGAGCTGGACGATCTCGATCTCGACGCGTCGATCGCGGAATCGGTGACGATCGTGGAATGGGGAGAAGGCCTCGCCGAGGGCCTCGCCGAGGACCGGCTGGAAGTGATCATTTCTCGCGGCGACGGGTCCGGCGAGGAGCGCGAAGTAAGGATCGTCGGGGTCGGTGAGCGCTGGTCCGACCTGGATCTCGGCCCTGGATGATGCTGGACTGGCAACTTCTACGGATTTTGCCGGCCCGACTGGTCCTTTTTTAGGCTTGATGTCGTACTCTTTGCCGCAACAAGCCTCACCTTCACGACATATCGATTTCCAACGGGAGTGGGAACCGGTGAGTGGTAGCCATCGCAGCGGGAATCCCCGCGACAGCTACCGCGATTCGGGCGGTGGCCAGGGAGCAGGCGGCGGCTACCGGCCGGACGGCGGTGGATACGGTGCGGGCGGAGACGCGTACGAGCGGTACTCCTCGGGCCGTCCGGGCAGCGGCCCGTACCAGCGGGAGACCGGCCCCTACGAGACCGGCAGCGGCGGCTACCGCGCGGACAGCGGCGGCTACCACACCGAGAGCGGTGGATACCGGACCGAGAGCGGCGGGTACCGGACGGGCAGCGGCTCCCACCGCGGCGGGAGCGGCGGCTACCGCACCGGCAGCCACAGGGTGGCGCGCGAACGCCGTGCCGGACGGCGCTGGGCCGTCGTCCTCGGCGGCGCCGTCGCCGGCATCGCCGTCTGCGGGCTCGCGGTCTTCGCCGTCCTGAGCGGCGTCGGCGCGAGCGGCGAGCGGAGCACCGGCCAGGTCGTCGGCAGCGGCGCCACCGACAACTCCCCGATGTCCAAGGGGGAGCGCACCGCGGTCCCCGACTCCTGCACGATCATCGGCGACGACCTGATCAACCGGCTGGCGCCCGACTCCGAGCGCACCGAGGCCGACAACTACCAGGGCGACGACCAGCAGAACCAGTGCGTGTGGGGCGCCTACGCGGGCGAGAAGAGGCGGCAGCTCACCATCGAGCTGCGCGCGATCGCCGGCGCGGCCGGGACGTCGCCCACCGACGCGGCCCGCAAGACTTTCGTGACCGAGCGGACCGCCGATGAGTCCGGCAAGGCGCTGCTGGCCGGGCAGAAGCTCACCGACAAGATCCGGCTCACCGGCGTCGGCGACGAGGGGTACATCGTCTACAGCGTGGACGACAACCAGGGTTCCGGCGAGGCCATCGGCAACGTCCGGGTCGCCAACGTCCTCGTCACCGTCCACTACTCGGGCTCGGACAAGAGCGGCCCGCTGTCCTCCGACGCCGCCACCGGCGGCGCCACCGAGGTCACCAAGGCCGTGGTGACCGCCCTGAGTCAGCGCTGAGGGCCACCTGAAGCCGCGTTCAGCCATGCCCCGGCCTCGGGCTGGGCCCTGAGTCCGCGCTTAGCCGATCACGGGGCCGCCTGAGCCGGGCCGGCCAGAGCCGAGCGACTCCCGGCCGGCGGCCGGTAGGCTTACAACCCGTGCTGGTCTTGGCTTTCGATACCGCGACCGCCGCGATCACCGTGGCGCTGTACGAGTGGACCCCGGGCGAGGGCGCGGTGCAGCGCGGCCTCGCGGAGGCCGTCGACCGGCGGCGCCACACCGAGCTGCTCACCCCGTCCATCGCGGAGGTGATGGCGGAGGCGGGGGCGGCGCCCGGCGACCTGAGCGCGATCGCCGTCGGCGTGGGCCCGGGGCCGTACACGGGGCTGCGCGTCGGGCTGGTCACCGCGCGGGCGATGGGCGAGGCCCTCAGCGTCCCCGTGCACGGCGTCTGCACGCTCGACATCATCGCCTGGGCCACCCGGCGGGACGGGCCGTTCGCGGTCGCCACCGATGCCCGCCGCAAGGAGGTCTACTGGGCGCGGTACGACTCGGCGCGCTTCCGCGCCACCGATCCCGCCGTGGGCCCGGCGGTGGACGTCCTGGAGGGCGCGCCCGAGGGGATGCCCGTCGTGGGCGAGGGCGCGGCCCTGTACCCGGAGATCCTCGGGGGCTCGGAGCACGAGCCGCTGCTGCCCACCGCGACCGCCCTCGCCGAGTTGGTCGTCGCAAGGCTGTCGGGCCTGAAGGGGCCGGAGCTGCTGCAGCCGGAGCCCCTCTACCTGCGCCGGCCGGACGCCAAGGAGCCGGGGCCCCGCAAGAAGGTGACGCCGGCGTGAGCGATGTCGTCCTGCGGTCCATGACCGGTGCCGACCTTCCGGCGGTCCACCGGCTGGACCGGGTGCTGTTCCCGGAGGACACCTGGAGCGAGGAGATGCTCGCCGCCGAGCTCGCCGACCAGCCTCGCACCCGGCACTACATCGTCGCGGAGGCGCCCGACGGTGAGATCGTCGGCTACGCGGGCCTCGCCGCGGCGGGCGGGCAGGCCGACGTGCAGACCATCGGGGTGCGCCCGGACCGGCGCAAGGGCGGCATCGGCGCGGCGCTGCTCACCGCGCTGCTGGAGGAGGCCGTCCGGCGGGGGAGCGAGTCGGTGTTCCTGGAGGTCCGCGCCGACAACGACGCCGCCCACCGCCTCTACGAGCGGTTCGGCTTCGAGCGGGTCGGCATCCGCAAGCGCTACTACCAGCCCTCGGACGTGGACGCGATCGTCATGTGCCGCAAACTCCGCGACCGTCCGCCCATGGGCTTCAACAGGGCCGGATGACCAGGAGCGGCGGAAGGCGCCCCGGCGACGGCCGGACAAGCAGGACGCTCGCGGAGACAGCGCCCAACGGGGAGACAGCGCCCAACGGGGAGACAGCGCCCAACGGGGAGACAGGGCCCACCGGGGAGACAGGGCTTAACGGGGAGACAGGGAGACTCACGTGATTCGGGACGAGCCACTGGTGCTCGGGATCGAGACCTCCTGCGACGAGACCGGGGTCGGGATCGTGCGCGGGCACACGCTGCTGGCGGACGCGATAGCCTCCAGCGTCGACCAGCACGCCCGGTTCGGCGGCGTCGTGCCGGAGGTCGCGTCGCGGGCGCACCTGGAGGCGATGGGGCCGACCGTCGAGCGCGCGCTGGCGGACGCCGGCGTGGCGTTCACCGACGTGGACGCCTTCGCGGTCACCGCGGGCCCGGGGCTGCCGGGCGCGCTGATGGTCGGCGTCGCCGCCGCCAAGGCGTACGCGCTGTCGCTCGGCAAGCCGCTGTACGGCGTCAACCACCTGGCCGCGCACGTGTGCGTCGACCAGCTCGAACACGGCCCGCTGCCGAAGCCGTGCGTGGCGATGCTGGTGTCGGGCGGCCACTCCTCCCTGCTGCTGGTGCCGGACGTGGCGGGCGACGTCCGCTCCCTGGGCAGCACGGTGGACGACGCGGCTGGTGAGGCGTTCGACAAGGTCGCCCGCGTCCTCGACCTCGGGTTCCCCGGCGGCCCGGTCATCGACCGCATGGCCCGCGAGGGCGACCCGGCCGCGATCGCGTTCCCGCGCGGCAAGTACAACGACGGCACCTACGACTTCTCGTTCTCCGGCCTGAAGACGGCCGTCGCGCGCTGGGTGGAGGCCAAGGAGCGCGCGGGCGAGCCCGTCCCCGTCGCCGACGTCGCGGCGTCCTTCCAGGAGGCCGTCGTGGACGTCCTGACGCGGAAGGCGCTGAAGGTCTGCAAGGACAACGGCGTCCCCGACCTGCTGATAGGCGGGGGCGTCGCGGCCAACTCGCGGCTGCGCGCCCTCGCCGCGGAGCGCTGCGCGGCCGCCGGGGTCCGCCTGCGCGTCCCGCGCCCGAAGCTGTGCACCGACAACGGCGCCATGGTCGCCGCCCTGGGCTCCGAGCTGGTCGCCTCCGGCATCGCCCCGTCCGACCTGGAACTCCCCGCCGACTCCAGCCTCCCGATCGAGGCCGTCACCCTCCCCTGAACAAGCCGCCCCCCAGGCGCTGAGCGAGGCGGCCCCACAGCACGGTGCCAGCCCCACCGTGGTGCCGGTCCCAGCGTCGCGCCGGCCTCGGCGCACCGCCGACTGCGGCCCGGGGCCGGCCGCAGCCTCGTGTTGGCCTCAATCCGTGTCTGTCTCAGCAGATGCTGGTCCAGCGTCGGCCTTGGGCCGAGGTACTGGCCTTCGCAGCGCCACCTTTGGCGCGGTGCTGGTCCCGACCTGGGCCGGCCTGGGCGGAGTGGCTGCCTTGATCGTGTCTGCCTCAGTGCCGCGGCGGACATGCTGCCGGGTTCAGCACTGGGCTAGGAGGCTGTCGAGGTAGTCCTCGCAGATGGGGATCTGGGGTTCGTCGATCATGCGGGTGTCGTCCTCGGGGAGCAGGTCGAGGATGCTGCGCACGTCCCAGTACGGGTCGTGTGCGTGGCCGCCGGAGACCTGGTCGAAGGAGCGCAGGAAGCGGTCGGCGACGGACGGGGCGTAGCGCAGTGCCAGGCCGCGGCGCATGCAGGCGATGTCGACGGCGACGGGGCCGGACGAGGCGTCCGACCAGTCGACGATGCCGGTGAGCCTGCCGTAGGACCACAGCGTGTTGTCGGCGTGGTAGTCGCGGTGGATGAACCGGGCGGGCGCCTCCGGGGCGGGCCGGGCGGCGACCTCGAAGGCGCGTTCCCACAGCTCGGGGCGGATCGCGTGCTTGGGCGGGAGCCGCACGTCGAGCCGGTTGTGCGGGACGTACGGCGGCATGGTGGACGCGCCGTTCAGCTCGTGCACCTCCAGCAGCGCGGCGGCCAGCTGGATCAGGTACTCGGGCAGGTCGTCGCGGGAGGGCCGCGGCGGGTGGCCCCTGAGCCGGGTGATCAGCAGGGCGGGGACGTCGCAGTAGGCGCCCGACGGGTCGGCGGCGACCAGGGACGGGGTGGGGATCCTGCTGGCGGCGAGCAGCGCGAGCGCCGCGATCTCGCGTTCGGGGGAGAACTCGGCGTCGCCGTAGCCGCGGCGGGCGGGGGCCGCTTCGCGGGAGGTCCAGCGGCGCAGGACGAGGTGGTGGGCCTCGCCGGAGCGGCTCTCGACGAGGAGGGCGTGGTTGGCGTGGGCGGTGCCGGCGAGGGGCCGCACCATGCGGACCTCGGCGCCCTTGCCGAGGCAGTCCTCCACCCAGCGCAGGGTGGTGTGCCCGGGCGGGACGCCGGTCGGCAGGCAGGGAGCCGGTGTGTGGGTCACCTGATCCATGAAAACGGATTCCGATGGGTATTGGGAGTGATTTTGCGAAGACGGAAAGTAACAAAACGCACGTCATCGGGGTGACATGAGGGAAGCATCTCCGGTCATCCCGGCGGTTCACCGGACGAACACGGCGAATACCGGGAGGTACGGGGATGCCGGGTGGGGCCCGCGCCGGCCCCACCCGGACACTCGTCAGTCCTTGGCCTCGCGGCGGGGACGCAGCAGCGCCTCGGCGAGCGCGAGCATCGTCTCCTCCAGGGTGGACAGCCGTTTCAGCACGTCCTCGTGCACCGCGTTGACCTGCTTGGACACATCGTCGTGGACGCCGTCCACCTTCCGGCCGACCTCGTCCTCCACATGGGAGAAGCGCTTGGCGAACTCGGCCTGCGCCGCGTCGGCGCGCCGGGCGGCATCGTCCTGCATGCTCTCCACCCGCCGCGCGAACTCCGCCTGGACGCCGCCGACCTGCCGCGCGACGTCCTCCTGCATGTGGCCGACCTGCTTGGCGACGTCCTCGTGGATGGTGCCGACCTGCCGCGTGACGTCGTCGTGGATGTCGCCGATCCGCTTGCCGAAGTCGTGGTGGACGCCGCTGACCTGCCGCGACATCTCGTTGTGCACCGACTCGACCTGCTTGGCCACGTCGACGTGCACGGACTCGACGCGGCGGGAGACGAGGTCGACCTGCGCGGTGAACTCCTCCAGCGCGCCGTCGACCCGCTTGGCGACCTCGTCGTGGATGCCCTCGATGCGCTTGCGGACGTCGTCGTGCACGTCCTCGAACCGGCGGGAGAACTCGTCCATGCGCTTGGCCACGTCGCTGTAGGCGGTCTCGGCGATCTGCGCCATGGTGGCCTTGACCTCGTCGCGGTCCGGCCGGGCGCGCAGCTCCTCGACCAGCGGGTCGACGGCCTCCGCGAGGTGCTTCTCCAGCGCGTCGAACCGGTCGCCGTACTCGGCGTCCGGGCGCTGCGCGAGGTCGGTCAGCGCCCGGTGCACCTCGGCGATCCCCAGCGCGGCGGGGAGCCGGCTGATCCGCTCGCCGACCCCGTCGATGCGGCCGTCGACCCCCTCGAACCGGCCGTCGAGGCCCTCCAGCTTGCCCGACAGCCCTTCGAGGCGGCCATCGACGCCGTCCAGCCGGCCGTCGATGCCGTCGAGGCGGCCGCCGACGCCCTCGACCCGACCGCTGACCGCCTCGAGGCCCTGCTCCGTGCGGTCGGCCATCTCGCCGAGCGCCTGGTCGACCCTCGCCGTGACCCCGTTGATCGAGTGTTCGAGCCGCTCGGACCGGTGGCCGAGCTCCGCGAGCGACTTGTCGAGCCGGTTGAAGCGGACGGACGCGGCCTCCATGCTGCCCTGGAGCTTGTCCAGCCGCTTGGTCATGTCGTCCATGCGCCGCGACGCTTGCTGCGTGGCGTCGGTGATCTGCTGCGCCGAGTCGAGGACGGCCTGGATGCGGGTGAGGCCCTCGTCGACGTTCTCGGCCACCACGCCGACGTCGGCCCACAGCGCGGGCAGCTCGGCCACGGGTTTGACCCGCTCGCCGAACGCCTCGATGTGCTCGGCCAGGCCCTCGGCCCATTCAGGGGGCTTGCCGGACAGTTCGTCGACCTGCCCGCGGACGCTCTCGATCTGCCCGGTCAGCCCGTTGAGCTCCCGCTCGCGGACCTCGCGGAGCAGCCACTCCATGCCTTCCAGACGCTGGCGAATCTCGTCCAGGACCTGACCCTGTGAGCGCTGTTCATAGACGTGGTCCTGCGCCGCACGGGCGAGCAACTCCCGCATCCGGTCCGAAACCGGTTGACCCCCCGTCTGCAGGAAGTTGTGATTCGTTTCCACCCGATGCTCCTTCGTGTGCCGGCGCGACGAAATGACGCACGGCAAATGAATCTCTGGAGTGGCCACTGTAGTGCGTGTAGAGCGCGCCTAAAACGGGTAGTAGAGAAAGTTGCGAGTTCTGCGGGATGCGCCTGTTATCCGGCTAGGGCGACTAGTTGGAAATAGCTGATTTCATGGCGGGTTTCCCGTTTTGCGGCTCTCGCTATTTTCGTGGGGATAAGTGGGGTGGACGGCGGCGGGCGCGGCGGGACGGGTCCGGCGTTCTGGGTGGCGTTCTGTCCGTACATCTCGTCCAACATCGTCAGTTCGCGAACCCGCGGTCGGCTACACCCTGCCCGACGCGCGTGCGGCGAGCGTGACACGGCGGGGCCGGATCCGCGCTTTTTCGGGACGGCTTCGAGGGCGCCGATGGCCCTGCCGCTGAACCTGCCTTGGTGTTTCCGGGCCGCTCGGGCTCCGCGCACCGATTTCCACGGCCGCCCCATGCCCTTGCCGGGTGGCCGCAATCCCTGGTGCGCGCAATGCCGGAAAGCGCCGATGATTTGCACCGCCGTGGCGCGTCGCCCTGCCCCGCTTGGTGTTGCGCCGCCGGGTGGAAGATCTTTGGGAAGGGTTGCCGGACGGCGCCCGTCCCCGGCGGGTCAGGCCGCGTTCCCGAGGGGCAGACCGCGTTCCCGAGGGTCAGGCCGCGTTCCCGAGGGGCAGACCGCGTGTCCGGCGGGTCAGGCTCCGGCGACGGGGTGCGTCAGCAGTGCGACGGGGTCGCGTCCCACACGGGTCACCACGAGGGTCAGCTCTTCGGCGCCCCGTCCCGCGCGGCGCCCGCCGAACCCGAGGTCGCGGCGGAGCCGGTCCACGTCGACGGCGGAACCGCGCTTCTTGACGGTCAGCACGCCGACCTCGCGGCGGCGCAGCTCGGCGCGCAGCCGCTTCACGGAGAAGGGCAGCACGTCCTCTATCTCGTAGGCGGAGGCGAACGGCGTCGGGCGCAGCTCGTCTGACGTGACGTACGCGATGCGGGGGTCCGCCAGGCCGCCGCCGACCAGATCCGCGACCTCGCCGACCAGGTGGGCCCGGATCACGGCGCCGTCAGGCTCGTACAGGTACCGGCCCCATGCACGCACGTCGGGCTCGCCCGCGCCGCTGGAAGTCAGCGTCCAGACCCGGGGCTCTGTCTCGGGCAGGGGCTCGGTCTCTGGGAAACGGATGTCGGACGAGAGGAGAGTGGCCCGCCGGCCCGCGTCGCCTGCCAGCCCGCCCAGCCATAGGGCGGCCTCCTTCACGTCGCCGCCGACCGAGATCCACTCGGCCTCGGCATCGTCCGGTACGGCCTCATGGGGGATGCCGGGTGCGACCTTCAGGCAGGCGGCGGGCACCTGCCGGGCCATCTCCAGGACGACGTCGAACGGCGGTTCGTACGAGCGGGGATCGAAGACCCGGCCGCGCGCCGTGCGCCGTCCAGGGTCGGCGAAGACCGCGTCGAACCCGGCCGGGTCCTCCTTGGTCGCGTCCCCGGCCCGCACGGAGGCGAGACCTTCCAGTCCGAGAGCGGCCACGTTGGCGCGGGCCACCTCGGCCGTCAGCGGGTCCAGCTCCACGCCTTCCCCGATGAGGCCCGCGCGCGCTCGGGCGATGAGGTCGGCCCCTATCCCGCACCCCAGTTCCAGCACGCGCGCCCCGGGCAGCCGGTCCGCGAACCGTGCGGCACGGTAGGCCGCCACGCTCGCGCGGGTGGACTGCTCAAGCCCCGCCTGCGTGAAGTACATGCGGTCGGCGTCGGCCCCGAACTTGGCGCGGGCCCGCGCCCGCAACCGCACCTGGGTCAGCGCGGCGGCCACGAGCGAGGGGTCGTCGTGCCGTTCGCGCAGCCGCGACGCCGTGGCGAGCAGACCGTCCTCGCTCACGTCCGCCTCGGCCGCCTCCCTGAGGAGCGCCTGGCCGGAGGGGGTGCGCAGGGCCCGGAACGACGCGATGTCCATAGGGTGGAAGTTAGCGGCAGGAAGCGGAACCCCGGGCCCGGTGAACGTCCGGAGACGGCCGGTCGGCGGGTTCGTGTCCGTGTTGACGGGGTAACGGGCACGGAATAGTCTCACGACTGGCACTCTCAAGGGTAGAGTGCCAACCACAGCGACGAAGGTCGGTCTGGCACCCGCGACGGCAGGCCGGTCCAGGGTCGCCTCTTCTGTCACATGTGCTGGTCGGTCATCCATGGCCGGCCGAGGACCAATCGAAGGGGAGGTCAGATCGTGACGACCGCCACCAAGGTTGTTCTCAAGCCGCTTGAGGACCGCATCGTCGTCCAGCCGCTTGAGGCCGAGACCACCACCGCGTCGGGCCTGGTGATTCCGGACACCGCCAAGGAGAAGCCCCAGGAGGGCACCGTCCTTGCCGTTGGCCCGGGTCGCGTCGACGACAAGGGCGAGCGCGTCCCGGTCGACGTCAAGGTCGGCGAGGTCGTGCTCTACAGCAAGTACGGCGGCACCGAGGTCAAGTACAACGGCGAGGAGTACCTCGTCCTCTCGGCCCGCGACGTGCTCGCGGTCATCGAGAAGTAATCACCGAGACGTGATGCACCCGCCCCGGTCGGCGCCGCCTTCGGGCGGCCCGCCGGGGCGGATCGCGTGAAAGAGGAGTATCCGCATGGCGAAGATCCTGGAGTTCGAGGAGGACGCTCGCCGGGCTCTTGAGCGCGGCGTCAACGCTCTCGCGGACGCCGTCAAGGTGACGATCGGCCCGCGCGGCCGCAACGTCGTCATCGACAAGAAGTTCGGCGCGCCGACGATCACCAACGACGGCGTCACCATCGCCCGCGAGGTGGAGCTGGAGGACCCCTACGAGAACCTCGGGGCCCAGCTCGCCAAGGAAGTGGCGACCAAGACCAACGACATCGCGGGTGACGGCACCACCACGGCGACCGTCCTCGCGCAGGCGCTGGTCCGGGAGGGCACCCGCAACGTGGCGGCCGGCGCGTCGCCGCTCGCCCTCAAGCGCGGCATCGACGCGGCCGCCCAGTACGTGTCCGACCAGCTGCTGAAGTCGGCCCGCGAGGTCGAGGAGAAGGGCGAGATCGCGCACGTCGCGACCATCTCGGCCCAGGACCCGCAGATCGGCGAGCTGATCGCCGAGGCATTCGAGAAGGTCGGCAAGGACGGCGTCATCACCGTCGAGGAGGCCCACACCATGGGCCTCGAGCTGGAGTTCACCGAGGGCCTCCAGTTCGACAAGGGCTACCTGTCGCCGCACATGGTCACCGACCACGAGCGCATGGAGGCCGTCCTGGAGGACGCCTACGTGCTCATCGTGGACGGCAAGATCTCCAACGTGCAGGAGTTCCTGCCGCTGGCGGAGAAGGTCGCGCAGACCAAGAAGCCGCTGCTCGTGGTGGCCGAGGACGTCGAGGGCGAGGCCCTTGCGCTGCTCGTCGCCAACAAGATCCGCGGCACGTTCCTGTCCGTCGCGGTCAAGGCGCCCGGCTTCGGCGACCGCCGCAAGGCGATGCTCGGCGACATGGCCACCCTGACCGGCGGCCAGGTCGTCAGCGAGGCCATCGGCCTCAAGCTCGACTCGATCGGGCTGGAGGACCTCGGTCGCGCCCGCCGGATCACCGTCACCAAGGACGCCACCACCATCGTCGACGGCGAGGGCTCGGCGGACGAGGTGACCGCCCGGATCAACCAGATCAAGGTCGAGATCGAGAACAGCGACTCCGACTGGGACCGCGAGAAGCTGCAGGAGCGCCTGGCCAAGCTGGCCGGCGGGGTCTGCGTGCTGCGCGTCGGCGCCGCCACCGAGGTGGAGCTGAAGGAGAAGAAGCACCGCCTCGAGGACGCCATCTCGGCGACCCGCGCGGCGATCGAGGAGGGCATCGTCTCCGGCGGCGGCAGCGCCCTGGTGCACGTCGCCAAGGAGGGCTTCGGCGCCCTCGGCCTGTCCGGCGACGAGGCCACCGGCGCCGAGGCGGTCCGCCGCGCGCTGCCCGAGCCGCTGCGCTGGATCTCCGAGAACGCCGGCCAGGAGGGCTACGTCGTCGTCTCCAAGGTGCAGGAGCTGCAGGCCGGGCACGGCTACAACGCCGCCACCGGCGAGTACGGCGACCTGATCGCCCAGGGCGTCATCGACCCGGTGAAGGTCACCCGCTCGGCGGTCACCAACGCCGCCTCCATCGCGGGCATGCTGCTCACCACCGAGGTGCTCGTGGTCGACAAGCCGGAGGAGGCCGAGGAGGCCGCCGGCGGCGGTCACGGCCACGGTCACGGCCACGGCCACTGAGAACGGCCGACCGGCGGGCTCGTCCCGTCCGGGAAGCGTAGGCGAGACCCCCGCCCCTCCAGGCGGGGGTCTCGCTGCGTCTCCGGCAGGAGGGCCGTCCTCGGGCCAGGGCCGGGTCCGACGGACGGGTTGCGTTCTCATCGGAGAAAGCGCGTTCTCGCCGGAAAAGCGCGCGACGCGCGGCAGCGGAGTGACCACGACGCGTAATAACTCCAGGTTCGCTCCCGCACTGTGACCATTCCGTTGTAGAGGACAGTGGAGACACGCCCGGGGGTGCTGGGCATCATGCTTGACGTGACCGAGGGATGCTTCGCCGGGACCATGACCGCGCGCGCTGCCGAACCCTCGAGCGGGCCGGCCCCTCCGCCTCCCGGCGGTCTCGGCCGCGGGACGCGGGCGCTGCGCGCCGCCGACGCCGGCGACGGCGACCTCAAGGAGCTGACCCATCTCGCCGTGCAGGGCGACCCGGGCGCCATCGAGGTCCTCATCGCCGAGGTGCGTCCCATGATCGTCCGGTACTGCCGGGCCCGGCTCGGCCGGGTCTCCGGGCAGTACCACATCGCCGACGACGTGGCCCAGGAGGTCTGCATCGCCGTCCTGTCGGCCCTGCCCCGCTACCGGGACATGGGCCGGCCGTTCGCCTCCTTCGTCTTCGGCATCGCCGCGCACAAGATCGCGGACGCGCTGCGCAGCGCGGTCCGCGCCGCCGTGCCCACCGAGGACCTGCCGGACGGTCCGGACGACCGTCCCGGGCCCGAGGAGACGGTGGTCCGCTACATCGAGGCGCAGCGCGCCCGCGACCTGCTCACCCGGCTGCCCGAGCACCAGCGAGAGCTCGTGCTGCTGCGGGTCGTCGCGGGGCTGTCGGCGGAGGAGACCGGTAATGTGCTGGGCATGTCGGCGGGGGCGGTACGGGTCGCGCAGCACCGGGCTCTGGCCCGGCTCCGGGCGATGGCCAGAGAGGAGTCGATCGCTTGACGGAGCGCGGCCCCCACACCGGCCTGCGGGGCGCCCCGGATCCGGACGAGCCTTCGAGCCCCGGCGACGCCCCGGCCCCGGCCCCGGCGTCCCGCCCGGTCGCCGCCCCGCCCGTGGACCTGTCCGCGGTGCGCCGTACCGACGCGATCATCGAGTCGCTGGCGGCGCGGGACGCTGCCGGTACCGCGGCCCCCGCTGAGGGCCCCACTGAAGGCCCCGCTGAGGGCTCTGCCGAGGGCCCCGACGAGGCTCTCCGCGCCGGTCCGCCGGACGACGAGCGCGACCCGGCGGACGAGGGGCGGGCCGACGACCGCGACCCCGCGGTGCGGCTACTGCGCGCACTGATAGTCGACGTCGACGACCCGACCTGCGAAGCCCCTGACCAGAGCTGCGACGCCCCCGGCCCGCCCGCCCCCTCGGGGCCCGGCCCGCGCCGCCGCGGGCCGCGCACCATCGTGGCCCTGGGCGTGGCCGGCGCCGACCTCGCCAGCAGCCCCGCAGGTGCGTGCAGTTGTTGTTGTAGGGGAAGTCGGCGGACTCCTCGATCCAGCCGAATTCGATGATCGCCTGCC